>NZ_JBEXET010000077.1:0-21232 GCF_040606415.1 Streptomyces sp. NPDC005423 | reverse complement strand
CTGGTGTTTCGTGCTGGCGCGGACCGAGGCGGGGTCGCGGCACCACCACGGGCTGGGCTTCCTGCTGGTGCCGATGGACCAGCCGGGGCGGCCCGCCGGGTGCCGCCGCTTCTTCGGTACGTGTAAGTCTCAGACGTTGAAACCCAGCGCCCGCAACTGCTCCCGCCCGTCGTCCGTGATCTTGTCCGGGCCCCACGGCGGCATCCACACCCAGTTGATGCGGAGTTCGCTGACGAGGCCGTCCGTGGCGGACTTGGCCTGGTCCTCGATGACGTCCGTCAGCGGGCAGGCCGCCGACGTCAGGGTCATGTCGATGGTGGCGATGTTCGCGTCGTCGACGTGGACGCCGTAGATCAGACCGAGGTTGACGACGTCGATGCCCAGTTCGGGGTCGACGACGTCCAGCAGGGCCTCGCGGACCTCCTCCTCGGAGGCGGGCTTGATCTCGATGGTCTCGCTCATGCGGTCTTCCTTTCGGCGTCGGCTCCGCCCAGGGCCTGGGCCGTCGCGTCCTTCCACGCCATCCAGCTCAGGAGGGCGCACTTCACCCGTGCCGGGTACTTGGAGACACCGGCGAACGCGACCGCGTCCTCCAGCACCTCCGCCATCGCGTCGTCGGGCTCGATCCTGCCCTTGGACTGCATCAGCTCCAGGAAGGTCTCCTGGATCTTCTGCGCGTCGGACAGGTCCCTGCCGACGAGCAACTCGTTCAGTACGGAGGCCGAGGCCTGGCTGATCGAGCAGCCCTGCCCCTCGTAGGAGACATCGCTGACCGTCGTGCCGTCGTACTTCACGCGCAGCGTGATCTCGTCGCCGCACGTCGGGTTGACGTGGTGCACCTCAACGTCGCCATCCCGCAAGCCCCGCCCGTGCGGGTGCTTGTAGTGGTCCAGGATGACTTCCTGGTACATCGAATCCAGCTTCACACCAACCACCCTCGCGTCTCTGCCAGCACGGTCTCAGCCAGCCCCTCAGCCGAAGAAGTTCCGGACGTGCTCCAGTCCGTCGACCAGTGCGTCGATCTCGGCGGGCGTGGAGTACAGATAGAACGACGCTCGCGTGGTCGCAGGAATTCCGTAGCGCAGGCAGACCGGCCGTGCGCAGTGGTGGCCGACCCGGACCGCGATGCCCTGCTCGTCGAGGACCTGACCCACGTCGTGCGGGTGGATGTCACCGAGCGTGAAGGAGATCGCCGCGCCGCGGTCCTCGGCCGTGGCCGGGCCGATGATCCGCAGGCCGGGCACCTCCCCGAGCCGCCGTACCGCGTACTCGGTGAGCGCGTGCTCATGGGCGAGGATCTTGTCCATGCCGATCGCCGAGAGGTAGTCGATCGCCGCGCCCAGACCGACCGCCTGCGCGATCGGCGGAGTGCCCGCCTCGAACTTGTGCGGGGCGGGAGCGTAGGTCGACGAGTGCATCGACACGGTCTCGATCATCTCGCCGCCGCCCAGGAACGGGGGCAGGTCCTCCAGGAGCTCCTGCCGGCCCCAGAGGACGCCGATGCCGGTCGGGCCGCACATCTTGTGGCCGGTGAAGGCCACGAAGTCGGCCTGGAGCGCCTGTACGTCCAGGGGCATGTGCGGCGCGGCCTGCGAGGCGTCGATCAGGACCAGGGCCCCGACCTCCTGCGCGCGGCGCACTATCTTCTCGACCGGGTTGACCGTGCCCAGGATGTTGGAGACCAGCACGAAGGAGACGATCTTCGTCCGCTCGGTGATGACCTCCTCGATGTTGGACAGGTCGAGGCGGCCGTCGTCCGTGAGGCCGAACCACTTGAGCTTCGCGCCCGTGCGCTGCGAGAGCAGCTGCCAGGGCACGATGTTGGAGTGGTGCTCCATCTCGGTGATGACGATCTCGGTCTCGTGGTCGACCCGGTAGGGCTCGTCGGCCCAGCCGAGCATGTTGGCCACGAGGTTCAGCGACTCGGAGGCGTTCTTGGTGAAGATCACCTCGTCGCGGCTGGGCGCGTTGATGAACGCGGCGACCTTGTCGCGCGCGCCCTCGTACAGCGCCGTGGCCTCCTCGGCGAGCACGTGCACACCGCGGTGGACGTTGGCGTTGTAGCGCTCGTAGTACTCGTTCAGGGCGTCGAGGACCTGGCGCGGCTTCTGCGAGGTCGCCGCGTTGTCCAGGTAGACGAGCTTCCGGCCGTCGTGGACCTGACGGTCCAGGATGGGGAAGTCCTTGCGGATCGCCTCGGTGTCGAGGAGGCCGGAGAGCCCCTGGCGGGCCACAGTCACGCTACTTCCTTCCCTGAGTGCGCTCCGCTCACGGGGCCACTCTTCGTGTAGGTCTCGTAGCCCTCGTTCTCCAGCTTGTCGGCGAGTTCGGCGCCGCCGGACTCCACGATCCGGCCGCCGGAGAAGACGTGCACGAAGTCGGGCTTGATGTAGCGCAGGATGCGCGTGTAGTGGGTGATGAGCAGGGTGCCGACGTCACCGGCCTCGCGGACGCGGTTGACGCCCTCGGAGACGACACGCAGGGCGTCGACGTCCAGGCCGGAGTCGGTCTCGTCGAGGATCGCGATCTTCGGCTTGAGCAGTTCGAGCTGGAGGATCTCGTGCCGCTTCTTCTCACCGCCGGAGAAGCCCTCGTTGACGTTCCGCTCGGCGAAGGCGGGGTCCATGGAGAGGCGCTCCATGGTCTCCCTGACCTCCTTGACCCAGGTCCGCAGCTTGGGGGCCTCGCCGCGGACGGCGGTGGCGGACGTACGCAGGAAGTTGGAGACGGAGACGCCGGGGATCTCCACCGGGTACTGCATCGCCAGGAACAGGCCGGCGCGGGCACGCTCGTCGACGGACATCTCCAGGACGTCCTCGCCGTCGAGGGTGACGGTGCCGCCGGTGATCGTGTACTTGGGGTGGCCCGCGAGCGAGTAGGCGAGGGTCGACTTGCCGGAGCCGTTGGGGCCCATGATGGCGTGCGTCTCGCCCTGCTTCACGGTGAGGTCGACGCCCTTGAGGATCTCCTTCGTGGCGTTGTCGGCCTCGACGGTGACGTGCAGGTCGTGGATTTCAAGCGTTGCCATGGGTTCCTCAAGGCTCCTGGGTGAGGGAGACGAACACGTCGTCCCCTTCGATCTTTACGGGATATACGGGCACGGGGCGGGTGGCGGGAAGGCCCGACGGCTTGCCGGTGCGCAGGTCGAACGCCGAGCCGTGCAGCCAGCACTCGATCTGGCAGTCCTCCACCTCGCCCTCGGAGAGCGAGACGTTGGCGTGCGAGCAGATGTCGTTGATCGCGAACACCTCTCCCCCGGAACGGACGACCGAGACCGGGGTGCCGTCGAGTTCCACCCGTTTCGGGGCGTCCTCCGCCAGCTCGCTCAGCCCGCAGGCGCGCAGGAACGTCATCAGAGCGACGCCTCCAGCTCCTCGTCGATCCGGACGAGAAGGCGCTCTTCGATGTCGTCGACGCCGATCTGCTGGACCAGTTCGGCGAAGAAGCCGCGGACGACGAGGCGGCGGGCCTCGTCGGCCGGGATGCCGCGGGCCATCAGGTAGAAGAGCTGCTCGTCGTCGAAGCGGCCGGTCGCGGAGGCGTGTCCGGCGCCGACGATCTCGCCGGTCTCGATCTCCAGGTTCGGCACCGAGTCGACCCGGGCGCCGTCGGTCAGCACCAGGTTGCGGTTCATCTCGTAGGTGTCGGTGCCCTCGGCCTTGGCCTCGATGAGCACGTCACCGATCCACACCGCGTGGGCCCTCTCGCCCTGGAGGGCGCCCTTGTACATCACGTTGGACTTGCAGTGCGGGGTGTTGTGGTCGACCAGGAGGCGGTGCTCCTGGTGCTGGCCCGCGTCGGTGAAGTACAGGCCGAACAGCTCGGCCTCGCCGCCGCTGCCGGCGTAGGTCACGCGCGGGTGCAGCCGGACCAGGTCGCCGCCGAAGGTGACGATGAACGACTTGAAGGTGGCGTCGCGGCCGATCAGCGCGTTGTGCTGGCCGACGTGGACGGCCTTGTCGTCCCAGTCCTGGACGGAGACGACGCTCAGCCGGGCCCCGTCACCGAGGACGTAGTCCACGTTGGCGGCGAGCACGGCGTCACCGGTGTGGTCGATGACGACGACGGCCTCGGCGAAGGCTCCCAGCTCGATGACCTGGTGGCCGTAGGCGGTGCCGCCCTCGCCGTGCACGGCGATCCGGATCGGCTCGGTGAGGACCGTCTCCTTGGGGACGGTGATCACGCCGGCCTTCTCGAACGCCGAGTACGCCTGGGCGGCGACGCGGTCCACGGGGGTGCCGGCCCGGCCGAGGCGCGCGTCGTCGCGGCCCACGGTCTCGACGATGACGCCGTCGGGGGCCCGGACGTCCACCTTGACGCCGTCGCCGGTGGCGACCGCGGTGCCGTCGTGCAGCCCGCGCAGGCGCTCCAGCGGGGTGAACCGCCACTCCTCCTCGCGGCCGTGGGGGACGGGGAAGTCCGCCACGTCGAAGGAGGGGGGCCCGCTCATGCGCGTGGCGACGGTCGACTCGGCGGCCACCGCGATCGATCCGGCGGTGGTGGAGGACCCCACCGTGGAGTTCTGAGCCTCAGCCATGGCTGTCGTAGTGCTCGCTTTCTGAAGTCAAGAAGAGTGCTGGCCGGTGGGCCGGGTCAGCCGACCGAGCCTTCCATCTGCAGCTCGATCAGCCGGTTGAGCTCCAGCGCGTACTCCATGGGCAGCTCCTTGGCGATCGGCTCGACGAAGCCGCGCACGATCATCGCCATCGCCTCAAACTCGCTCAGGCCGCGGCTCATCAGGTAGAAGAGCTGGTCATCGGAGACCTTGGAGACGGTCGCCTCGTGGCCCATGGAGACGTCGTCCTCGCGGACGTCGACGTACGGGTACGTGTCCGAGCGGGAGATGGTGTCGACGAGGAGCGCGTCGCACAGCACGTTCGACTTAGAGCCGTGGGCGCCCTCGCCGATCTCGACGAGACCGCGGTAGGAGGTACGGCCGCCGCCGCGCGCCACCGACTTGGAGACGATGTTGGAGGACGTGTTCGGCGCCATGTGGACCATCTTGGAGCCGGCGTCCTGATGCTGGCCCTCGCCGGCGAAGGCGATGGAGAGGGTCTCGCCCTTGGCGTGCTCGCCCATCAGGTAGACGGCCGGGTACTTCATGGTGACCTTGGAGCCGATGTTGCCGTCGATCCACTCCATGGTCGCGCCCTCGTACGCCACGGCGCGCTTGGTGACCAGGTTGTAGACGTTGTTCGACCAGTTCTGGATGGTCGTGTAACGGCAGCGGGCGCCCTTCTTCACGATGATCTCGACCACCGCGGAGTGCAGGGAGTCCGACTTGTAGATCGGCGCCGTACAGCCCTCGACGTAGTGGACGTAGGCGTCCTCGTCGACGATGATCAGCGTCCGCTCGAACTGGCCCATGTTCTCCGTGTTGATGCGGAAGTAGGCCTGGAGCGGGATCTCGACCTGGACGCCCTTGGGCACGTAGATGAAGGAACCGCCGGACCACACGGCCGTGTTGAGCGAGGCGAACTTGTTGTCGCCGACCGGGATGACCGTGCCGAAGTACTCCTTGAAGAGCTCCGGGTGCTCCTTCAGGGCGGTGTCGGTGTCGAGGAAGATGACGCCCTGCTCCTCCAGGTCCTCGCGGATCTGGTGGTAGACGACCTCGGACTCGTACTGGGCCGCGACACCGGAGACGAGGCGCTGCTTCTCCGCCTCGGGGATGCCGAGCTTGTCGTACGTGTTCTTGATGTCCTCGGGCAGGTCCTCCCAGGACTCCGCCTGCTTCTCCGTGGAGCGCACGAAGTACTTGATGTTGTCGAAGTCGATGCCGGAGAGGTCCGAACCCCAGTTGGGCATGGGCTTCTTCTCGAACAGGCGCAGGCCCTTGAGACGGAGCTTGGTCATCCACTCCGGCTCGCTCTTCTTCCCGGAGATGTCTCGGACGACGTCCTCGTTGATGCCGCGCTTGGCGGAGGCACCGGCCACGTCGGAGTCGGCCCAGCCGTATTCGTACGTGCCCAGACCCTCGAGCTCGGGGTGGGCGGTCTCCTCGATGGGGAGCGTCATGCGGGGTTCCTCCCGGCGGTGCTTGCGGATGCGTGGTCGGTGGTCTTGGGGATGAACGTCGTGCATACGCCGTCGCCGTGGGCGATGGTGGCCAGCCGCTGCACATGCGTGCCGAGCAGCTGGGAGAAGATCTCGGTCTCCGCCTCGCACAGCTGCGGGAACTGTCCGGCGACATGGGCGACCGGGCAGTGGTGCTGGCACAGCTGCTCGCCCCGCTGCGGAAGGGGCGCGCTACGCGCCGTAGCAGCGTACCCGTCCGCGCTCAGGGCCTTGGCCAGCGCTTCCGTGCGCTCCTCGGGGGCCGCGGCCTCGATCACCCGGCGGTAGACGGCGGCCTGGGCGGCCATCCGGGAGCGGGCGAAGGCGACGAGTGCCTCGTCCCCGCCCTCGCGGGCGGCGATCCAGCGCAGCGCGTCGGCGGCGAGCTTGTCGTAGGACTGGTCGAAGGCGTCCCGGCCGCAGTCGGTCAGGGCGAACACCTTGGCGGGCCGGCCGCGCGTGCGCGCTCCGTAGACCCGCTGTTCCCGGGCTTCCACGACGGCGTCGGCGGCGAGCGTGTCGAGGTGGCGGCGTACGGCGGCCTGGGTGAGGCCCAGCCGCCCCGCGAGGTCGGTCACGGTCGACGGGCCGTGGTCCAGGATGGAGCGCGCGACACGGTTGCGGGTGGACCGCTCACCGGTCGCGAGTTCCTCCTGCGGAGCCTCGCCAACGTTTTTCACAACGCCATTGTTGCGTAATTCCTCTGAGGCAGGCAACCCGCGTCCGGAACGACGGCGGTGCGCTGCATCACTTAGGCAAACCTAATCCGACCTGGGGAAACGATCTTTGATCGATCAACCGGGTGGCGCGGCCCGCCCCTTTCCGGGACACTCCGGCACCATGGCCACACCCCCTGCGACCGGCCCTCTTGTGACCCGGCACACACTCGCCGACGAGGTCCGCACGCTGGGCGTGCGCCCCGGCGAGATCCTCCTCGTGCACACCTCCCTCAGCTCACTCGGCTGGGTCTGTGGAGGGGCCGTCGCCGTCGTCCAGGGACTCCTCGACGCGCTCGGCCCGGCCGGCACCCTGGTGGTCCCCACCCAGTCCGGTGACCTCTCCGACCCGGCCACCTGGGGAAACCCGCCCGTCCCCAGCGAGTGGTGGCCGACGATCCGCGCCACCATGCCGCCCTACGACCCCCTCGTCACCCCCTCGCGGGGGGTGGGCGTCATCCCGGAGACCGTCCGCACCTGGCCCGGCGCCCTGCGCAGCGCGCACCCCCTGACGTCGTTCGCCGCCATCGGCGCCCGGGCCGGAACGGTCACCCGGGGCCACGCGCCGGACTGCCGGCTCGGCGAGCGCAGCCCGCTGGCCCGTCTGGAGGCCCTGCACGCGCGCGTGCTGCTGCTCGGCGCCGGCTACGACACGTGCACGGCCTTCCACCTCGCCGAGTACCGCATCCCCTCCCCGCTGGTGGAGTCGGGGCGGCCGGGCCCGGACGGCTGGGAGTCGGTGACCGAGGTGTCGATCACCTCGGACCGTTTCGACGAACTGGGCCACGACTTCGAACGGGACCGTCCCGTCGTCCGCGCGACGGTGGGCGCCGCCGACGCGCGGCTGTTCCCGGTGGCGGACGCCGTGGCGTACGCGGAGCGGTGGCTGGCGACCCACCGTCCCCGCGACGACGACTTCCCGGACCCTCGCACGCATCCGGCCCCCTCCGAGCGGAGGGACGACCCCCGCTCCTGAGGCAACGGCCGCGTACCTAGACTGAGGGACCATGCGAAGCGAGCCCGTGGTCCAGGTCCAGGCCCTGGTGAAGCGGTACGGCACGAAGACCGCGGTGGACGGCCTCGACCTGGTGGCCAAGACGGGTGTCACCGCCGTGCTCGGCCCCAACGGGGCGGGCAAGACGACCACGGTCGAGACCTGCGAGGGGTACCGGAGGCCGGACTCCGGCACGGTGCGCGTCCTGGGCCTCGACCCGGTCCGTGACTCCTCCGCCCTGCGGCCCCGGATCGGGGTCATGCTCCAGTCCGGCGGCGTCTACTCGGGCGCCAGGGCCGACGAGATGCTCCGCCACGTGGCCCGGCTGCACGCGCATCCACTGGACGTCGACGCGCTGATCGAGCGGCTGGGGCTGGGCGGCTGCGGCCGGACGGCCTACCGGCGGCTCTCCGGCGGCCAGCAGCAGCGGCTCGCCCTGGCGATGGCCGTCGTGGGCCGTCCCGAGCTGGTCTTCCTGGACGAGCCGACAGCCGGTCTCGACCCGCAGGCCCGCCGGTCCACCTGGGACCTGGTGCGCGACCTGCGCGCCGACGGCGTCTCGGTCATCCTCACCACGCACCACATGGACGAGGCCGAGCAGCTCGCCGACGACGTGGCGATCATCGACGCCGGCCGGGTCGTCGCCCACGGCTCCCCGGAGGAGCTGTGCCGGGGCGGGGCCGAGAACACCCTGCGGTTCAGCGGCCGGCCCGGCCTGGACGTGGGGTCCCTGCTGAAGGCGCTCCCGGCCGACTGCACGGCCGTCGAGCTGACCCCGGGCGCCTACCGCGTCGGCGGCAAGGTCGATCCCCAGCTGCTCGCCACGGTCACGTCCTGGTGCGCGCAGCACGGGGTGATGCCGGAGCGGATCGCGGTCGAACGGCACACACTCGAAGACGTCTTTCTGGAGCTCACGGGCAAGGAGTTGCGTTCATGATTCCGGCAAACACCGGACTCCGCCGGGCGTCCGGGGGTCGTCCCCCGGGAAGACACGGCCTGGAGCTCACGGGCAAGGAGTTGCGCTCATGACGACCGCCGCCGGCACCGGCGCCTACACGCCCAGGCCGGGCGCGGCGCCGCTCCCCCGCATGATCGTGACGCAGGCGGTCCTCGAAACGAGGATGCTGCTGCGCAACGGTGAGCAGCTGCTGCTGACGGTGGTGATCCCGACGCTGCTGCTGGTCCTGTTCAGCTCGGTGGACATCGTGGACACCGGCAAGGGCAGCTCCGTGGACTTCCTCACCCCGGGCATCCTCGCCCTCGCGGTGATGTCGACGGCGTTCACCGGCCAGGCGATCGCCACGGGCTTCGAGCGCCGCTACGGCGTGCTCAAGCGGCTCGCGTCCTCGCCGCTCCCCCGCTGGGGCCTGATGGCCGCGAAGACCGCGTCGGTGCTGGTCACGGAGGTCCTCCAGATCATCCTGCTGACGGCGATCGCCTTCGCGCTCGGCTGGTCCCCGCACGGCGACCCGCTCGCCGTGCTGCTCCTGCTGGTCCTCGGCACGGCGGCCTTCTCCGGCCTCGGCCTGCTGATGGCGGGCACCCTGAAGGCGGAGGCGACGCTGGCCGCCGCGAACCTGGTCTTCCTGCTGCTCCTGGTGGGCGGCGGGGTCATCGTCCCGATGGACAAGTTCCCCCCGGCCGCCCAGGACGTGCTCGGCCTGCTGCCGATCGCGGCCCTCTCGGACGGTCTGCGCGACGTGCTCCAGCACGGCGCGGGGATGCCCTGGGGCGACCTGGGGATCCTCGGCGGGTGGGCCGTGGTGGCGCTGGCCGCCGCCGGGCGGTTCTTCCGCTGGGAGTAGCGGGGCTGCCGAGCCGCGGGCCGCGGTGCCATGCGGTCTCCCGTGTCCCGGCCCCCTCGTGAACGCGTGCACAAGCGGCCCTTTACGATGGGACGCGTGCCCAACGTGACCCGTGCCGACGTCGTATCCGCCGCGCGCAACCCCCTCGCCTTCATCGCCGCACGCTGGACCCCGCAGCCCCGGACGGTCCGGCGGGCGGCGCTCGCCGCGCTCGTCATGTCGGTGGTCATCGTGGTCACCGGCGGTGCCGTGCGGCTGACGGGCTCCGGGCTCGGCTGCCCGACCTGGCCCAAGTGCACGGACGACTCGCTGACCACGACGAGCGCGATGGGCTTCCACGGCGCCATCGAGTTCGGCAACCGCATGCTGACCTACGTCCTCTGCGCCGCCGTCGGCTGGGCGATCATCGCCGCGCGCTCGCGCAAGCCGTGGCGGCGCGGTACGACCCGGCTCGGCTGGGCGCAGTTCTGGATCGTGATGAGCAACGCGGTGCTCGGCGGCATCGTCGTCCTCGTCGGCCTCAACCCGTACACGGTCGCGGCCCACTTCCTGCTCTCCTCGGCGCTGATCGCGGTCGCCACGCTGATGTGGCAGCGCACCCGGGAGGGCGACGGGGAGCCCAAGCCGCTGGTCGGCAAGTCCGTCCAGCAACTGGTGTGGTTCCTGGTCACCGCTTCCGTCCTGCTGATCGCGGTCGGCACGGTGGTGACCGGCGCGGGTCCGCACGCGGGCGACTCCCAGGAGGTCGACCGCATCCCCATCGACTGGGAGACGGTGGCCAAGCTGCACGCCGTGCTGGCCTGGATCGTGGTCACGCTGACGTTCGCCCTGTGGTTCGTCCTCAAGGCGGTCGACGCCCCCAAGGGCCCCCTGGACCGCACCCGCGAGCTCTTCCTGATCCTGCTCTCCCAGGGCGTCATCGGCTACGTCCAGTACTTCACCAACCTCCCCGAGGCCCTGGTCGCCCTCCACATGCTGGGCTCCTGCCTGGTGTGGATCGGCGTCCTGCGGGTGCTGCTTGCCCTCCGCGAGCGCCCGGAGACGGTGACCGGGCTGCCGGGCCCCTCGGCGGAGGCGACGGTGCCCACGCGCGCGTGAGTCACCCGTGGGCGGCCACCAGCGCGTCGATCGCCGGGCCCAGATAGTCCCGGGTCAGCGCGGCCCGGCGGCCGAGCCACTCGCCGGCGGCCGGCGCGGGCTCCTCGTAGCGCCGCCGCCGGATGTCCTCGACGACCGGCACCGGGGCGCCGAGCGCCGGCAGTTCGGCCAGGGCCTGCCGCTTGGAGACCAGCCTGCCCTCCCGCAGGGTGACGGTCGCCCGGGCGAAGGTGAGCAGCCCGAGGTCGACCCACACGTCCTGCCGCCACAGCCGGGCGGTGTCCACCGCCGGCCGCCAGAACTCCCGCTGGTCGCGTACGACGAAGGCGGCCAGCTCCGGGTCCGGCACGGGCGGCAGCAGCCGCGCCGGTGCCGGGCCGTGCAACACCCGCCCGAACGCGTGCAGTTCGCGCCGGGTGACGGGGGTGACCGGGCGGCGCAGCACATGGTCGTGCGCCCAGGTGAGGTGCGGCAGGCCGGGGTCGTCCAGCGCCTCCGGGGCCATATAGCTGCAGTGCAGCTTCGTGGCGAGCGGCTCGGCGCGCAGCGCGCGGTGCAGGGTGACGACCCGGCGTACGGTGCGCGGGCTCAGGGGATCGTCGAGGACCGCGATCAGGTCGAGGTCACTGCGGCCCTCCTGGTAGTCGCCCCCGGCGAGCGAGCCGTGGGCCCAGACGGCGACGGGAGCCAGCGGCGCCAGAGCGTCGAGGAAACGGTCGAGCAGCGCGTCGGTCGACATCGGGCCATTGTGGACCGCGCCGACGGCTCACTCCAGGGCGTACACCCGGCGTGCGTTGCCGGCCGCGATCAGGCCCGCGACCCGCTGCGCGTCGGCGAGCGACCAGGCGCCCTCGGCGACCCAGGTGCCGAGCACCCGGCCCAGCGCCTCGCGGAACAGCCGGGCGCCCACGACGTGCAGTTCGGGGAGTCCGTGCGCGCCGGTGGAGAAGAGGATCTTGCCGAAGGGGGCCAGCTCCAGGATCTCGGCGAGGACCGTCGCGGCCCGGGCACCGGTGCGGACGAGGGCCGCCCCCGAGTCGGCGTAGACGTGCGGGAAGACGCCCGCGAGGTGGGCCGCGTGCCGGTGGTAGGGGTAGCCGTGCAGCAGGACCAGGTCGGTGCCGAGCCCGGCCGTCGCGCGGACGAAGCCGGTGAGCAGGACCGGGTCGGTGCGGTCGATGCGCAGGCCCGGTTCGCCGAGCCCGGCGTGGAGTTGCAGGGGCAGGCCGGAGGCGACGGCGATCCACAGCAGGTGTCTGAGCAGGACCGGGTCGCTCAGCTCCCCGCCGACCCGGCGCCCGGCCAGCCAGCGGGCCGCCGCGCCGCGTACCTCGCCGGGTCCGGGCGGCTCCGGCGCGAGTGCCAGGCCGTGCCGTACGCCCGCCACGGAGGTGAAGGCGACCGCGGTGGCGGCGGCGCCGTGCACCGACTCGGCGAGGTTGGCGAGGAACGACTCGACGGTGCCGGAGGTGTCGGCGACCTGTTCGGCGAGGAGCTCCAGCCGGACGACCTCCCGTGTCTGCGCCTGGCCCGTCGACGCCATCTCCGCGGGGCCGGTCAGGTCGCCGGGCAGACCGGTGTCGACGAGGTACGTCGTGATGCCGCTGCCGCGCAGCAGCCTGCGGCCCGCTTCCAGTACGCCGAGTTCACGACGGCGGGCGAGGTAGCGGGCGGGGGGACAGTGCGGCTCCAGGCCGAGCAGGGGCGGACACCAGCGTCGTACGGCGAAACCGGTCTGGGTGTCGAACAGGGTGGTGCCCGGGGCGGGCGGGCCCTCGGTGCGGGCCAGCTGGGCCTCGAAGGTGCCGAGACCCAGCTCCGTTCTCAGTACGCCGTGGCAGTACTGGTCCACGAGGGACGGCGTTTCGATCATCCGGGCTCCCGTGGGTGGACCGTGTGTTCTCAAGGTCCTAACGGGTGACTCGGTTTCAGGTGTTGCTCGCTCACACCCCGTACGAAAGGGCGAGCGCCGTCAGCCGTTGCTCGGGGCGCCGAGCTGGATGCCCGCCATGCGCTTCCACTCGTAGGGTCCGGTCCGCACCTTCGCCGCGAACGCGCCGTCGAAGGACTCGTGCACGGTGATGCCGGACTTCGCCACGGCCCGCTCGGCGAGTTCGTAGGAGGGGGCCACCACGTCGCCCCAGGTGCCGTTCTCGGCGACGAGGACGATACGGGCGCCGCGTTCGCCCAGGTAGGAGATCTGGCCCTCGGCCCCGCCGTGCTCCTTGACGAAGCCGGAGATCTGCCGGGCGAGCCGGGCCACCGTGCGCTCGGCCTTCGCGTCAACCTGCTGCGTGTCTGCCATGAGCAGGATGCTACCGGCGGGTAGCCAGAGTGGCGAGGCCCGGGTGCCCGAAGGCCTCCCGGGCGCGGGCACGTCCTAGCGCAGGAACGGGTCCACGGCGACCGCCACGAACAGAATGGAGACGTAGGTGATCGACCAGTGGAACAGGCGCATCTCCTTGAGCTTGCCGCCGGTCACCTCGGCCTTGGCGCGGTTCTGCAGGCCGTGCGCCTCCCACAGCCAGAAGCCGCCGGCCAGCAGCGCCACCAGGGTGTAGAACCAGCCTGTGTAACCGAGCGGCGTGAGCAGCAGGGAGACGGCGACCATCACCCAGCTGTAGATGACGATCTGCCGCGCGACCACCTTGTTGGAGGCGACGACCGGCAGCATCGGCACGCCCACGCGCGCGTAGTCGTCCCGCACCTTCATGGAGAGCGGCCAGTAGTGCGGCGGCGTCCAGAAGAACATCACCAGGAAGAGGACGACCGGCGCCCACGACATGGAGTCCGTCACCGAGGACCAGCCGATCAGCACCGGGAGGCAGCCGGCGATACCGCCCCACACGATGTTCTGCGACGTACGCCGCTTGAGGATCATCGTGTAGACGACGACGTAGAAGAGGAGCGCCGCGAGGGAGAGCCAGGCGGAGAGCCAGTTGACGGTCAGGCCGAACAGCAGGGTCGAGCCGACCGCCAGGGCGATGCCGAAGACGAGGCACTCGCGGGGGCTGACCATCCCGGTGACGAGGGGGCGCTGCGAGGTGCGGTCCATGAGGGCGTCGATGTCGCGGTCGATGTACATGTTCAGCGCGTTGGCGCCGCCCGCGGAGAGGTAGCCGCCGACACAGGTGAGCAGCACCAGACCGAGGTCGGGAACGCCCTGCTGGGCGAGGAACATCACCGGGACCGTGGTGATCAGCAGCAGTTCGATGATCCGCGGCTTGGTCAACGCCACGAACGCCTTGACCCGGGCCCCGAACGGCCGCCGGCTCGGGCTGCTACTCGTCCCGAGTTGCCCCGCTGGACGGGATTCGACGGCCGTCACGCACACCCCTGACAGAGACTCCCAGCGAGCCTGCCCATGTGAAGTGCGGGTAAAGGCTCACGCGTACCACGCCACTGTAGACGTTGCCCAGACCCGGACATTCGCGGGGGTGGGGTCGTGTTGGACGGCGTCTTCGGAAGAGCTTGTCCCCCCTCTGTTGAGCACTCGAACGAGCGGCTGCGTATTCAGTTGCCGAACACGGTCCGGAGCGGCCGGGAGGCGGATCCCCGAGAGTCCCGGCAGTCTGGAATGACTCGAAAAAATGCGCGTTCTCACAGGGGTAGGCTCGACAAAGGCCGGTGGGCGCCGCGTGCACCGGCATTCGACATGCGTGACATGTGGAGAGGAGCCCTGACTCAGGGTGAGCACCAAGCCGACCACAACAGACCTCGACTGGACCGAGTTGGACCAGCGGGCCGTCGACACCGCCCGCGTCCTGGCCGCCGATGCCGTACAGAAGGTCGGCAACGGCCATCCCGGTACGGCGATGAGCCTGGCCCCGGCCGCCTACACCCTCTTCCAGAAGGTGATGCGGCACGACCCGGCGGACGCCGACTGGGTGGGACGCGACCGCTTCGTGCTGTCCGCCGGTCACTCGTCCCTGACCCTCTACACACAGCTCTACCTGGCTGGTTTCGGCCTGGAGCTGGCTGACCTCGAAGCCTTCCGCACCTGGGGCTCCAAGACCCCGGGGCACCCCGAGTACGGGCACACCACCGGTGTGGAGACGACGACCGGCCCGCTGGGCCAGGGTGTCGCCAACGCGGTGGGCATGGCGATGGCCGCCCGCTACGAGCGCGGTCTGTTCGACCCGGACGCCCCGTCGGGCGAGTCCCCGTTCGACCACTTCATCTTCGCCATCGCCGGTGACGGCTGCCTCCAGGAGGGCATCTCCGCCGAGGCCTCCTCGCTCGCCGGCCACCAGCGGCTGGGCAACCTGATCCTGCTGTGGGACGACAACCACATCTCGATCGAGGGCGACACCGAGACGGCCGTCTCCGAGGACACCGTCAAGCGCTACGAGGCGTACGGCTGGCACGTGCAGCGCGTCGCCCCGAAGCCCGACGGCGACCTCGACCCGCACGCCCTCTACGACGCCGTCGAGGCCGCGAAGAAGGTGACGGACAAGCCGTCGTTCATCGCGATGCGCTCGATCATCGCCTGGCCGGCCCCGAACGCGCAGAACACCGAGGCCGCGCACGGCTCGGCGCTCGGCGCCGACGAGGTCGCCGCCACCAAGCGGGTCCTCGGCTTCGACCCGGAGAAGTCCTTCGACGTCTCCGACGAGGTGCTGGACCACACCCGTCAGGCGCTGGAGCGCGGGCAGGAGGCGAAGGCCGCGTGGGAGAAGTCGTACCAGCAGTGGCGGACCGACAACCCCGAGCGCGCCGCCGAGTACGACCGCATCGCCGCGGGCGAGCTGCCGGCCGGCTGGGAGGAGAAGCTCCCGGTCTTCGAGACCGGCACGGCGGTCGCCACGCGTGCCGCGTCCGGCAAGGTGCTCCAGGCGCTCGGCGCGGTCATCCCCGAGCTGTGGGGCGGCTCCGCCGACCTCGCGGGCTCGAACAACACCACGATCGACAAGACGTCGTCGTTCCTGCCGGCGGACAACCCGCTGCCGGAGGCGGACCCGTACGGCCGCACGATCCACTTCGGCATCCGCGAGCACGCCATGGCCGCGGAGCTGAACGGCATCACCCTGCACGGCAACACCCGTGCCTACGGCGGCACGTTCCTCGTCTTCTCCGACTACATGCGCAACGCCGTACGCCTGTCGGCGCTGATGCACCTGCCGGTGACCTACGTGTGGACGCACGACTCCGTCGGTCTCGGCGAGGACGGCCCCACCCACCAGCCGGTCGAGCACCTCGCCTCGCTGCGCGCCATCCCGGGCCTGAACGTGATCCGCCCGGCCGACGCCAACGAGACCGCGATCGCCTGGCGCGAGGTCCTGCGCCGCTACACCAAGGTCTACGGCGAGGGCGCCCCGCACGGCTTCGCGCTGACCCGCCAGGGCGTGCCGACGTACGAGGCGAACGAGGACGCCGCCAAGGGCGGCTACGTGCTCTTCGAGGCCGAGGGCTCCGACGGAGCGGACGCGGCGCCCGAGGTCATCCTGATCGGCACCGGTTCCGAGGTGCATGTGGCGGTGGAGGCGCGTGAGCGGCTCCAGGCCGCGGGCGTGCCCACCCGGGTCGTGTCGATGCCGTGTGTGGAGTGGTTCGAGGCGCAGGACCAGGGGTACCGGGACAGCGTGCTTCCGCCGTCCGTGAAGGCGCGGGTGGCCGTCGAGGCCGGAATCGGTCTGACCTGGTACCGGTTCGTCGGGGACGCGGGTCGCATCGTTTCCCTGGAGCACTTCGGGGCTTCCGCCGACGGCAAGGTGCTCTTCCAGGAGTTCGGTTTCACTGCCGAGAATGTGGCCGCCAAGGCCAGGGAATCCATCGCCGCCGCCCAGAGCTGACGCTGACAAACGACACGTAGGAGATGCAATTTCCATGACAGACGCACTCAAGCGCCTCTCCGAAGAAGGCGTAGCGATCTGGCTGGACGACCTGTCGCGCAAGCGGATCACGTCCGGCAACCTCGCCGAACTGATCGACCAGCAGCACGTCGTGGGCGTCACCACCAACCCGTCGATCTTCCAGAAGGCCATCTCCGAGGGCGACGGTTACGACCAGCAGCTCTCCGAGCTCGGGGCCCGCAGGGTCACCGTCGAGGAAGCCATCCGCATGATCACCACGGCGGACGTCCGCGACGCCGCCGACATCCTGCGTCCGGTCTTCGACGCGAGCGGCGGCCAGGACGGGCGGGTGTCGATCGAGGTCGACCCGCGGCTGGCCCACAACACCAAGTCGACCGTCGCCGAGGCCAAGCAACTGGCCTGGCTGGTCGACCGCCCGAACACGCTCATCAAGATCCCGGCCACCGAGGCGGGCCTCCCGGCGATCGCCGAGGTCATCGGTCTCGGTATCAGCGTCAACGTCACGCTGATCTTCTCGCTGGAGCGGTACCGCAAGGTCATGGACGCCTTCCTCACCGGCCTGGAGAAGGCCAAGGAGCGCGGCCTGGACCTGTCGAAGATCCACTCCGTGGCGTCCTTCTTCGTCTCCCGCGTCGACACCGAGATCGACAAGCGGATCGACGCGCTCGGCACGGACGAGGCCAAGGCCGCCCGCGGCAAGGTCGGCCTGGCCAACGCGCGGCTCGCCTACGAGGCGTACGAGGAGGTCTTCTCCTCGCCGCGCTGGCTCGCCCTGGACAAGGCGCAGGCCAACAAGCAGCGTCCGCTGTGGGCCTCGACCGGCGTCAAGGACAAGGCGTACAAGGACACGCTGTACGTCGACGAGCTGGTGGCGCCGAACACGGTGAACACCATGCCGGAGGCGACCCTTCAGGCCGCCGACGACCACGGGCAGATCACCGGCAACACCATCGCCGGCACGTACGAGCAGGCGCGCGCCGAGATCGCCGCGGTCGAGGCGCTCGGGATCTCCTACGACGAGGTGGTCCAGCAGCTGGAGGACGAGGGCGTCGCGAAGTTCGAGTCCGCCTGGAACGACCTCCTCAAGTCGACCGAGGCGGAACTCACGCGCCTCGCCCCCTCGGAGGGCTGAGACCTTGGCACCTCATTCCGGTTCCGGAGCGAACCCGCTTCGTGACGCCGCGGACCGACGGCTCCCGCGTATCGCGGGGCCGTCGGGCCTGGTCATCTTCGGCGTCACCGGCGATCTGTCCCGCAAGAAGCTGATGCCCGCGGTCTACGACCTCGCCAACCGGGGTCTGCTGCCGCCGGGCTTCTCGCTCGTCGGGTTCGCCCGGCGCGAGTGGGCCCACGAGGACTTCGCACAGGAGGTCCACGACGCGGTCAAGGAGCACTCCCGTACACCGTTCCGTGAGGAGGTCTGGCAGCAGCTCGTCCAGGGGATGCGCTTCGTCCAGGGCACCTTCGACGACGACGACGCCTTCGAGCGGCTGCGTGACACGATCGAGGAACTGGACAAGGCACAGGGCACGGGCGGCAACTTCGCCTTCTACCTGTCGGTGCCGCCGCGCTCCTTCCCGGTCGTCATCCAGCAGCTGAAGAAGCACGGCCTGGCCGACCAGGAGAAGGGTTCCTGGCGGCGCGCGGTCATCGAGAAGCCGTTCGGCCACGACCTGAAGTCGGCCGAGGACCTGAACAAG
Organism: Streptomyces sp. NPDC005423; assembly: GCF_040606415.1. Lineage (NCBI taxonomy): Bacteria > Bacillati > Actinomycetota > Actinomycetes > Kitasatosporales > Streptomycetaceae > Streptomyces > Streptomyces sp. NPDC005423. The sequence continues at coordinate 3,049 of NZ_JBEXET010000077.1, read as the reverse complement.
GTCGTCCACGAGGTCTTCGCCCCGGACCAGGTCTTCCGGATCGACCACTACCTGGGCAAGGAGACCGTCCAGAACATCCTGGCGCTGCGCTTCGCCAACACGATGTTCGAGCCGATCTGGAACCGGTCCTTCGTGGACCACGTGCAGATCACGATGGCCGAGGACATCGGCATCGGCGGCCGGGCCGGCTACTACGACGGCATCGGCGCCGCCCGTGACGTCATCCAGAACCACCTCCTCCAGCTGATGGCGCTGACCGCGATGGAGGAGCCCGCCTCCTTCGACGCCGACGCGCTGGCCGCGGAGAAGACCAAGGTGCTCGGCGCGGTCAAGCTCCCCGGGGACCTGGGCCGCAACACGGTCCGCGGTCAGTACGCCGAGGGCTGGCAGGGTGGCGAGAAGGCGGTCGGCTACCTCCAGGAGGAGGGCATCGACCCCCAGTCGAAGACCGACACCTACGCCGCGATCAAGGTCGAGGTCGACAACCGCCGCTGGGCGGGCGTCCCCTTCTACCTGCGCACCGGCAAGCGGCTCGGCCGCCGGGTCACCGAGATCGCGGTCGTCTTCCAGCGCGCCCCGCACTCCCCCTTCGACCACACGGCGACGGAGGAGCTCGGCCAGAACGCGATCGTCTTCCGCGTCCAGCCCGACGAGGGCGTCACCGTCCGCTTCGGCTCCAAGGTGCCCGGCACCTCGATGGAGATCCGGGACGTCTCCATGGACTTCGCCTACGGCGAGTCGTTCACGGAGTCCAGCCCGGAGGCGTACGAACGTCTCATCCTCGACGTGCTGCTCGGCGACTCGAACCTCTTCCCGCGCACGGAGGAGGTCGAGCTGTCCTGGAAGATCCTCGACCCGATCGAGCGGTACTGGGACAAGCACGGCAAGCCCGCGCAGTACCCGTCCGGTACCTGGGGGCCCGTCGAGGCGGACGAAATGCTCGCACGAGAGGGACGGAGCTGGCGCCGGCCATGAAGATCGACCTCACCGACACCACCGCCAGCAAGATCAACAAGGCGCTCGTCCAGGGCCGCCGGGCCATCGGCACCCCTGCCGTCGGCATGGTGCTCACCCTCGTCGTCGTCACGGACGAGGAGAACGCCTACGACGCCCTGAAGGCCGCCAACGACGCCTCGCACGAGCACCCCTCGCGCACGCTCGTCGTCATCAAGCGGGTCTCCCGCTCCCGGGGCCGCACCCAGTCCCGGCTCGACGCCGAGGTCCGGGTCGGCGCCGACGCGGGCAGCGGCGAGACGGTCGTACTGCGGCTCTACGGCGAAGTGTCCGACCACGCCCAGTCCGTGGTGCTGCCCCTGCTGCTGCCGGACGCGCCGGTCGTCGTCTGGTGGTCGGCGGACGCCCCGCGCGACCCTGCGGGCGACCCGCTCGGCGCGTTGAGCCAGCGCCGGGTCACCGACAGCTACGCGGCCGAGAAGCCCATCGACGAGCTGCGATCCCGCGCCGAGAGCTACGCGCCGGGCGACACCGACCTGGCCTGGGCCCGGATCACCCCGTGGCGCTCGATGCTGGCCGCCGCGCTCGACCAGGTCTCCTCGGAGATCGTCTCCGCCGAGGTGGCGGGCGAGGAGTCCAACCCGAGCGTCGAGCTGCTCGCCATGTGGCTCGCGGACCGGCTCCACGTGCACGTCCGGCGCGCGGTCTCCGCGGGTCCCGGCCTGACCCAGGTTCGCCTGGAGACGACCGGTGGTCCCATCACCCTGCACCGGTCGGACGGCGCGATGGCCACGCTGGCGCTGCCGGGCCAGCCCGACCGCGCGGTGGCGCTCAAGCGCCGCGAGACGTCCGAACTGCTCGCGGAGGAACTGCGCCGGCTCGATCCGGACGAGACCTACGCGTCCGCGCTGCGGTTCGGCCTGGACCGGCTCGGCGGGATCCAGTCGGCGATGGAGCGGGCCGAGGCGGCGCAGCAGCCGACGCCGTCCCTCCCCGTGCGCGGGGTGCCGGACTCCGCGTCGGCGCCGTCGGCCGCCGCCGCGGACGGTGACGCCGCGCGGCCCACCCCGGCGAAGATGCCGCCGGTCAGGAAAGCGGATCCGCAGTGAGCACCCCGCAGTTGGTCGTCCACCGCGACAAGGAGCTGATGGCCCAGGCCGCTGCCGCCCGGCTGATCACGAAGATCGTGGACGCGCAGGCCTCGCGCGGCCACGCCTCCATCGTGCTCACCGGCGGCCGCAACGGCAACGGCCTCCTCGCCGCGCTGGCCGCCCAGCCCGCCCGGGACGCCGTCGACTGGAGCCGCCTCGACCTGTGGTGGGGCGACGAGCGGTTCCTGCCCGCGGGCGACCCGGACCGCAATGACACCCAGGCCCGCGAGGCCCTGCTGGACAAGGTGGCGCTGGACCCGAAGCGCGTGCACGTCATGCCCGCGTCGGACGGTCCCTACGGCAACGACGTGGACGCCGCGGCGGCCGGGTACGCCGAGGAACTCGCCCGGTCCGCCGGGCCCGAGAACCACGCCGGCGTGCCCGACTTCGACGTCCTGATGCTCGGCGTCGGCCCGGACACCCACGTGGCGTCGCTCTTCCCGGAGCTGCCCGCCGTACGGGAGACCGAGCGCACGGTGGTCGGTGTCCACGGGGCGCCCAAGCCGCCGCCGATCCGGGTCTCCCTGACGCTGCCCGCGATCCGGGCGGCCCGTGAGGTGTGGCTGCTCGCGGCCGGCGAGGACAAGGCGGAGGCCGCGGCGATCGCGCTCTCCGGCGCCGGCGAGATCCAGGCCCCGGCGGCGGGCGCGCAGGGCAGCTCCCGCACCCTGTGGCTGCTCGACGCGGCGGCGGCTTCCCAGCTGCCGCGGTCGCTGTATCCGGCTGCTTCCGCCTGACCCCGGCAGCCCGCCGAAGAGCCCGTACGACCTCGGTCGTACGGGCTCTTCTGTCTCTCAACGCCCGCGCAGCTCCCGGTACTTGGCGACCAGCGCGGTCGTCGACCCGTCGAGGCCGGGTACGTCCGTGCCGTCGGTGAGGGCGGGTTCGACGCGTTTGGCGAGGACCTTGCCGAGTTCGACGCCCCACTGGTCGAAGGAGTCGAT
>NZ_JBEXET010000076.1:0-23057 GCF_040606415.1 Streptomyces sp. NPDC005423 | reverse complement strand
AAGACCCCAAGCCGTTCATCTGGACCAAGACAGCCGAAGAAATCCTCGACTCCCTCGCCCGCCTCTGCCGACGGATCTCTGGCGCAGGACACTAGGCGACGGGTGGTCAGTGCGGGCCCGAGGACCCGGTGGGTCGTAGGAGTGGTGGTCAGTGCCCGAGGTGGCGCAGGCAGTCCTCGAACGTGGCGTGCGTCGCGTCTGCGGGTCCGCTGTTGCGGTTGTACCAGGCGGTGTCGAGGCGGGTTTCCCGCTGCTGGTGGCCTGCCCGGCAGCGCAGCCAGATCTCACCGCCCGTCGAGAGGATCAGCCAGTCCCGGTATGCGCCGCACTCGGCGCAGGCGGCCATCTCCCCGTCGAGGACGAGGGGCTGCTTCCACGGCATCATCTTGCCGTCGACTTGGTCGTGGCTCGGCACGCGCAGCTCGGGCGGAAGGAAGTCGTCCACGACGCCGGCTGGCTCGGCAGACGTCGGCACTTGGAAGCCGGGCGGGACCTGGCACTGCAGCCGTGCGTGCAGCTCGGCGAACTGTCTCTGAGCTTCGCTCGGCTCCTTGGCCCTGCGGCGTATCCGGTGAAACACCCTGGCGTCCTCCTCTACCTCGTCACCTCGTCCTGCGCGCTTCATGATCGTGCCCCACGTCCCCGGTGGTTTCAATTCACAAAGTTCACAGTCGCCTTTGGCCAGGTCAGCAGGGGTACTTTGGCTTCTCCGTTGCCCCGATGACGAGTTGGCCATGGTGCGTGTCTCCGTGCGGCGAATGGCCATTGCCACGGTGTGCCCGATCACACTTCGTCTCCCTCGACCGCTCAACTTCAAGACGTGTACTGGCTCGACTCGCCGCACCTGCGTCGTGCCCGTCCGTCCTGCAGGTGCACGGATGCCGACGGCCTCCTCCCGTGGAGTGGGTCGTCACCGAGGTCTGGTGTGGCGTACGACCATGCTGTGGATTGCGGGCGCAGCGGTGGCGCTGTCCCTTCTCTCGGCGATGCGTTGAGGCCGCGTAGTGGCACTCGGCGGGCCTACCGGGCCGTACGCGATGCCTCCTCGCCGTTGCGCCGCCTACCGGGCGCGGAGGGCCTGGATGTCGAACGGTGCGGTGCGGTGCGGCTTCCTGCGGTGCTGGTCTCGGGCAGGTGAGACGCGTCGGCGGGTAGGTCGGCCGTCCGGCGCATCCGCCACACGAGCACGTCGCTGACGGAGTTCGCTGTGCCGAGTTCGCGGCTTTCCGTAACGTCGGACAGGAGGGTGGCCGGGTCGTGGCCGGCGGCTTCGGCCTCCGCGATGGTTGCGGCCAGGGCGTACCAGCCGGGCTCGGCGAGGATCTGCTCGGCCAGCTCCGGCAGCGTCTCGCGAAGCACTACGGTTTGCCGCTGGAGCATCGGCCGGCTCAGGCGTCGGCCTCGCTGGTAGAGCACGCCGAGGGGCTGGGCGGAGGCGGCCTGGTAGGCGGTGCGCAGGTGCTCGGCGGCCCGCGCGGCGGCTTCGGCCTGCTGGGCGTGTCCCTTTCTGGCGTGCCAGTGCGCGGCGGCGGTGATGAGGAAGAACAGCATGTCGATGGCCATCGCGGTGGTGGCGCCGTCTTCCCCGCGGCCGAGGGCGGGACCGCTGTGGACGAGGTCGCGGGCGGCCTGCCGCAGTGCTCGGTCGTGCCCGCGTACGGCGCGGACGTGGGAGCGCGAGGCCCGCTCGAAGGCCGTTGCAGCGTCGCGCAGGTCGCGGCGGGTGTGGGCGGCGGACGTCTTCGCGAGGGCATCCAGGGCCTCGCCGGCGGCAGCGATGTGGGCGGCGGCGACCGCATCGTCGCCGTACTCGACGACGAGGACGGCGTGCCACGCGGCCGATGCCGTCCCGCGGCGGGCGGCGGCCGGACTGCCCGGCCCTGTACGGGGTGCTTCCTCTTGCCGGGCAGCTGGGTTGTCCTGGGCGTCGGCGGACCAGCGCTCTCGGATGCGGGGCAGCGAGAGGTCGGGGGCGAGGCGCGCGCCGGGGTAGAAGACCGGCTCGCCGTCCTTATTGAGGTCGTCGGGCAGAGCGACCTTGTATCCGAGGAGGTCGCCGGACGGCGCGGCGCGCTTGCGGATGAGGAGGCCGGCGGCGGCGAGCCGGTCGAAGAACTCTTCGTCGCTCCTTGTTCCGGTCACCGCGCGTCGTACGGTTTCGCGCAGTTCCTCGCGGGCCGTGCGCTCTCGTCCCTGGCGTTCAGCCTTGTGGCGTTCGGCACTGGTAGGTCGCTGTGCGGCGGTGCCGTCGCCCGGCGCGACCTGGCGGAGGCCGAGTTCCTTCTCGATGAGGCGGGCTTCGGCCTGGGCGCGGGCACCGGAGCGGAAGTCGTCGGGGCGGTGACCGTCCTCCGTGACGAGGGTGGCGACGATGTGGATGTGGTCGTCCGCGTGTCGTACGGCCGCCCAGCGGCAGCCGGACTGTCCCTCGCCGGGGTCGATGCCGGTGGCTGCGACGATGCGGCGGGCGATGTCGGCCCACTCCTCGTCGGACAGGGTGCGGTCGCCGGGGTCGGCGCGGACGGAGGTGTGCCATACGTGCTTGGCCGGTCGGGCGTGCTCGGCGAGGGCCATCACGGGCTGGTCCAGGATCTGGGCAAGGTCCTGGAGGGTGGCGTCCGGGTCGCGACCGGGGTCAGGGGACATGCCGTCGAACGAGGCCACGAGGTGGGGGTCGGTGTGATCCTCGTACTGGCCGGTCGCGTAGAGATAGTTGAGGAGACCGATGGTCCGTGATCCCGTGTTGTTGACGCTGGGGATCATGAGCCGTGGTGCTCGATCAGACGTGTGGCGGCGTCGTGCGCGGTGTCGGCGGCCCGCCGTACGGCGGCGACGGCCGCTTCGAGCTGGGGGGCGTCTGCGCCGGAGTTGAGGGCCTTGATTGCCTGGTTGAGGTTGCTGCCGGCCCAGCCGAGCCGACGCCGGCTGTCGAACAGGGCTGTGATCACTTCGCGTTCGTCGGCGATCTCGGTGCTGGTGCGGTCGAGGTCGCGGGCGGCAGCGAGCGCGGATCGGGCAAGGAACCCGGCGACGGACAGATTGCATCGGGCGGCGGCGGACTTGATCAGGGCGAACTCGTCTTCGTTGAAACGCGTGGCGGGCTGGTGCAGGCGCTTCGTCTCGGGCGGTTGACGCGGGCGCTGGCGGGCGCGGGGAGCGCGCTGTCGGCGTGCACGCGGTTCGTTCTGCTGTTCCTCCTGCCCCGGCTTCGATCCGCCCTCGGTCGAAGCCTGGAGGACCTGCGCCCCCCGGTGCAGGTCCTCTCCCGCCCCTTTGGGGGCGGGTTTGGCGGAAGCTATGCTTCCGCCCCAACTTGCTCGCCCCGAGACCGAGTTGGAGTCGCGAGCAGGTTCCGGGGTGGTGCCGTTCTGGGTGGGGTTCGTCATCGGGTTTCGGGCCTCAAGGTGCGGGTGTGGTGCTGGATGGTCGCGGCCAGCGCGAGGACGTCGGCCGGTCCCATGAGGACGCGGACGGGTCCGTCGTGCCGGTCCTGGACGAGCCACTGGCCGGTCGGCGCGAGGACGGCGGCGTGCAGGAGCCGTCGGCGGACCAGGACGTCCGCCCAGGCGCCGGCCTCGGCGGCGGTGGGCTCGCAAGAGCGAGGGGACGCGGAATCACTGCGTGTCTCCTGGAGCGGGACGGTGGCCCGGCACGGAGCCGGGCCACCCGTCGCGGATAGGGGCACTGAGCTGGGGCTTTGCCGGTTCAGCCGCACTCGGGACAGCGTCCGACGTGGCTGTTGAGCGCCCGGGCCATCCGCTGCTTCGTCGAGGCAGCCTGCTTTGCGCTGGACTTCGCCGCCGGCCTGCCCTCGTGCCGCTTGGAGTGGGCGAGCATGAAGCCGATCTCCCGCTCGTACTCCGCACGGACGGTGTCGAACTGGTGGCAGGTCTTCATCGGACGGTGGTGCTCCTTGTCTTCGTGGTGTCGTCGCTCCGCAATTCCTGGAGGACGAGGCTCAGCCGGTCGTTCCGGCCGCCCTTCAGGCCCTCGCGGCGGAGGATCTCCCGCAGCTGGACCCGGGTAACGGACTCGTTGCCGTCCCGTTCGAGCAGGGCGGGGACGTGGGGGCGGACCTGCTGGACGAGCTGGTCCACCGACTGCTCCAACTCACGTGGCGGGCGCTGTGTCTGCGGGGTCCGGGACCGGCCGCGCTTCCTCTTGTTCTTCGTCCTGGTCTTCGTGGCCGTCTTCCGCCGGAGGGGGACCTTGTGTCCCCGGTCCCCGGTGGGCTCGGTCCCCGTGTCGGGGGTGGTTGGTCCCCGGTCCCCGGTGGGCTCGGTCCCCGTGTCGGGGGTGGTTGGTCCCCGGTCCCCGGTGGGCTCGGTCCCCGACTCGGAGGCGTTCGGTCCCCGACGAGCCTCAGGGCCCTGAGCAGGCACTTCTCGCGTCAGACGCTCGGTCCCCACGCCTCCGGCGTCCCCCTCCGAGGCTTCCGGAGTGGCGGGACCGGTCCCGGGGACCGCGCCTGCTTCTGGGGCCTCGGTCCCCACCCCGGTCCCCGCGTTCTCGCCTTCGGTCCCCGCGCCTGTCGTCGCCTTCGAGTCCGCGATTTCGGGGACCGGTCCCCTCGGGGCGCTCGGTCCCCGGTCCCCGTCCGACTCGTCGCGACCGGCCACACGGACCGGCGCCTTCGAGGTCGGCTGCGAGGGGACCGTGGCCGCCGTTGCGGTGCTGTGAGCCGGGGACCAGGGCGAGGGCAGCGGGACCGTAGCGAGCGCGAGTGCGTGCCGGCGGGCAGCGAGCTGGTCGAGCAGTGCCGCGCGCTGGACGGGGTCGCTGCCGACCGCGGCCCGGCCGATCGTCTTTGACAGCTTCCGCGTGAGGCGTCGCCCGCGCGGGTTCTTGCGTTGCTCGGGCGTGCGCTCGGCGAGGCGGGTCGCGAGGGTCACGGCGCGGGCGGTGGCGCGGTCGCGGGTGATCTGCGCGGCGTCTCGATCCCGGACGGCGATGCCGAGCCGGGACAGCAGACGCTCGCGTGCTTCCCGCCCGAGGGTGGCGATCAGGCCGTGCGAGGCGGCCCCCGGGGTACGCAGGCGTAGTTCGATGCCCATGGCGAGGTGCCAGAGCACCGCGGCCAGGACCGGGCCGACGAAGGCGCGGACGGTGCCGCCGATGGGGCCGCTCTCGGCATAGGCGGGGATCACCTGCACGCCGGTGATGACCCACACCAGAGTGCCCGGCGCCCCGGGTGCCCCCTGGGTTGCCAGGTTCTGCCGGGCCATCAGCGCGACTGCGAAGAGCCCCAGTTCCGCAGCGGCGAACATGGAAACCCGCTCGGCGGTGCCTGCAATGTCCAGGTAGTCGGCGGCGAAGCTCCAGCTGGTTTCCGCGCTGTAGACGGTGCAGCCCAGCGCGGCGAGTGCTGCAACCAGCACCGTCGGATTGCCGAGACGTTTCTGTGTACGCGCGGCCCGGCGACGGATCACCCAGACGGTCAGGGCCAGGGCGAACACGGCGGCAGCGGGGCCGATACCGACGAGCAAGGACGGATGCGGGGCGGTACCGAAGGACACCGGGATGAGGTGGGTCATGCAGCCTTTCCAACAGGGGCGTGCGCCAAGGGCGCTTCCGGGAAGGAGAGTTGGTGCCAGCTTTCGGGCCGGGTGACTCCAGGCCCTGCTGCGCGATCTTCGATGGGCTTGACCGGGGGTGAGGAGTGGCATCGCTTTTGCGGTGGCTGGTCCGGCGGGGAGGCGGGGCCGGAACTCGCGGGGACCGGCCTGCGCACACCCGGGGTGGGGCCGGCGTCCGCCGGCAGGGTAGGATCGCTGGCCGTTTCCGGAGCCTCTGAGGCCGGCGTCGCCGGTCGGGCTACCGGCTGCTGTGTGCCGGGTGCGGCGGGCGCGGGGCCGCCTGCTGACGGGGTCGTCTTCTTCCGTTTCTTCTTGGGCCGCGGCACGCCGTAGGTGCGGTCGCGGTCGAAGACCTTGTTGGCCGCCTGCCGGAGCAGGTCCCGGGCGTGCTTATGGCTGATCTGCAGGGCTGCGGCGAGCCGGGCGGGCCGCCAGCCACGTACGTAGGCGTGGTCGATGACGACCTGCCGCTCGTCCTCGGTCAGATGCACGTCGCGTCCCTGGAAGAAGGCCACCACGCGCCGGTAGTCGAGGCGCTTGGGCAGTCCCTCGTGCAGGGGGCGCCGCTCGGCTTCGGTGAGGCCGCCCCAGATGCCCTCCTTGAGGACGTTCTCCAGGGCGAAGTCGAGGCAGTCGCGGCGCACCGGGCACCAGCTGCACAGCTCCTTCGCCTCCGCGATGTCTTCGTGGTCCCGAGGGCCGGGGAAGAACACCGCGTCGGCGTCCTCGACGTCCATGCCGTGGCACGCTCCGCGGGTGTGCCAGCTGGTGTCTGCGATGCCGCGCAGGCCGGTGGCCGGCGCGTCGTGGGTGGTGATGTGGCGCAAGGGGTTCTCCGATGTGCTGCCGCGTCTGCCGGCTGGGGCGGTGCTCGGCGGGCGCGGCTTCGGGTGCCGGCTGCGGCGCGAGGGCGTGCGTCGCAACCGGGCGGGCCGATGGGGGTGGGGTGGCGGTGCACCGGAGGGATGCACGCGCCGGATGCGCCGGTCAGGGCAGGGCGGGCTGCTGGACCTGCTCCGCCGGCTGGGCCTGCTGGGCGGCGGCGAGGTCGAGGCGGCCGGGATGCGGGGTGGCGCGCGGGGCGGTGGTACGTACCCCGTCGTCGGGGCCGATCCGGCGGCGACGGCACGGTTCGCCGGGCTGGGCCAGGCACCACTCGCACCGGACGCTCAGGGCGTCGGGCTGCCCCAGGGCGACGGCTGCCTCGCGTGCTGCTCGGGCGGGCCGGTAGGGCGCGAGGGCAGCCCGGGCCGCGGGCGGGATGCACGAGCCGATCTGCCGCAGCCGCGCCTCCAGCCTCGGGTCGATCCCGTCGCGACCGCTGGTGATCGCCCGGGCCTGCGCGGGCTGCGCGGTGCCGGCGGCGACCGCGCGGCGGGTGCCGACCAGCTCGGCGGTCCAGGCGGCCTGGTCGTCCGGGTCGACGGACGGCGTCGGGTCGGAGTGCCGGGCCAGGCGATCGCGCCGGTAGCTCTCCCAGGGACGGGCCACGTCCGCGGGCAGGATCTGGTACGGCGAGGTGCGGATGTGCTGGCGGGCGGCGACGCGGGCGTCCCAGCCGTGCGGGGTGGCCATCGGCACGTCGCCGAGCAGCTCGTGCCACTGGGCGAGCTGGTCGCGGGCCTCGCCCTGGTCGGTGCGGATGGTGCGGGGGTCGAGTCGGCCGATGTAGGCCAGCAGGGCGGCGGTTTCGCGGCGGTCCACGGTCAGCCCTCCGTTCCGGTCGGCTCGTCGAGGGCGGCGAGCAGGGCGGCGGTGTGGGCCTCGGCCCGTGTCATGCCGCCCGGCGCGGCGGGGCTCTTGCCGGGGACGGCGTAGAGGTTCGGGCGGCTGGGGGCGTGCTCTCGGGCGATCCAGGAGCGCCAGTCGGCGGCCCAGGCATCCGCCCGCCTCGGCTTGAAGTCGGCCCGGTGGGCACGCCACTTCGCGTCGGCAGCCTGCAGGCCCTGCTCGCCGAGGCGGTCGAGGTGTCCTTGCTGGCGGGCCCAGGCGTGGGTGGCGGGGTCGACCGGCCAGTCGGCAGCCGAGAGGACGGCAGCACCACCACTGCTGTACCTACGGTTCAAATCCGGTTCACTACGGTTCTGTGTGCCGGTTTCCGGTACATCGCTGTGCCGGTTTCCGGTACGTCGAGGTGCCGGTTTCCGTCGGGACCTGCCGGATTCCGGTACTGCCGGTTTCCGGCCCCTCGCGGGGGATTCCGGCACCTCACGGGGGCGGATTCCGCACCGGCGCAGGGCCGAGATCCGGAGCGTCGGGGTGGCCTCGGGCGCCTGGTCGGCGTCCTCGTCCTCCGCGGTCTCTGCCACGGCCTTGGCGGCGAGGGGGAGGCGATAGACGGTGCTGCGCTGGGGGCCGGCGAGGTCGTCGAGCTGCTCCAGCTCACCGGCGTGGACCAGGCGGTCGATGGCCTCGCGCACCGTGGAAACGGAAGCGCGCGTGCGCCTGGCCAGGCTCGACAGCGAGGCCCAGGAGACGCACTGCTCGTCGGCCACCCGGTCGGCGATCGACAGCAGGACCAGACGCGCGGTCCCCCGGCTGGAGCTGTGCTCCCACACCCACTCGCGGGCTTCGCTGCTCATCGGCCGCTCCCGATGAGCAGGCGGGGCCGGCGGCCCGCCGGGGCCGGGATGGTGTGCTCCGGCTCGGGGCACGAAGGTGCCGAGCCGGAGGTGGCTGCCGCGCAGGCCAGGCGGAAGGGCCTTTTGCGCAGGGCAGGAGGCATGCAACAATCCCCTTTGCAGTGTTGCCACGCTGACGCGCCCCTTGGAAGGACTCAGCGTGGTGATGGTCGGCAACCTCCGCCCTTGCCGGGGCGGGTATGCCACTTAGCGTTCGGCGTCCGTGAGTTACCGCTCTCGGGCGCCGTCGCTGTATTACGGGACCTTCTCGGTCCGGTCCGTGCTTGCTGGCTCCTCACGTCCGTCGTCGCGGGCGGGCTGCCCGGGGACGACGAACATACGCACGGACCCGTGTCAAGATCCAGACTTGGTTCTTAAACTCTGTACTGGTTGCAGAGAGTCACCGCAAGATCTGCCGCCGGAGCCATCTGCGGGACTCGGCGCGGGCCGCCGCCCTCTGGCGTCGACGAGCACCGTTGCCGCGGTTGCCTCGAACGCCAAGAGCGCGCCACTGTGTCCGAATTGGGGCGACTGTCTGATATTCCCAGCGGCGGAAAAGCGATGTGAATGAGGTGCTCCCACTGTCGCCCCGCGCTTTCCGGTCGAAGATCAAAGTCTTGTGCGTCAGACGTGACGTATGTCGCTGGATAAATGTGGCTCGCGCCACGTCGCCCGGCATGCTCCTGCCGGTAGAAACGGACAGGCCGACCTGAATTAGGCGGTGCGCGCCACACGAAAACGTGCTGACGAGGAAGAACTTTCCATATGCGGGATCATCCCGTCAACTGGTGTTTATGGCGGGGTAGGGTGGCTGAAGTGACGACGAAGTCCACCCGGGAAAGGATCATGAAAGACTCCACCGAAGGTCAGGTGAACCCCAAGGGGCTCATGGACCGCCTAAACCGCTTGTTCGACACGGTGCACCCGCCCGATCGTGGCCCCTTCAGCAACTCTGAAGTGGCCGAACTGATGGAGAAGCGGGGGCTGGGCAAGCTGTCGGCCCAGTACCTGTGGCTCCTGCGGACGGGGCAGCGCGATAACCCGACGAAGCGTCATCTTGAAGCGCTCGCAGGGTTTTTCGGTGTGGATCCCGCCTATTGGTTCGATGAGGCTGTCGCCGAAAAGACCGTGCAGGAGCTTGAGTTGCTCGCACTGATTCGTGATGCGAAGATCAAGAACGTTCTTCTTCGTCTGTCCGACGTATCCGCAGACGGAAAGGATGCCGTCCTGGGGATCGTCGAGAGCGTACGAAAATCCGAGGGGCTGCCGCCCTCAACTGGCGTGTAAAACGGCCCTAGTTCAGTAAGTGATCAAGGAATATTAATGTGGTCCGCACGTAGGCTGCGACGGCCTGACCTCCTGGCCGAGCTGAAGCTCCCGCACGTCATCAATATCCGCGATCTCAGCGACGAGGTCTCTCGCCGCACGGGACGGACGGTGGTCCTCGAGCCCCGAGAGCAGGCGCCCTCGGTGTGCGGGGCGTGCGCCGTCACGGAGAGTGCTGTCCACGTGTTCTATGACCCATGGACCAGCTCCCTGCACCAAGACCACATCATCGCCCACGAGTTCAGCCACCTCCTGCTCGGCCACCATGAAAACCGACCGGTGTCCGCGCTGGCCCCGGCCTTCATCACCAGCGTGGACCCGGCCACCGTGCAGATGATGCTGGGGCGCACCAAGTACGACGAGGACGAGGAGCGGGACACCGAATTCCTCGCTTCGCTGCTCCAGCGCCGGATCATCGACCGGTGGCTGCGCAGCGACGAGTCCTCTGGGGACGAAGTGCAGGACCGGGTCACACACACGCTCCTGCGCCGGCGGGAGGCGCGGTCGTGAAGGACCTGCTCCATCCGATCAGCCTCGTCGTTGCCACGCTCGGCTTTCTCTGCCTCCTGCGGGACGTGCTGACCCGCCGCCGGGACCCCGCCTCCACCGCGCTGGCCGCCGTCTTCCTGCTGTCGGGACTGTCGTTCCTGTTCTCCATCACGCCGATGTGGAACTACCTCGACCGCGTCCTCGGCACCGTCAACCTCTCCGTGCCCCTCGCGCAGGGCTGCGTGGTCGCCCTCCTGGCCTGCCAGCAGGTGGTCCTCACCTACTGGGGATCCCCGCCCGAGACCGCCCGCCGACGCAGTCGCCGGTGGCTCGGGGCCGGCTTCGTAGTGATCGCTGGGCTGCTGGTGCTGTTCGCCTTGCTGACGCCCAGCGCGCCTCGTCCGATCGATTTCACGCTGTACTACGCGCACGATGACTGGTACGCCGCGTACCTCACCCTGTACGTCACGGCCTACACGATCGGGGAGCTGTTCCTCGCCCGCGCCTGCTGGCGCCTGGCCCGCCGCAGCAGTCGCGGGTCCGTCCGCTACGGCCTGCGCATCGTCGCCCTCGGGGCCACCGTCACTCTCGGATACAGTGCGGTCCGCATCGGCGACGTGATCGCCGGCGCCTTCGACACCTCCCTCTCCGACTGGGAGGGCTTCGCCTGGACCTGCGGCGATGTCGGCGCCATGCTCACGCTCATCGGCTGGCTCGTACCTACCATCAGCGACCAGGTCCAGAGCGTCCAGTACCGGATCAAGCAGTACCGCAGCTACTACGGCCTGCGCCCCCTGTGGGGGGCGTTCTACAGCGAAGCGCCCGAGATCGAGCTACCGATCGACCGAGTCGACCCGGCCCAGAGGCGCCGCTTCCGCCACATCTCGATCCGGCTCTACCGCCGAGCAGTCGAAATCCGGGACGGCCGGTTCGTGATCCGCCAGTACCTCGATGCCGCAGTACGAGAGGCCAGCGAAGCCCACCACCGGGCCCGAGGGCTTCACGGCCAGGAGCTGTCGGCCGCTGTCACGGCCGACCAGATCCTCGCCGGAATCGCCGCCAGGGCCGAAGGCGCCCGCCCGGCGCCCGATCAGCTCATCGAATTCGCCGACTCCGAACGCCAGACCAGCCGGCCCATGGACGACATCGACGCTCTCCTCGATGTCGCTCGCCACCTTCGCCGCCAACCCGCACGAGCCCCCCACCTTGAGCGAGGGTCCGCATGACGACCGACCTCACCCACCAACCGGCTCACGTCCAGCTCCAGGCCCTGGACCGTCGCGAGATCTCCAGCCGCGAGCTGCTCGACCTCCACCTCGACCGGATCAACGCCAGCCACGTCAACGCCGTCATCACCCGCGACGACGACGCGGCCCAGGCCGCCGCACGAGCGGCAGATGAACGCCGCGCCCGCAACGAGAGCAGGGGGACCTTCGACGGCCTTCCCCTCACGATCAAGGACAGTTTCGAGACGGCCGGCCTGCGCACCACCAGCGGCACCGAGGATCTGGCGGATCACGTACCCGCCCGTGACGCCGACGCGGTCGCCCGGCTTCGCTATCAAGGCGCCGTGATCATGGGCAAGACCAACACCCCGGCGTACTGCCAGGACCTGCACACGGACAACAGCCTGTTCGGACCCACGCTCAACCCGCACGACCCCAAGCGCACCGCCGGCGGTTCCTCCGGCGGCCCCGCCGCCGCAGTCGCCGCCCACCTGACCCCCGCCGACCTCGGTAGCGACCTCGCCGGTTCACTTCGGCTTCCGGCTCACTACTGCGGCGTCTACGGCCTGCGCCCTACGCACGGACTCATCCCTGCTCGGGGCCACATCCCCCGCCCGCCGGGATGGATCACCAGTAGTGACATGGTCACCCCCGGCCCACTGGCACGCCACCCCCGCGACCTCGACCTGCTCCTCGACGCGCTGACGACACCGTCACCCGCAGAGAACAACCCTTGGCGCGTCAATCTGCCCACGGCGCGTCGCGCAGTCGGCCAGCTCCGCGTGGCGGTGTGGGCCGAGGACGCACGCTGCCCCGTCGACCGCGAAACGGCCGATGCCCTCGCCGCTGTCGAGCAGGCACTGGCCTCCGCCGGAACGCACGTTCGCCGCACCGTGGGGCCGGTCGGCTTCGCCGACTCTCTCCGCCTCTTCGAGCAGCTCCTCCACGCCACCACGACGGCCGCCACCGACGACGAAGCGGGCGCGGCCGAACTCGCAGTAGCGCGTGACCTGCACGAGGATGACGCGAGCCCACGGGCCGCCTTCCTCCGCCACCGAACCCAGACACACCGTGCATGGCTCCGCGCTGACGAGGAGCGCCTCCAGCTTCGAGGGGCGTGGCACAGGTTCTTCGCCGACGCCGAGCACGATGTCCTCATCACCCCCGCTGCTCCCACTGCAGCGATCCCGGCCGGCACCCGCACTCTCATGGTCGACGGCGTCGAGCGGAGCTTCTTCGACCAGACTGGCTGGGCCAACCTCACCAGCCACGTCGGCCTGCCCAGCCTGGTCATGCCAGTTGCGCGAAACGCGGACGGACTGCCGATCGGCGTCCAGCTCGTGGGGCCGACTTACTCGGACCGGAACTTGCTCGCACTGGCTGAAGATCTGGCGTCGCTTCTTGGAGGGACGGCCGGGGAAATCTGACGTCCGCTGGCTTCGCGAATGGTCTCGTCCACACGTCGCGGTCGGAGCGGAGCCACAGGCCGTGGTCGGGGACGACTCCTAAGCCGTGGCCCGCTCAACGAGCAGGTCCGGCACGTTGATGTAGTCGCCGGGCTCGCGTACCTCGATCGGCATCGTGAGTCCGAGTAGCGGCGCCACGTCCGCGAGGCGCGCATACGTGATCCCATAGGTGTCCAGCCGATGACGCCACGCTTCCGGCATCGGGATCGCGTTCCAGGCATCCTCTAGCTGCTCATACGCCGAGGAGACAGGGTAAGCCGCCTCCCGCGCCAGGTCGATATCGGTGGCGAAGAGCACCTTCCAGTGCGCTTCGGGCGGAGTGCCGTCCGGCGCGGGCCACCGTGGTGTCCCCGGCACGATGTCCCACCGGATCCAGTCAAAGAGCACACGCTGCACGTTGTCGAGGCACAGGTCGCCGATGGGCCTGTCCCACACGGCCATCGCGAGGCGGATCGACTCGGCGATGGCGAGAGCGAGCCCGTCCAGACCGAGTCGGGGGTCGTACCAGTACCGACGTCGGCGGACCGAGTGATCATCATCGCGGGGAAGCGCTTCCACCCAGGAGACGAGTGCTTCCGCCCACGGCAGGCACTCCGTCAGTGGATGGTGGCCGCCGTGGGCAGCCGCGTACTGCTTCGTGTGCTCGCGCACGCATGTCCCCAAATCCACCGGAACGCCTGCCTCCTGTCGTAGGGATCACCCGCAAAGGCCCCGTCCTGCCCTTGGCAGAGCGGGTGTTTTGCTGCCCCTCGCGAGCTACTGGGGCGTGTCTGTGAGGGAAGCTGGCTGCAGCCTAGCCAGTGTGCCGATCGCGTCCCCTGAAGTGGTGTAGCCGGGCTGCAGTCCGGAATGCGCGGGTCTCTGCCCGGGGCGTGCATCCGCTGACTGCGCATGCCCCCTGAACAAGGGCAGGCCACCGCGCAAGTCTCCCTGGTGAACGGCCAGTTCAACCGGAGGAGCACGCGATGGCCTTGTCCCAGTCTGAGCTGATGCGGCTGCTTGAGTCACTACGCCGGGCGGATGGAGTTGAAGCAATCAGGGTGGTGTGGCGAGCGCATCCTGCAGGAGCTCATCGAGGCCGAGGCCACCGAGGCGATCGGTGCCGCCCCGGGCGAGCACTCCCAGACGCGCACCACCTGGCGCAACGGACACCGCGAACGCCTGCTGACCACGCAGGCCGGCGACCTGGACCTGAAGATCCCGAAAGTGCGCAGCGGGTCGTTCTTCCCGTCCCTGCTGGAACGCCGACGCCGGATCGACCGGGCGCTGTTCGCCGTGGTGATGGAGGCATACGTGCACGGGGTCTCGACCCGCTCGGTCGACGACCTGGTCAAAGCACTCGGCGCGGACTCGGGGATCTCCAAGTCCGAGGTCTCCCGCATCTGCGGCGAGCTGTACGAGGAACTGACCGCGTTCAAGGAACGGCCGCTGGATCACACCGTCTTCCCCTATGTCTTCCTGGACGCCACCTACTGCAAGGCCCGCGTGAATCTCCGCATCGCCTCCCAGGCCGTGGTCATCGCCACCGGGATCTCCGCCACCGGCCACCGCGAGATCCTCGGCCTGATGGTCGGCGACAGCGAGTCGAAGCCGTTCTGGACGAAGTTCCTGCGCTCGCTGCAAGCCCGTGGCCCGGAAAACGTCCAACTGGTGATCTCCGACAGCCACAGCGGGCTGGTGGCCGCGATCCGTACGGTCTTTCTCGGCGCGGCCTGGCAAAGGTGCCGGGTTCATTTCGTCCGGGACGTGTTCTCGGTGATCGAGCGGGGCTCAGGGGAGATGGTCGCCGCCACCATCCGCACCATCTTCGCGCAGACCACCGGCGAGCAGGTGCGCACCCAGCTGAACGTGGTCGCCGACATGTTGGGATGGCAGTTCCCGCAGGTCAAGAAGATGCTGCTGGATGCCGCACCGGACATCACGGCGTTCGCGGACTTCCCGCCGGCGCACTGGAAGAAGATCTGGTCGACCAACCCGCTGGAGCGGCTGAACCGGGAGATCAAACGCAGGGCCGACGCCGTCCAGGTCTTTCCCAACCTCGCCGCACTGGACCGGCTCGCCGCCGCAGTGCTGGCCGAACTCCACGACGAATGGCAGGTCTTCGACCGCCGCTACCTCTCCGAAGCCTCCATGGCCGAGCTCTTCACCACCAAGCCGACCGAACCCGAACCGCAGATCACTCCACAACCGGAACCGAAACAGCTGCCGTGACTACACCACCCCGCGGGACATGACCAGTGTGCCTGCGGCGATGCTCTCTGGCGACTCGATGTGGCTGGATTTCAGCGGTCTGCTGGTCGGCTCGCCGATTGTCCACGTGTCTCGGCGGTCAGTTGCTCAGCAGGTCGGCCGCCGAGAGGATCATGTCGAGCTGGTACCCGGCCGTGCGGGCGCGGCGGATCGGCTCGGGCCGGAGCGCGGTCTCCGCGGCGGCGAGTCAGCGGACGAAGCGGGCGTCGATCTCGCCTTGCGGGCTGCGAAGTTGCCCGGGTTTACGCGCGAAGGCCGGCGGAGGGCCCAACCCATCGCCTCCTGGCGCTTGGTCCACCCATGCGGCGGTCGCCGAGAGAGAATGCCGGTGCTGTACGCCGCGTTCTGGCAGGATTGCGGCATGAGTCCTTAGGGGATCGCGCTCGTAGCTGTGGGTTCAGCAATTGCGGGCGGTCTGCCGGTTGCCTGGTTCGCCAGGCCCATGAAGGTCAAGGCAACATCTGAGACGCAGCCGCTTGCCGCGGACCTCGTGAGGTTGATCACTGGCGACGCTCGGGATCAGCGGGAGCGGGAGGCGCGACGCCCGGCCTACCTCGACTTTCTCGTACGCCTAGATGCTGCGCTCGGTCTGGTCGGCTCGGCTGGCGCATCAACGCTGGAGGAGCGGAGGGCTGTAAGCAGTGCCCTCGACGTCTTGGTGTTGGTCGGCCCCTCCGACGTCGTCGAGGCCGCCCAACACCTTGTTGCGCTCGCGCAGCGCGGCGACTGGCGCTTGTCCAGGGAGGTAGGGGAGGCGAGGGCTGCGTTCCTGACCCCCGCTCGCAGTGCCATGGGCCCACTGACGCCCGATCCTGGTCGGCTACCCGATCGACCCGCAGTGCGGCAGCCAGCCGAATGACGCCAGCCTCCTGCACCTCACTCACGGGTGAAATGCTTGCCGATGCGTCGTCCGCAGAGTACGACGAGGCGGCCCTGGCCGAAGTCGTGGATGCCCCGTGCGGAGCTACGGCTCGGCTTCGTCCGACCCGCTCAACAGCGAACTGCGCAACAAGGTAATCCCGTGCCACGCTCGTCGTCGACCGCGTAAACCTCCTTGACGTGGGCGTAGACATTCGACGACCAACTCGGCCGGTGGGGCAGGACGTGGGAGCCGGCAGCGGAGATCTCCCTGGGCCGCTGAGCCCTCTGGTTCCATACCGCTGCGGTAGCCGCTCGCGCGGCACGGTGCGGCGAGGTGGTCCGTGCGCGGCTCAGGAGCTGTGATTCGGTTTTTCCGTGGCGTACCAGAACGGATCGATGCGTCCGGAGTCCTGGTGGTCATAACCGAGATCGACCAGGCGGAACAGGGCCCTACGGGTCTGGTAGGTGTCGTACGAGAGCCGTTTGTGCTGACGCCGGATGTGGAAGGAAGCGACGTGGAGAGCGCCGGTGCACCAGCGGTCCCACTCCTCGGCAGTGCAGGTCTCCAGCCGTGCGACATCGGTCAGCCGCAGTCGGGGCCCGTATTTCAATTACTGCTCGGCAGAAGGGTGTTGGTGGGAGTCTGAGATATGACCCCGTGCCTGTCAGGCCGCGTTGCCGCTCGTGCTCTGCGGGCCAAGTTCGATCAGATCCTGCCGCACCTCGATGAGCGCCGCCGCCGGTTGTACCTGGCCAGTGAGGCGACGGCCCTCGGCCGCGGCGGGATCGTCCGGGTCGCCGCCGCCTCCGGCACCAGCACTGCAACCATCTCGCGAGGCATGACCGAGTTGGCCGGTTGCTCCTCACCAACCCTGCGGGTCCGGGCTCCAGGTGCGGGCCGCAAGCGGCTGACAGACACCGACCCCGGTCTGCTGCCCGCACTGGAGTCGCTGATCGAGCCGCACACCCGAGGCGACCCCGTCTCCCCGTTGCGGTGGACCACGCTGTCGTTACGGACCCTGGCCTCGGCCCTCACCACACAGGGCCACCCGGTCAGCGCTTCAACCGTCGGACACCTGCTGCATACCCTGGGCTACAGCCTGCAGGGAACCGCGAAGACGACGGAGGGCATCAGCCATCCGGACCGCGATGCCCAGTTCACCCACCTGAATGCCACCGCCGCCGCGTTCCTCAACGATGCCCAGCCGGTGATCAGCGTTGACACCAAGGCCAAGGAATGGCTCGGCAACCGGGACCGGCCCGGTCGCACATGGCGCCCGGGCAAGAACGCGATCAAGGTGGACTGCCACACGTTCACCACCAACGACCAGCCCATGGCGATCCCTTACGGGATCTACGACATTGCCAACAACAGCGGATGGGTCAACGTCGGCACCGACCACGACACCGCCCAGTTCGCGGTGGAGTCCATCCGACGCTGGTGGCAACATCGCGGACGGACGGACCACCCGAATGCCACCCGGCTCCTGATCACCGCCGACTCCGGCGGCTCCAACGACCCCCGCCGCTGGACCTGGAAAAGCAACCTTGCCACCTTCGCACGAGAGAACGGCCTGGAGATCACGGTCTGTCACCTACCGCCGGGGACGTCGAAGTGGAACAAGATAGAGCACCGGATGTTCTGTCACATCACCGCGAACTGGCGGGGGCGGCCGCTGACCAGCTACCAGGTCGTCCTCGAGACCATCGCCGCCACAACCACCAGGACCGGCCTGACCATCGGGGCCGAACTGGACACAGGCAGCTACGACCTCGGCATCAGCGTCACACCCGCCGAGTTCCACGCCCTTGCGATCACACCCCACACCTTCCACGGTGACTGGAACTACACACTGTCTCCCGTTCCACCGCGAGCGCCAGACGCGCCGGCAAAGGCACACCGGACCGACCCGGCCCTGACCGCGATGCTCACCGATCCGGCCCTGACCGGCATGTCACGAACCGCCTTCGAGCATCTGGTGGCGATCTCGGAGCCTTTCTGGGACGCCTTGGCCGAGGCCGCATTCCAGCGACGCTTCCACCGCCCGCGCAGCTACCGCCACCCACAGACCAGCAGCGTGGACCACACCCACCGGCTCCTGGCAGCCATCCTGCGCCGCCGCAGAGCGGTGACCATGACGTTCCTGGCCCAACTACTGGGCGTCAACCGCACCAACCTGTCCATCCAGTACCAGGACGCAAAACGGCTCCTGGACCTGCACCGGATCCTCGTCACGCCGATACCCGGATCGCCCGCCCGCACATTGGAACAGCTGCACGCCCGAACAACCCACGCGGAAACCCGTCGCTGACAGTTATTGAAATACGGGCCCTCGCCCGCCCCGAGTTTTGGCTCCGGCCGGACGAAGGGACGGCGCGGAAAGCTGCCGGGGTACCTCTCGATTGGCGACTGTTCAGCGGCAGCGAAGTTGTTGTCGTCCCCAGGGACGCGCGGCTGCCGGGGTCGGCAGAGAGGGAGGCAGCGGAGCAGTTCCGTCCGCTCCTGGATGACTGAGCCGCGATGATCGACCCCGGAGCCTGTACATTCTCCTCACAGCTGGCGCCCTTCAGACGGTTCTGAATGGCTTGTGCAGGTGAGCAGGGTGTGCCAACACCGGTACGGCCCTGTGGGACTGGTGTTGGCAGTGTCCCGTAGGCGCTCGTACGGTAACCGTCATGACCGAGACCCTAGACCGGCGCCGCGTGAGTGAGATCGCTCGTTCACTCAACCAGTACGCGTGGCGGCCGGTCGCCGGCGAAGTCACGTGCGGTGCCGAGTTCCTCCAGCTGGCTAAGGACATGGAGGAGGCACCGCGCCCGGAATTCCCCCGGGACGCGACCGCGAAGCCATGGCCACGACACCTGCACACGGAGAACGTCATCGTGCTGGCCGAACAAGTCGCCTTGTTGCAAGACGAGTTCACGCCCAGGTGGCGCCCCCGACTGCCCGACGGCTCGCACATGGCCGAACTGCTCGATCTCTACGTCCGGGGAGCGCAGCCGGTGGTACGTCACGCAGAGGCCGTGCGGACTGCCTGGGAAAACGCGGCTCTGCCCGAGCCGACGAGCGGCGAAATCGCACGGTAGGTTCGGTACTCGGGCGCGCCCACGAAAGAGGTCACGGCCCGGCTCCGGTACGAGATCGCCGCCGGCTGGGAGGAAGAGCCGGAACGGCGCTCACTGTGGCAGGTGATGGAGCCGACGTGGACTTACCTCGGGGGCGTGCGGTCCACCATGGTGGCCGCCGTGAGCGGCGACGTGGAGTACTGACGGTTCACACAGGCGGGAAGCACGGTTCGAAGCTGTGATCCGGCTACCCGACCACAGAAGCACTGCGGGACGGCACTACATCGTACGCATCGGTACCCGCGCGCGTGCCTGCCCGGGAGGGCACCTCGCGCACCTTCTCCTCGTACCGTTACTGCCCTTACGCGGTGGCGAGGAGGTCGCCTTCTTCGAGGGCCTCACGCAGGATGGCGAGATCTCCTCGGGGAGCAGATTCACGTTGGTGATGGCTTCGGGCGTGAGAGGGAGTTCGTCGAGGATGCACTCGCCGCGGTCGTCCCGCTGGAACTCGGGGCCGCTGTGGTCGGCGAACTTCCACTCGTGGCGGACGGCCCGGCGGGGAAGGCGGCAGCGACGTCCTCATCCGCACCATGTCCGGCAGCGAGCCTCGTACGGCCCGCTTGGCGACCAGGTGGCCGCCTCGGATCTCGAACTGGCTTCCATCCATGGCGAGTTGGGTAAGACTCCGCCATCGGCCGCCGCATCGGCCTCCACGTCGACAACTTCGACCGGCCCCCGTACGCCACACGTCACCACGGCCGACGGCGGCTGTGCCTCAACCTCGGCCCCGGCACCCGCTACCTGCTCATCGCCGACCGCGACGTGCAGCACATCTGCCGCACCCTCTACAACGATCTGGACCACCACTACCCCCACACCGACGACGTGCGCCGCTACGTCGCCGCCGGCCACCACCTCCGCTGCCTGCGCATCCGCCTCGGACCTGGCGACGGCTACATAGCCCCCACAGAACTCCTGCCGCACGACGGATCCACCCTGAACTCGGCCGAGCCATCCGTCGCCGCCTTCTGGCTCGGACGGCAACCCGCAGCACATGAGGTGTCGTTGCCCTGACCACCCGCGTCCAGCGGTACGCCAGCTCCCGAGCGCGGGGAAGGTTGGACGGATCCGGGCTAGTTGATCAAAAATTTGGTGGCCGATGCCAGGGCGCGGAGGCCGCCCGCCTGCTGTTGAACGGTAATGAGGGCCGCATCGAGCGGCAGACCCCACACGAGGTGCTGGGCCAGCTCCAGATCTGCGGCGACGTCCCCGCGGTGCACCTCGCGCACCATCTGCGTCAGCAGAACGGTCACAGGGCGCGTCCCGGCACCGTTCCTGTCAGCCGGCGCGGTTTCGTCCGAGTCGCCGAAGAGGCCGAGCTGGGTGGCGTCCGGGGCGTCTGGCTCCGGGCAGGGTTCGCAGTGGGGCAAGCCAGTGAGTCGGAGGATCGCTTCGTGCACCGCTTCAGCGATCTCCTCGGCAGACTGGTCCGCGGTGCAGACGATGTCGTTGGGGGTCAGCGTGGGCAGCGGCAGTTCTCGGACGCGGATGACGTGGTGGCCCGAGGCGGTCAGGTCGGCGGTCTTGGCCAGGTCGCGTCGGGCGGCGTCTTGGTGCCAGTATGCGCCGTCGTACTCCACCGCGACGGGAGACGGTCCCGGCAGCAGCATGTCGACCCTCCATGACCGTTGACGCCGTCTGCTTCCCTCAGGAGCAGTGTGGCGGATGGCGGTACCCGGGCTCACGAGGGCGGGCAGCCGCCGGCGCAGGGCCGTGAAGATCTCCTGTTCCCGCCGTGAGACCCCCTTCTTCCCGCATCGAGGACACCCCGTGCCCGCGACGTGACGGTTGTTGACCGAGGTCTTCCACCGGTGACTGTCGTTGCGCAGGCACCGCCACCACACGCTCTCCACGGCCGTGAGCGGACCAGTCAGGTCAACGCTGGGCGAGTTCTCCTCGTGCTCGCCGTCGTATTCGGCCAGCAGGTCGGGACGCAGGTAGGCCAGCGACCGGCTGCCCGGCCTCAGCCCGGTCCATCCCGCTTCGGTCAGCATCGCCATCCAGCCCTGACGGGACTTCCCCAGACGCCGCTGCTGGGCCTGCCGCCACACAAGGTAGCTGCCGTCCACCGGCAGCTCGCGGGCCCCTTCCTGCAGAAACACCTCGGCCAGAGCCTTCTCTTGGGCATGCAGCCACTCCATCGCCGCGCGGCGCTCCGGATCGTCCTGTTGCGGCACGTCGCTGGCGCTTCGGGGAGACGGGAGGAGCCCTCCGGGCCCCGGTGCAGGTCCATCGCTCATATCCCGGGGTATACCAGCTGCCACCGACAACGCTTCAAAAGAGGCTCGACGATCCGCGATCACGGCAGCCCGGGGCAACGCCCTTGCCGAGGCGAGCGACCCGCACACGAGGTAATCGACAAGGCCGCCGTGGGCAATCCGTGAGGAGCCGCGACGTCGTCCGGGCCCGAGGCAGCAGCGACCGAGAACCACGGGCACGACCGTGGGGACTCGCGAGATCACTGACTGTTGCTCCACCACCATGGGCGGGGAACATGTCCATTTCCCGCCAACGCGACTGTGGCCGCAAGTACAGTTACGGCATGGCTTCCGATGACCCGACCGAGATGGTCTGGGAAACAATGCTGGTTGGCCGTCCAAACGGAACACATCTTTCGCGATCGCGAACTTCCGGCGGATTCAGCCCTCTTGTGCGTGGCGACGACTCGAATGAACTCGAAACGCAGGTCACGCTGTTCCCTGTCGGCGATGAAGACGAGAAAGATGTATCGGAAACCATACTCAAGGTGGCCATAGGCGTGGCGGCGGGCGTTGTCGGGACCCTCGTTGTCACCGCGGCTGCGTCGCGCATGAAGAGCCGAGTGAAGGGCCTCAAGTCGAGATGGGGCAGGACAACCGAAAGGCGCGGGTCCGACCGCCAGGCCGCTACCGCTGAGATCGTCACGCTGAATAGTGCTGTTACTGCTGCATTTTCCAGCGAAGTTGACGTCGCACTCGAAGAGCACAGGACAAGCATGAGCAGCACAGAAGCCCAGAGGCGCCTTCTTGCGCTTCTGATGGCTGCGGCGTTCATTGCCGATCAGATGAGGGTGCTGACGCATGCTCGCATCGAAGGCGATGATGCCTCTCGGGAGCTGAAGAGCACAATGGGGAAACTCGCAGCTCCGCACATTACGGACGCGATTAATCGGATACTTGAAGGGAACTCTTCCCTGCTCAACGAAGAGGCATCAGCCGAATTCATGAAGGTCTTCGGTGGAGGGCAAACTCCTGACGGGTGCTACGTGCCGCTGCGAAACGAAGATGTCCGAGAGGCGCTACGTCTGACTGACCATGAGGTGTAGCAGTCCGCCTCGGTCGGTTCCGGCTGGCGACGTCATCGTCGCCCGGCTCGAACATTTGCGAATCATGCAGGGGATGCAGGGTGTCGGCGGCCCGTGAGCGCTGCGAAGAGGGCGGCGCCTTCGGCATCGGGATGGGCGACGATCTTCCACCGCGCGTCGTAACCCGCATCCTTCTCCCAGCCCAGAGCGAGCATCGCCAGGCGATTCCACTGGCGGAACCGAGCCTGCACCGACTCGGGAGACTGGTCGGCTCGGCCATACGCCTCCCGAACCCGCTTCGCGCTGCTGTTCAGGGCGATGCGCAACCCCAGAGCGGCCTTCCAGGCGTCGGTCTCAGGCCCCTGCCCGGAAAGGAGTCGGCTCACCTTGCTGTCGATGAAACCGATGAGTGCCTCGACATCGGCGAGCGTCAGGTCAGTCGCGGTCAGCCGGGAGGTGGGAGCACTGGTGGGCGGCAATGGGAGGTCCTGTTCTCCGTCGGAGCCAAGCGTTCAACGTGCCGATACATCCGAGTTTGTCGCATCGGATTGGGAGAGTGTCCGATGCGAGCCGGCGTGCTCTCCGCCCTGAGGCCGAGACGCCCTGACCGCTGCCCTGTCCGGCATCGACGGAACCCACAAGCGTGAGCTCCAGACCCACCTACAGGACACTGCCAACCTGCATCCAGTGGAGGGGGAGCCGCCGCTCTGGATATCGGCACCAGGGGCCGGCGGGCCACTAGTGTCCTGCGCCAGAGATCCGTCGGCAGAGGCGGGCGAGGGAGTCGAGGATTTCTTCGGCTGTCTTGGTCCAGATGAACGGCTTGGGGTCTT
>NZ_JBEXET010000075.1:0-23370 GCF_040606415.1 Streptomyces sp. NPDC005423 | reverse complement strand
CCACCACTGGGCTGAACCCACCAAGCCACACCCAGCATCCCTGGGTCTTTCGATCCTACGAGTGACCGAAACCAACCCAGCTACAACGTAAGGAAACCCAATCGGTTTTTTCATGGCCGTAGGGGATCCGAGCCCTTGGGGTGTGCACGCCTCCCCGTCCCCACGAAGCGGCGCGCACTGAGGGCCACTCCGCACAATGACCCCGTCTTTGGCGTACGTGAGTACGGTCCGCTACGCCTTGACGGCAGGCTCCTCGGGCTGCGCCTGCGCGGCGGTGGTCCGGTGCAGCCCCTTGCGGTCGTACCAGCTCGTCGTACCGAAGCCGAACAGTGCGGCTGACGCGAGGCCGACGGCCATCATGACCCAGCCCCGGGTCAGGCCCGCGTCGCCCTGGGCGTCGTAGTAGAGGATCGAGCGGACGCCACCGCTGATCTGCCGCAGCGGCTCGAACTCCGCGAGGAAACGGTAGAAGCCGGGCAGCGACTCGATCGGGGTGGTGGCGCCGGCCGTCGGCACCGCCATCGCGATGAAGACCAGCGTGACCACCAGCATGCCGGGCGTACCGAAGACGGCGAGGAGCGTGAGGGCGCCGATCCCGGTGACGGCGATGGCGGCCACCGAGTACAACCACAGCAGCGGCAGGTGGGAGGCGTCCATACCCATGATGCCGATCGCTCCCACCATGACCAGGGTGCCCATCAGCAGGGACAGGGCGGCCATGAGGGTGCTGCTCATGGCGAGACTCTGCACCCGGGTGGCCCGGATCAACGGACGGTGGATGCGCAGCGGGCCCATGTCGTTGTGGGTGTAGCCGAGGGCGTGGTCGACCTGGCCGCTGATCACGTTGGCGGCGAGCATGCCGCAGACCACCAGGACGAGCGCGTAGTAGAACGCCGACAGGCCCAGGCCACTGTGCGAGTCGAGCGGATGCCCGTCCTTGACAGTCACCGCCGCCGGATCGGCCAGCAGGACGCGTGCCGCGGTCGGCAGCTCGGACTGCTGGGCGCCGACCTGCGCGGCCAACTGCTTGCCCACCTGGAGCGAGGCACGCTCGGCCGCCGTGGTCGTCGCCTGCCTGGCCATGCTCGAACCCACGCTGCTGGCGGACTGGTTGGTCAGCACCGACAGCTGAGGGCGAGCCGGATTCCCGGTTGCCGAGGGTCCGGTCAGCGCGGTGACGGAGGAGGTGAAGTCGGCGGGGACGACGAGCGCACCGTACAGCTTGCCCTTGCCGAGTTCCTCCTTCACCTCCTTCTCGCCCATCACCTTCCAGGCGATCTTGCCCCGCCCGCAGTGGACGCCTTGATCGACCCGGTGATCTGCGCCCCGAGATTGAGCTGCTTGCCACCGACAGTGGCCCCCTTGTCGGAGTTGACCAGGCCGACCGGCAGATTCTTGGTATGGCCGGCCGGGTCGACGTTGGGGCCGACATAGAAGATGCCGAACAGGATCGCGAGGACGCCTGTGATGACGCCGCTTGCTACCCAGAGGGGCCTGGCGCGCAGCACGCGGAAGGGGTGGATTCCGTTCATGACTTACTCCGGTCTGGACAGCACATATACACAGGGAGGAGACCGGACGGCGCCATTGCGGGCCGGGAGCCTCTGGGGGTTCAACCCTCGGCTTGCACAACCGCGGGGGAACACGGTGACCGCTCGGCAACTCACGCACTCCCGAGGGGGCGGCGGTGGGCAGTTCACCGCCGCGAGCGATTGGTCGGCGTCGCCTGTGGATGGTCGAGGTCTCGCCGGCGCGGCAGAAGTCGGGGACCTCCGATTGACGGGGGTCTGGAGCAGGTCAGTGGCCGGGCTGGGTTGAGCGCATCTGCCACTGGGTCATTGCGCCGAAGGCCAGGACGTTGGCTCGGCGGGTGGTGAAGCGGGAGGTCAGGGTCATCGCCCAGTTGAAGGTGCCGGAGACGACGCTGGGCGGCGGGTTGCGCCGGTCCAGCGTGCGCAGTGCGGTGGTGACGACCTGGGCCGGCGTCTGCAACCGGACACCGCGGGCCATGTTGTCGGAGCCGGCCGTGTCGAAGAACTCGGTGCGGGTCGGACCCGGGGAGAGGGCGAGCACCCGCAGGCCGGTCCCTCGCGATTCCTGCCACAGCGCCTCGGTGAAGTTCAGCACGAAGGCCTTGGTCGCCCCGTAGACGGCGGCGTTCGGCCACGGCTGGTACCCCAGTGAGCTGGCAGTGTTGACCAGAACACCGGTCAGCTGGCCGATGAACGCCCTGGTGACGTCGACGAGGCTGGCCACGTTCAGGTTGATCTCCTGCTGGATCCGTGCCGCATCCTCCTGGCGGAACGGGCTGTGGGTGCCGAAACCGGCGTTGTTGACGAGGCTGGTGACAGTGATCCCACGCCGCGCCACCTCCTGGGCCAGCGCTTCGCCCGCGGCCGGCACCGTGAGGTCGAACGGCACGACCGTGACGGTGACCTGGTGCTTCGCGGACAGTTCGTCGGCCAGGGCCTCAAGCCGGTCCGCGCGGCGGGCGACCAGCACGAGGTTCGAGCCGCGCTCGGCGAACTGGCGGGCGAACTCCGCGCCGAGCCCGGCACTCGCCCCCGTGATCAATGTGGTCTGGCTGCGGTAGTCGATCTTCTTCATGGCAGTCGGGGACACGGCACCCTCGCGGGCACCACCTCCCCTCCTCCTTTCCATGCTTGCGACGGTCTGTGACCGTCATCGAGTGCTTCATCTGTTGCCGAGGCGGGCTCGGAGCCCGCCTGGGCGATGGTCGTGACGTGTGAGGTGTCCCCGGTGCCGACCTCGGTGCCCTATGGCGGCACCTCGGCCGCGCGGTCGTCCTCGCGGCGGAGGTACGTGGACCGGCACGTTCTGGGCGCGCAACCGCTCGGTGACGAGTCGGCCTGTACCGCCGGCGCCGGAGACGAGAACGAGGTCGCGATCAGCCGGACGGCTCCGTTATCGGAGCAGAAAGTTGAGGAGGGCCTCGGTGCGCTTGTTGAAGGGGGCGCGCAGCATGCGGGTGGCGTTCCAGCGTCCCTGTACGTGGATGCCCTTGGGGTGGCTGAGCGTGCGGAAGCCTTCGATGCCGTGGTACTTGCCCATCCCGCTGGCGCCGACGCCGCCGAAGGGGAGGTCGTCCTGGGCGACGTGCATGATGGTGCCGTTGACGGTGACGTTGCCGGAGGTCGTGCGGTCGAGGACCTTGCGCCGCTCGGGGCCGTTGTCGCCGAAGTAGTAGAGCGCGAGCGGCCGCGGCCTGGCGTTGACGTAGTCGATGGCGTCGTGGATGTCGCGGTACCCGAAGACCGGCAGGATGGGGCCGAATATCTCCTCGTGGGCGATGCGCATGTCGTCCGTGACGCCGAGGACGACGGTCGGCGCGAGGGTGTGGGGGCGGAGGGCCGCGTCGCCGGGCCGGTGTCCGACCTCGATGATCCGCGCCCCGTGGGCGCGGGCGTCGTCGAGCAGGTCGGTGAGGATCCGGTGCTGCTTGCCGTCGATGATCGAGGTGTAGTCGTCGCTGGTCGGGCCGTCGGGGTAGGCGGTCTTCACCAGTCGGTCGTAGGCGGCGACGAAGGCGTCGATCTCGGATTCGTGCACCAGCGCGTAGTCGGGGGCGATGCAGGTCTGGCCACCGCTCAGGAGCTTGCCGAAGACGATGTCGGACACGACCTGGTCCCGGACGTGCCCCTTGGCCACGATGGTCGGTGACTTGCCGCCGAGTTCCAGCGTGACGGGGACGAGGTGGTCGCCGGCCGCCTTCATCACGGCTCGCCCGACCTCGGTGCTGCCGGTGAAGACGAGATGGTCGAACGGCAGGGAGGAGAACGCGGAGCCGTCGCCGCTGACCATCGTGACCTGCTCAGGCGGGAAGAGCTCGCTGAGCAGCGACGCGAGCACCGCGTTCGTCGCCGGGGTCAGCTTCGACGGCTTGAGCATGACGCGGTTGCCGGCCGCGATCGCGGTGACCACGGGCATCAGCGACAGGTTGACCGGATAGTTCCACGGCGAGATCACGCCGACCACGCCCAGCGGCTGGTATTCGATGCGGTTGCCGCCGAAACGCAGCACCAGCTCGATGTGGCGATGCGTCGGGCGCATGAACCGACGAAGGTTGCGATGCAGGTAGTCGATCCCCTGCACGACGCCCACCACTTCCATCAGCGCACTCTCGTGCCGTGAGCGATGACCGAAGTCGGCGTCGATCGCCTCCTCGATCTCGCCGCGCCGGGCGATCAGCGCCTTCTTGAACCTGCTCAGATCGCTGCGCCGCGCCTCCAGGGAGGGCGTCCCGTCGCGGAGGTAGGCGGCGCGCTGGGTCTGCAGGACGTGAAGGAAGCGCTCCGCGTCGGTGGGCTGCGTGGTGACGTCGGTGATGGTCATGACGGTGTTCCTTAACTGTTGACGAGGGCGGCGGGGACGGAGTCGACGTCGCTCATGGCATTCACTCTACGCACGTCTTTGCACTGAGTGCAAGTAGATGCATCACGAGAAACGAAGTACCATCGATGCATGACGCAGAAACCAGCCCCCATCCGGGAACAGACCCGCTCCGTGGTCCGATCACTGCTGGCAAGGACCGCCATCGAGCTGTTCGCCACCAAGGGCTTCGACACCACGACCCTCGACGAGGTCGCCGCCGCCGCAGGTGTCTCCCGGCGGACCCTGTTCAACTACTTCCGCAACAAGGAGGACCTCGCCCTCAGCGGCCTCGACGAACAAGGCGAACTCATCGCCGCGCGCCTCGCCGAACGACCGGTCGACGAGGACGCCTGGACGGCGCTGCGCGCGGCGTTCCAGGTGCTCGAGGAGATCGACATAACAGCCGAGGGGCGCCTGGAGTTCATCACGCTGCTGTTCGGCAACGACTCCCTGCGCGCCGGCCACACCGAGAAACAGGCCCGCTGGCAGGACCTGTTCGCTCCGCACATCGAGCCGCGACTGCCCCACTCCAGCCACCGCACCCTGCAGGCCCGCGCGATCGCGGCCGCGGCGATCGTCTGCATGCAGGCGGCCAACGAGGAATGGGTACGCCTGGGCGGACAGGCCGACATGTTCGACCTCTACGACGCCGCCGTACAGGCCATCCGCCGCCCCACCTGAAACCCACCGCAGCCGGCTCCGCCACCGCGCTCGTCGGCGTGGGAAACAGAGGCCGGGCCGACGGGAAACAGGGACCGGACCGAAGCGCCTTACGCACCCGGCAAGGGCGCCCGATCCGGCCGCCGTGAGCCACCTGGCCATTCGACGCGGTCGGGCTGGAGAAGGTGGCGTCCGAAGCCGTTCGCCAGTCCGAGACGACCTCTATGTGGGCGGCCGGATCGACTTCGGTGCCATCGCCCCGGTGGGACGCGCAGCCACCTGCCGGGCAACGCTTGTTGCTGGTCGGCAGGGGCGGGTGCGGCGGTTCGCCCAATGGCCCGGGCGATTCCCCGGGCCGGTGCACCGGGACCGACTCCCACGCGATCGCATCGGCCAAGGCGCCCTTCTCGCCCAGGGAGCCGTGGAGTTCGTTCCTGACCGAGACGGCCCCTTCGCTGGCCGGACCTGATCATGAACGCCGTACCCACGATAAGTCCTTCAGGTACAGGCGGGAGCAGGACCGGCAGGGCACTGGACAGCAAGTCCGGGCGCAGCCACGATCGCGTTCATGACACCCGAGGATGCCATTGTCGCCACTGCCGACCGGATCGCCGAGCTGCTGGAGGCGGGGGCCGACCCGCACACCCCGCTGCGGGGCGCGGAGTGGACGGTGGGGGAAGCGGCTGCGCACCTCGCGCTGGCGGGGAAGCTGATGGCGGACATCGGCGCGGGCGAGGACCGGCCGTACGGCGATGGGACGCCGAGCGGTCTCGCGGCGGCCAACCGTGCCGCTCTGGGCCTCTTCCCGCAGCGGGATCCGGCAGTCCTCGGCGCGGAAATCTCCGTTACCGCCCGGGCCTTCGTCGCGGCCGCGGCCGATCGTGACCCGCGGCAGGCGGTGCTGACGCCGATGGGGCCGATGGACTTGTCCACCCTGGGCTCGTACCTGCTGACGCACCTGCTCGGGCACGGATACGACATCGCGGTCGCGCTGCGCGGGCCCCACATGGTCGACCGGGACATGGTCGCGCTCACGCTGCCCTTCATGCGACAGGCCATGCCGCGCGCGGTGAACGCCGGCGCGGCCGGCCACCACGCGTGCTATCTGCTGCGGATCGGCCGCGCCCGCTTCGCCGTCACCTTCGCGGACGGTGTGCCCACGGTCGCCGACACCCCGCCCAGGCGCCCCGATTGCACGATAGCCATCGACCCCGTCGCCTTCCTCCTCCTCGCCCTGGGCCGCTGGACCGCCCCCACCGTCATGGCCCGTGCCAAGGTCGTTGTCTGGGGCCGCAAACCGTGGCTGGGCCTGCGCTTCCCGCTGCTCTTCACCGCGCCGTAGACGAGGACCCGGAAGCCCGTGGGGAGGATGAGGCGTCAGCGCACGCCTGACGCGTCCAGCAGGGTGACCACCGTGGGGGCGACGAGTCCCGTCATCGCGTCGGCACCGATCCCCGCGCGGGCGCTGGCTCCGTCGAAGACCATGATCAGCTGCCGGGCCAGCAGGCCAGGGTCGCTCGCGCCACCACGTTCGGCCTCGGCACGGAAGAAGGCCGTCAGGTTCGCCTTGATCCGGTGTGCCACCTGGCTCGCGGGATGGCTCTGGTCCTTCAGTTCGATCTGCACGGCCAGGTACGGGCAGCCCCGGAAGGCGGACGCGCCCGCCTGTGACTCCAACTGCCCGAAGACGTGCAGAATGCGCGAACGAGGGGAGCGTCCGTCGGCCGCCGGGGGCAGAAGAGCGGCCACGAATTCGGCACTGCGCACCTTCAGGCTTGCCGCGAGCAGTTCGTCCTTGCTCTCGAACAGCTGGTACATGGAGCGCTTCGACACTCCCGCCGCCTTGCACAGCGCGTCGACGCCGATATTGACGCCGTCCCGGTAGGTGAGTGTGGCCGCCGCCTCCAGCAGGCGCTCTCTGGAAGTTGACTTCACTTCGGTGGTCCTGTCGTGAGGTTGACTCGCATCGGGCGCACGGGAACCGATCGGTCTTCAGGGGTGTCGGGAACAGGCGGCGCCGTCCGGGGCGCTGAAGTCCGCTCAGGGCTCGGCGACGGTCTCGGGGGAGAAGGACCGTCGCCGAGCCCTGATGGTGTGCACGCCCTCCGTCCCCACGGGGGCGGCACACACGGGGCCACTCCGCACAACGGCCCCGGCCTGGAAGATGCAAAAGGAGTTCCGCTACACCGGGGTGGCGTTCTTCTCGGGCTCCGTCTCGACCGGGATGCGGTGCAACCCCTTGCGGTCGTACCACCCCAGCACGCCGAACCCGAACACTGCGGCCGCCACAAGACCGACGGCCATCATCACCCAGCCCCGGGTCAGACCCGCGTCGCCCTGCGCGCCGTAGTAGAGGATCGCGCGGATGCCGCCGGCGATCTGCCGCAGGGGCTCGAACTCCGCGAGGAAGCGGTAGAAGCCGGGCAGCGCCTGGATCGGCGTGGTGGCGTTGGCCGTCGGCACCGCCATCCCGATGAAGACCAGCGTGGCCACCAGCATGCCGGGTGTGCCGAAGACCGCGAGGAGGGTGAGCGCGCCGATACCGGAGACCGCGACGGCGCAGACCGAGTACAGCCACAGCAGAGGCAAGTGCGAGGCGTCCATGCCCATGATGCCGACCGCCCCGACCATGACCAGGGTGCCCATCAGGAGGGACAGGGCCGCCATGAGGGTGCTGCTGATGGCGAGGGTCTGCACGCGGGTGGCCCGGATCAGCGGGCGGTGCAGGCGCAGCGGGCCCAGGTCGTTGTGGGTGTAGCCGAGAGTGTGGTCCACCTGGCCGCTGATGACGTTGGCGGAGAGCATGCCGACGACCACGAGGGCGAGCGCGTAGTAGAACGCGGTGAGGCCCAGGCCGCTGTGCGAGTCGAGCGGATGACCGTCCTTCACCGTGACGGCGGCAGGATCCGCCAGCAGGACGCGTGCCGCCGCGGGCAGCTTCGCCTGCTGGGCGCCGATCTGTGCGGTCAGTTCCTTGCCGATGTGGAGCGAGGCGCTCTCGGCGGCCTGCGTCGTCGCGACCCGCGCCAGACTGGAGCCCAAGCTGCCGGCGGACTGGTTCGTCAGCACCGTCAGCGCCGGCCGGGCCGGAGTTTCGGCGGTCGTGGTGCTGGTCAGGGCGGTGACAGAGGACGTGAAGTCGGCGGGCACGACGAGCGCACCGTACAGCTTGCCCTTGCCGAGTTCCTCCTTCACCTCCCGCTCGTCCATCACCTTCCAGTCGATCTTGTTCCCTCCCGCGGTGGACTCACTGATCGACTCGGTGATCTGGGCGCCCAGGTTGAGCTGCTTGCCGTGGACCGCAGCTCCCTTGTCGGCGTTGACCAGGCCGACGGGCAGGTTCTTCATGTGGCCGGCCGGGTCGATGTTGGCGCCGACGTACAGCACGGCGAACAGCAGCGCGAGAACGCCCGTGATCACGCCGCTGGCGATCCACAGGGGTTTGGCGCGCAGCACGCGGAAGGGGTGAATTCCATTCATGACTTACTCCGGCCTGGACAACACAGTTACATCGGGAGATGACCGGACGGCACCATCGCCGGACCGGGGGAACCTGCGGACCTCAAAACCCTTCAGCACACGAAGGCAACCGTGGATCACGGTCTCGGCCGCCCCCCATAGGGAAACCGACCGGTTTCACGTTAATACTAAACCGATCATTTTCGTTATTCAAATCGACCACCGCCGTCCCTGGGAAGGCCCCGTCTTGATCACGGGCTGCCGGCATCGAGGTGGCCACGCCGACCCGCACAGGGCTCAGGCTGTTCTGGTGCTCCTGACGGTCGACTCGCGGTCGTGTCACACGGCCACCCGCGCTGCTCACCCCCGGCCGGAGTGCTTCGGTGTCGTGGTGGATTGGCGTGTGTGAGTCGCTCAGGGGCAGCCCTGTTCCGCCGTGGCGGGTGGCGACGATCTCGGCCGCGATGGACAGGGCCGTCTCCTCGGGCGTGCGGGCGCCGAGATCGAGGCCGATGGGTGAGTGCAGGCGGGTCAGTTCGGCTTCGGTGAGGCCCGTTTCGCGGAGTCTGCGGTCGCGGTCTGCGTGGGTGCGACGGGAGCCCATCGCACCGATGTAGGCGGCCGGCAGGCGCAGAACCGCTTCTAGTAGGGGTACGTCGAACTTGGCGTCGTGGGTGAGGACGCAGACAACTGTGCGGTCGTCGGTGCGGGTGCGAAGCAGGTAGCGGTGCGGCCAGTCGACGACGATGTCGTCGGCCTCGGGGAAGCGTGTCCGGGTGGCGAAGACGGGCCGGGCGTCGCACACGGTGACGTGGTAGCCGAGGAACTTGGCCACGCGGACCAGTGCTGCGGCGAAGTCGATCGCGCCGAAGACGAGCATGCGCGGCGGCGGCACGCTCGATTCGACGAGAACGCTCAGGCCGGGCTCGCAGTGGGAGCCGTCCTGTGCGATGTCGAAGGTGGCGGTGCGGCCGGCGTTGAGCAGGGAGCGGGTTTCGTCGGCGACGGCTCGGTCCAGGTCCGGGCGTCCGCGCAGTTCACCCTCGTAGGATCCGTCGTGACGGACCGCCAGCACCCGGCCGAGCAGCTCTGCCGGGCCGCGGACCACGCGGGCGAGCGCCACCGCCTCGCCCCGGGTGGCCGCCGACAGCGCCGTCTGAAACACCTTCCTGTCCGGTCCGTCGGCGGGCACCCGGGTGACCAGGATGTCGAGGACGCCGCCGCAGGTCAGGCCTACGGCGAAAGCGTCCTCGTCGCTGTAGCCGAACCGCTCGCGCACCGTCTGGCCGTCGGCGAGCGCCTGCATGCACAGGTCGTAGACTGCGCCTTCCACACAGCCGCCGGAGACCGACCCGATGGCGGTGCCGTCGGCGTCGACGGCGAGTGCGGCGCCCGGCCCACGCGGTGCGCTGCCGCCCACGGCCACGACGGTGGCCACGGCGAAGTCCCGCCCTTTCTCAAGCCATCGGTTCAGCTCGTCCGCGATGTCCAGCATGGGAGTGGCTTTCTCGTCGTGTCGTGTTGCGCAGACCGGGCCGTCCTCAGAGCAGCTTGTCCAGCGTGATCGGCAGGTCCCGGATCCGCTTGCCGGTCGCGTGAAAAACGGCGTTCGCGATCGCGGCCGCCACGCCGGTCGTGCCGACCTCGCCCAGCCCGATGATGCCCAGGGGCATCGTCTTGTCCGGTTCGTCGAGCCAGGCGACGTCGATCGGAGGGATGTCGGCGTGCACCGGCACGTAGTAGGAGTCGAGTCCGGCGCTCATGGTGCGCCCGTTGCGGGGATCGACCAGACTCTGCTCCGACAGCGCCGTGCCGATACCCATGACCACAGCCCCGCGGAGCTGGCTGGCCGTGGTCTTGGGGTTGATGATGCGGCCGACGTCGAACATGCCGAGCCAGCGCGAGATCCGCAGTTCGCCGGTGTCGGCGTTCACCCGTACCTCGCAGAACTGTGCGCCGCGGGCGGCCTTGGACCAGCGCTGGTCCTTCAGGAAGTTGGTCAGGAACCGGCCCTGACTGCCCAGCAGACCCCGCCGGGTGTCCGACCCGACCGAGGCCTCGAGGAACGGTCGCCCCGCCGCGCGCAGGGCGGCCGCCGGTTCCTGGCCGGTCGTGCCCGTTCGCCGGGCCAGAGCATTCACCTTCCGGGTCAGCTCGGCGCATGCGGCGAGGACGCTGGTGGCGACCGTCGCCGTCTGGTTGGAGTTGCCGGCCATCGGGCCGGTCGGCAGGACCGTATCGCCGTACTCGACGCGGACCTTCTCGTACGCGATGCCGAGCGCGTCCGCGGCGATCTGTGCCTGTACGGTCGCGGCGCCCATGCCCATCTCGTGGAAACCGCACTGCACGAGCGCGCTGCCGTCGTCGCTCAGACGCACCTTGACGTCGGCGACCAGACGCAGAGTCGGGTGGTAGGCGCTGGCCGTGCCCATCCCGACGAGCCACTCGCCGTCACGCATGGAGCGGGGTTCGGGGTCGCGGTCCGCCCAGCCGAAGCGTTCGGCGCCTCTCTCGAATGCTTCACGCTGATTCCGCTGGGAGAACTTCTTGCCGCCCGTCGGGTCCTTTGTGGGCTCGTTGCGCAGCCGTAGGGCGATCGGGTCCATGGACAGCTCGTAGGAGAGTTCGTCCATCGCCGATTCCAGCACGAAGCTGCCGATCGCCTCGCCAGGGGCGCGCAGCCAGGTGTTGGGCATCAGATCCATCGCGACGAGGTTCTGCCGGGTCAGCATGTTCTGGGCGCCGTAGAGGTGCCGGGCCGGTGAGCTGGTCGCCTCCAGCAGGCCGCCGGCCGAGCCGGTGCGGGTGACGCTGTCCTGGATCAGCGAGGTGAGCCGGCCGTCGCGGGTCGCACCGAGCGCGATCCGGTTGGTCGAGGCGGTACGCCCGCCGGTGGCGCGGTTGACGGCCGTGCGGCTCAAGGCCAGGCGCACGGGCCGCCCGACGGCCTTGGCCGCCATCGCCGCGATGACCGTGCCGGGCCAGACGGCGAACTTACCCCCGAAGCCGCCCCCCAGGAACTCGGCACGGACGCGGACGTGGGACACCGGCACACCGAACCGCCAGGCCAGGTAGCGACGGCTCTGGTCCGTGGCCTGGGTGGTGTCGTGCACGGTGAGGTGGTCACCGTCCCAGACGGCGACCGTCGCGTGCGGCTCGATCGCGTTGTGCTGCAGGCCGGGCGTGGTGTAGCGCAGGTCGACCGAGACGTCCGCGGCGGCCAGTGCCGCCTCGGCGTCGCCCTTCTTCGTGTGGCCGGCGAAGGTGAGGTCGCCCTTCGCCGGGGTGGCGTTCTTCTGCTCGACGGCGAAGTCCACCCGGGCGGGCAGCGGGTCGTACGTCGCTTCGACGAGCGGAGCGGCTTCGTTCGCCGCAGCCGAGGTATTGGCGACCACGACGGCGATCGGCTGGCCGTCCCAGTGGACCTGATCGGTGTTGAGGTAGTCGAGGCTGGTGCCCGACACACTCGGTCCCAGGTCCCGCACGATGTTGTGGTTGCGTACCGAGCGGATCCTCGGCGCGTTGAGGTGGGTGAGGATTGCAACGACGCCGGGCACCGCGGCCGCCGCGGTCGTGTCGATGCCGGTGATCGTGCCCCGGGCGACGGTGGCATGCACGAGCGTTGCGTACGTGAGGTTGGGGTAGTGGTGCTCGGCGGTGAACCGGACGGCCCCGGTCACCTTCGCGTGGCCGTCCCGCCGGTCCACCGGCCGTCCGACCGCTCCCCCGACGGGCACAGAAGCGCCTGTGCCGGGCTCGGAGCCTGTCCAGGTGTGTGTGGTCACGATGCGCTCCGCTCGGCGTTGAGTTTCCGCAGCACGGCCACGACCGTCCGCTGGGCCAGGTCGATCTTGAAGGCGTTGTCGGGCAGCGGCAGGGCAGGGGCGAGTTCGGCTGCCGCGGCCCTGGCGAAGTTCTCGTCGGTGGCTTCGGCGCCGAGCAACAGCTCTTCTGCGATGCGCGCCCGCCACGGCTTGGTCGCGACGCCGCCGAGTGCGAGCCGGACCCCGGTCACCAGCCCGTCTTCGACGGACAGTGCGGCGGCGACGGAGACGAGAGCGAAGGCGTAGGACGCGCGGTCGCGGACCTTGCGGTAGAGCGAGTGTGCCGCGACCGGTATCTGGGGCAGCTCGATGGCCGTGATCAGCTCGTCGGCGGCCAGCACCGTCTCGATGTGCGGTGTGTCGCCGGGCAGCCGGTGGAAGTCAGCGACGGGGATGCGTCGTACTCCGCGTACGCTCTCCACCTCGACGACGGCGTCGAGCATCACCAGCGCCACCGCCATGTCCGAGGGATGGGTGGCGATGCAGTGCTCGCTGGTCCCCAGCACGGCGCTGCCGCGGGAGAACCCGCCGATCGCGTCACAACCACTGCCCGGCACACGCTTGTTGCACGCGGAGGCCTCGTCGTAGAAGTACATACAGCGGGTCCGCTGCAGAAGGTTGCCTCCCACGGTCGCCATGTTCCGCAGCTGGGCGGAGGCCCCCAGCAGGATCGCCTTGGCCAGCACCGGATAGCAGGTCCTGATCAGGGGGTCCGCGGCGAGCCGGCTGTTGGTCACCAGGGCGCCGACGCGGAGGGTGCCGTCGGGTAGTTCCTCGATCCCGGTCAGCGGCAGGCGGGTGATGTCCACGACCGTCGCCGGGTGCTCGATGCCCTCCCGCATGAGGTCAACAAGGTTCGTCCCGCCCGCGAGGAACTTGACGTCATCAGAGTCGGCGATAGTGCGTAGCGCCGTGGCCGTGTCCGGGGCGCTGAGGTAGGAGAACGACTTCACTTCGCGACCTCCTTGATCGCCGAGACGATGCCGTTGTAAGCGCCGCAGCGGCACAGGTTGCCGCTCATCCGCTCCCGGATCTCCGCCTCGTCCAACTCCCCGTCGGTGTCGGTGAGTTGCTCGGTCGCCGCACTGGGCGCGCCTTCCTTGTGCTCGGCGAGCATCCCGATCGCCGAGCAGATCTGGCCCGGCGTGCAGTAGCCGCACTGAAAACCGTCCGTGCGGATGAACGCCGCCTGCAGAGGGTGGTCGACCCCTTCGATAGTCGTGATCTCACGGCCCTGGTACTGCACCGCCAGCGCGAGGCACGCGTTGATCCGCCGGCCGTCCACGAGCACCGTGCAGGCACCGCACGCGCCCTGGTCGCAGCCCTTCTTGGTACCGGTCAACCCCAGGCACTCACGCAGCGCGTCGAGCAGACTCACCTGCGGCGCGACGTCCAGCTTCTGGGCGGATCCGTTGATCCGCAGCTCGATCTCCACCGTGGTCATTCCTCCGGTTCACCCGAGGGCTCGGTCTCTTGAGGGGGGCCATCAGGCACATAGGCCAGGACCAGAGGGACTCCGCTCCGCGGACTTCGGAAACCGTCGACCGGGGAGCCGAATCATGAGAGGAGGTCCATGATCTAAAACAGGAACGTAGCAGTTAGACCAATTACTCGCATCACCCTTGTCGCAACTTTACATTCCCATGCAACAGTATTGATGCAAATCAATACAAATCCGCAGGTCAGGCGTATGGTCGTCGGTGCATCACGAATCAACACCGGGAGTGGATAGGTCATGGGCCGACCCCTGCGGGCCGATGCCGCGCGCACTGTGCGCGCGATCCTGGAGGCGGCCGAGCAGGTCCTGGCAGAAGACCCCAGCGCCTCCATGGAGCAGATCGCCGAGCAGGCGGGCGTAGCCAGAACGACCGTGCACCGGCGGTTCGCCAACCGCCAGGCCCTCATCGAAGCCCTCGCCGCCTCGGCGAAGCGGCAGCTCTTGGAGGCCGTAGAGGACGCCCACATGGACACCGCCCCACCGCTCGTGGCACTGCACCGCGGCACGGCGAACGTACTGCGGACCAAGAGTGTCTGGCGGTTCACCCTCGGCCACCCCCTCGCCGACACCCCGCTCACCGAGGTGATCTGGTCCGAGATCAACGCCGGCGTCCTGGAGTTCTTCGCCCGCGCCCAGCGCGAAGGGCTCCTCGCCCCGGACGCGGACCTCCTGTGGGCGCGGCGGGCCTACTACGCCCTCGTCGACGAGGCCCAGCACGGAGGCGGCGCGGATCGCGACCCGGAGCAGGTCCGGCAGAACGCGGACGCCCTGGCAACACTCGTCGTCGACACGTTTCTGCGTGGGATGGGTCCCCGCGACTGAGCCGCCCGGCCAGCAGCTCCCGTCCCGTCTTGCCCTCCGCCAGCGCTCATCGGCAGCGGGACGGCCGCGGGCACGGCGGCAGCGAGGAATTCGTCGTCGCGCCCGCCGTCGTCGCCCTGGCCCACTCGCACGATCAAGGGCGGGTGCGGCACATCTGCGATCGGACCCCGGGGGCGGAGTGCCTGGTGTTGATCGGTTCCGCTGCGGTCGAGGACCGCCTCGACAAGCCGCACTGCCGGGCGGCCATTCACCCGCCGCACCCCAACCGAGCGGCGTCAGCAAGGAGACAGCTCGTACATGTTCTTCAGACTGCTTCGGAGTCCGAGATGTCTGCCGCTGAGCGGCACGGGACCGCGCTTGCCACCCGGAATGCCCGAATATGCAGCGTGGACGGCAGACAGAAACGACGATACCCGCGGCTCGGATTCGCCCCGAATTCGAGCCCGACGGTTTGTTCATTGAGTAAAATGGCCTCTGGCCTGCGGAAATAGAGCACGGCAGACGAGTAGGGCTATACGCCGGGTTCTGCACACGAGAGGAGGCCCGCTCGTTGGCTGTCACCTGCCGGTGAGGGCAGCTGTATGGTCCTCGATCCACGAAAGTCCCCCGAGGTCCAGTTGTCGCCGGGCGCGAGTGACCGCGACGTATGCGAGGCGTGCGTCGGTATCGCTGACAGGTTCCGGGATGGGGCGGCCGCTGGCGTCCTGTTGGTCGCTGTCCGGCGGCGGGGGAAAGTCGTCGGCGATTCTGACTTTGGGCCATTCCCGGCCCTTTGCTTTGTGGGCGGTGGAGATGGTGATATCTGCGTTGGTTTCGTCGGTCAGTGCGTCAACGGCGGCGATGATGGCTTCGGGGCCGTGGTCGTCGATGAGTTCAACAAATGGCTGGAGGTCTCGGCCAGCGGGGTCGTGTTCCGCGTAGTCCTGCAGCTCGCCCCAGGAGGTGAAGAGAACAAGCTCGGGATGGGAGGTACGACGGCCCTCTTTGAGGTCCCGAGCCGCGAGGGCCAGCGTCATGAGGGCCTTTCCACCTCTGGTCAGCGCCACACGACGGCCAGTTTCCAACTGCCGCATGACTTCGGTCATGGCCCCGATATTGGTGCGGCACAGCACCGCGTCCGGACAGGTGACCTGGCCGACCTGCGTGGGAATGGTGTCGGTGCCGGTCAGCCGGATCGGCGCGTCGGTGAAGGCAAGCCACCGGTTGGCCTCTTCAGCCAGGAGAGGGCCGAAGCGGAAGGAGCGGGTCAAGGTGAGGTGGGTGGCGTCGAAGCCTGTCATCACATCCCGCGCGCCTCGCCACCCGTAGATGGCCTGAGCGGAGTCGCCGACCATCACCAGTTGCGCGTGGCCTCGTTGAGCGGCGAAGACCTGCTCGAGGACCGGGTTGGTGTCCTGGGCTTCGTCGAGGAAAAGGAAGTCGGCGTCGATCTTCGGTTCGGTCAGGGCCCACATCTTCAGGTAGTGGTCGTGCTCGAAGCGCACGTCGCCTCGCTCGGCATTCTGCAGATCGGTCCACGCCTTTTCAGCGAACGGCATGACTGCGTCGGCGAGCTGGGCCCGCTCGGCCGGTGTTCCGAGCCGCCGCAGGGCTGGTACGTGGTGGGTTGCCAGAGCATTGTCGGCGGAGTGGCAGAAGCGGGTGACCGTGCGCAGCACGGAATGAGACAGGGTTCTGTGGTTGATCTCGTGATCACCGATGCGGATGGACGATCTGACGCCCAGGGCCTCCCCGATGCGCCATGCGGGCTGGCGAGGGCTGCTGAGGCGACCGGCGAAGCGGTGGCCGACGGCTGCGTAGGCCGTGGCGTGCGCGGTCTTGCACAGTACGGAGCGTGGGAATCGAGCGGCGGCATCGACCGCGATGTCCTTGTTGAACGCGACGTAGCGGCCACGTCGTTTGGTACTCGCGGCCAGGAGGCACAGCGTGCTGGTCTTGCCGGTGCCGGCACCGGCTTGCAGCACCACATGGTGACCCGCGCGGAAGGTGTCGATGGCGTTGGTCTGTTCGTCGGTGGGAGTGTGCAATGAGGGCTCCGCAGTGGGGAGGGGTCAAGGGGTCGTGTGGGAACTGCTGCTCGGTCGGGAACCATCGGCATCGCACTGGGTAGGCGACGCGAAGTGCTGGCGGTCGAGGAGGATGCGGGCCGCGCAGGTAAGCACGTCTTCGGGGGCGTGATGGACGAGGAGGCGCCGGAGCTGCACGGCCAATTGCTGGGCACGGTCCCGCTTGTCGCGCTCGATGGCTGCGCTGACGGTCTGAGCGACGAACTCTGCGGGCTTCTGACCGTGAACCGCCGCGGCCCGCTTGATCACCGAGCATGTGGCCCGAGTGAGGACAAGGTTGATCAGGACCTTGCCCGACGCATCGGGGTAGTGGGTGGTCAGCACGTCGATGGGCAGGAGTCGATCGAGTTCATGGCGGAGTGACCGCAAGGCACGCCCCGGCGACTTTGCCGGACGTACGGTCATCAGCCGGGTGCGGTCGGCGTTCGCCGCGAGGGGCACGGCGCGACAAGCGTGGTGAAGTTCTCTGCGTGTGGCCGACCGGGTCAGGACGATCTCCACGGCGTGCTCTCGTCTCACGGCCGCGCCGCCTTTCGCGCATCGCCGCCGGGGCGCGGCCGACGAGGGTGAGTCGGGAGCCGAGGGTGCGTGTGTTCGTGGTGGATGAGGGGGTCGAAGGGATCCCAGTCCGTCAGCGCCAGGTCCGCCGCGGTCGGGGCAGCCGCGTGCCGAGTGCAGCGCTGTGTGCGCCAGCGCAGTTGCTCGGTGTAGGGCAGGGAAAACAGATCGTAGAGAGCCATCACCTCAGCAGGCAGTGCCAGTTGACCTTGAGCAGTCGTTGCGGGAACCAGCTTCCAGACACCGGCCGGGCCATCCGGAGCCAGCACCGTGCGGGTGCATCTGTCACGCTGCCGCGCCTGGGCCACACATTGGATCTCGTCCACAGGTCGAGCGGCCAGGTAGCGCACGTACAGGAGTTGGACGACAGGTCTGGCGGGTCGGCAGGAACCCTCCGACTGCCGCGCAGAATGGTCTTGCGGTGCGGCCGGTGTGAAGACGCCGGCGTCGGTCAGGCGGCGCGAGTTCACGGCCAGCGCCCGGCGCAGCCTTGTCAGGGTGGGGACGAGGAGGGTGCCGGCCTCACCGTTCGGGCAGACGAGAGCATGAGCCAGTCGGCACCAGGCGCTGCCGTCCCCGGCCGGATGGGCAAGGCCGGAGCTGACGTGCCAGCGGAATTCGGCGGGCACCTCCGCTGCCGACAGTTCATGGGGATGCAGGCGGACAGGGCGGTCGCGGACTCGGTGGTACCACTCCACGTCATTGCCGCAGTCGCGGCAACGACCGCGCTGAGCGCAGCGCAGTAGCCGGGTCGGGCTGTCGGAATCGATACGCAACGAGCGTCGCCGGTAGGCAAGGGCAGGGCTGGAGTCTCTGTGCCGGCCTGCGGATGAAGGGTGCATGGGCGGGAAGATGCCAGGCCGCACGCCGTACAAGCAGTGTCAGGGTCGTGGACATCCACCGAACGGCCCAATCCGGGGCGACACGCATTCGAGTAAACGCTCAAGCGTGCGCACCGGCCTGCCGGATCGGGTGAATGCGTCCCTGGCTCGCACGCACGGTCAGCCGCTCGCCGACCGAGGGGGTTCGTGCCCGCCGCAAAGAGCGCCAAAGAGTTCATCGAGGGGCGTGCCCAGGGCATGAGCGAGGGCGTGCCACGACTTCAGGGTGCCGATCGTGCGACCTTGCTCGATCTCGATGAGCGTCCTTCTGGCCAGGCCGCTTCGGTCTGCGAGCTCGTCATAGGTCCATCCCCGCACCGCACGCAGCCGGGCCAGTTCCAGACGCAGAGCCTCGAAGTCCGGATCGGGCGGGAAGATCGTCACCCGACCATCCGACGGTGCAGACACCCGCCCTGTCAGTGCAGACCTCTGCCCTAAATCCCATCCGTCACCACTTCAGCAAAGGGCAGGGGTCTGCACTACCGTGTGCCGCCGATCGCAGCCCGACGGGGGCCGGCGCGGAAACGACAGGAGGAAGGCGCCTGCCATGAGCCCCCGCTTCGCCCACCCCGAAGTACGGCGCACTTGGACAGTGGAACTGCG
Organism: Streptomyces sp. NPDC005423; assembly: GCF_040606415.1. Taxonomy (NCBI): domain Bacteria; kingdom Bacillati; phylum Actinomycetota; class Actinomycetes; order Kitasatosporales; family Streptomycetaceae; genus Streptomyces; species Streptomyces sp. NPDC005423. The sequence continues at coordinate 4,607 of NZ_JBEXET010000075.1, read as the reverse complement.
CCCGCAGCCTGGCGGGCCGGTCCTCGTGTGCCAGCACTGCGCCCACAGCGGCCGAATGCTCAATGGCCTGTCAGCTCGAGCCGAGCTCCTGGCCCATCTGGCTCTGCACGCGCGCCGAGCCCCACTGCCCACGCATCTGCGGACATGTCAGTGCCACGAGCGGGGCTGCTGCTGGCACCGCCGCCATCGGGGATGCCAGGGCCCCATCGGACTCCTGCTCGCGCGCGAGCGCGGCGGTCGGATCTGGCGGCTCAGTGATACATGCAGAGCATGCGCGGCTGCCACCGATGAGGCCGCAGTGATCCCCGAAACGAACCTGACCGTCGAGGTTTCGGCGTCGGCGCGGAAGACGGCCAACCGCAGGCGACGCCGCCCCAAAGGACCCGAAAGCCAAACGCGGGTACGAGAGATGCTCAGCTATCTTGCATCCGCGCTCCCTCCCGAAACTGGAGCAGCCGCGCGGCTCATCGCGCTTCAGTGCGCTCTACGCATGAGCGGTGCCGGCCAAGTTCGCCTTCCCCTGGGTCTGCTCCGGAGCCTTCGCTTGGGGGATGCCACGGACCCCTTCCATGAGCTCGCTCAAGCGGGATGGCTGCACACTGTCCCAACGGTGCCCCATGTGGTGGAAGTCCAACTTCTCGACCCTGGCCTGTTGACGCACCACCCGGCGCGCCCTGACCGACTCCGCGCTGCCGACTGGGCATTGCGCCGTGCCTGCTGCATCCGTACGGACTCGGCCCCTCTCCCTCGGCTCGTCGCTCTCTGCCTCGCCGCCCGCTGTGCCCTGGGCGACATCCAAGGGGTGGCCGAACCAGAGCAGGTGGCACGCGAATGCGGGATTTCCCCTTCCTCGCTTCCGGGCGCACTGGATCAATTAATTGAGCAGGATATCCTGAGGTCCTGGAGCGCAGGCCAGCCGTTTGACGATCTCTGTTGGATGCTGATGCAACCACTGTGATACCCAAGATCGACTGGGCGAAGGAATAGCGGCGAAGGACCAGCCTGACCTGCTGCAGAAGCATCCGGCCTGCCGCTGCGAGCCTCAGCGGCCCCACGGTTTCTATTATGGGAATGCCGTTGCTCTTCTCGATGATTGCGAAGTTCCGCTTCAGCTCCGACGGCCGCACGTTGGCCATTTCGGCGGCAGTTTTCAGCGCATAGTGGCCAAGTAGCACAGGCTGATCTTCTTCAGCCGTCCTACGGACTTCTATACGGAGAACGCCCGATAGACGACGGGTGGGATGACGAGTCCCTGTGCGTGGCGGTTGTTTGCGGATATCGATTCCGGCGGCGCTCAAGGCTTGCTTTAGAACAGTTCTTCAGTCGCCCCTGCCGCTCGTGGCGCAGCCGCTGCCATATCCACACCGACTCGAGTGTGGCGGACAGCGGACGACGGAGTTCATCTGATTCGGCGAGGAAGTGGAAGTTCGCAACTCGGCGAAACGCGAACCAGTCGAAACCGGCACCAGCCGGGTGGCGCAATGCCGCATGGCCGAAGGTCACGAACGGGCTACGGTTCTTGGCGTGCTCTGAGACAGCAACCTGCGAGGTCCGATGTACATCATCGTCGTTCCTCACCTGGAAGTTCGTGAGACAGGAGAGGGCCTGAGACATGCGAGCTGTTCATAACCCGGCCCGCGGCGACGGACACCTGGCCGTGCTGCTGGGCGCCGGGCTCGACGGCCTCGAAGCGGTCGTCACCCACACCGCGACCGGCAAGGGCATGACCCCCAAGTGGGTTCTGGACACGCGCGGTTGGAGCCAGGCGGACTGGGAGGCCGCGTCCGCCCGGCTGCGCGGACGCGGTCTGCTCACGGAGAACGGCGAGCCGACCGAGCGCGGGGCGGCGCTGCGCGCGGAGATCGAGAACGAGACGGACCGCCTCGACCGGGCACCGTACGAACTGCTGGGCACCGAGGGCGTCGCCCGCCTGACGGAACTGGCCACCGGCTTCGCGCGGCGCGCGGTCGCCGCCGGGGCGTTCCCGGCGGACCTGTTCGGGAGGAGTTAGCCGCCGGGCCGGGCGCGGTTCGCCCTGATTCCCGGTTGTCGGTGCCACCTGCCACAATTGCCGCGCAACCTCAGCGGAGAAGGCGGTACGGGCGTGACCACACCCGAGGCACTGGCAGCAGGGTCCATCGAAGGCAGGATCGCCGAGGAACTCGGCGTACGGGAGCGGCAGGTGAGGGCCGCCGTGCAGCTGCTCGACGGCGGCTCGACGGTGCCCTTCATCGCCCGCTACCGCAAGGAAGCGACCGAGATGCTCGACGACGCCCAGCTGCGCACACTCGAGGAGCGGCTGCGGTATCTGCGCGAGCTGGAGGAGCGGCGGACGGCGATCCTCGACTCGGTGCGCGAGCAGGGCAGACTCACCGGGGAGCTGGAGGCGCGGATCCGGGGCGCCGAGACGAAGGCGCGGCTTGAGGACATCTACCTGCCGTTCAAGCCCAAGCGGCGCACGAAGGCACAGATCGCGCGCGAGGCCGGTCTCGAACCGCTCGCGGACGGCCTGCTCGGCGACCCGACGGTCGACCCGCTCGCCGTGGCGGCGGGGTTCGTCGACGCCGGCAAGGGGGTCGCCGACGCGCAGGCGGCGCTGGACGGGGCGCGGGCGATCCTCACCGAGCGGTTCGCGGAGGACGCCGACCTGATCGGCGAGTTGCGCGAGCGCATGTGGGTGCGCGGCCGGCTCGCCGCGAAGGTGCGGGAGGGCAAGGAGGAGGCGGGCGCCAAGTTCGCCGACTACTTCGACTTCGCGGAGCCGTTCACCGCGCTGCCCTCGCACCGCGTCCTGGCGATGCTGCGCGGCGAGAAGGAGGAGGTCCTCGACCTCGTCCTGGAGCCCGAGGAGGCCACCGAGGGCCCGTCGTCCTACGAGGGGACGGTCGCCCACCACTTCCGGATCGCCGACCGGGGCCGACCCGCCGACAAGTGGCTGCTGGACACGGTCCGTTGGGCCTGGCGCACCCGCATCCTCGTCCACCTCGGCCTCGACCTGCGGCTCCGGCTGCGCACCGCCGCCGAGGACGACGCGGTCGGTGTGTTCGCGACCAACCTGCGCGACCTGCTGCTGGCCGCCCCGGCGGGCACGCGAGCGACGCTCGGACTCGACCCCGGCTTCCGTACCGGCGTGAAGGTGGCCGTGGTCGACGCGACCGGCAAGGTGGTGGCCACGGACGTCATCCATCCGCACGTGCCGGCCAACAGGTGGGACGAGGCCCTCGCCAAGCTGGCGGTGCTGGCCGCCCGGCACGCGGTCGAGCTGATCGCGATCGGCAACGGCACCGCCTCCCGCGAGACCGACAAGCTCGCCGGTGAACTCATCGCCGCGCACCCGGAGTTGAAGCTCACCAAGGTGATGGTGTCGGAGGCCGGCGCGTCGGTGTACTCGGCGTCCGCGTTCGCCTCCCAGGAACTGCCCGACATGGACGTGTCGTTGCGCGGCGCGGTCTCCATCGCGCGCCGGCTCCAGGACCCCCTCGCCGAGCTGGTGAAGATCGACCCCAAGTCGATCGGGGTCGGCCAGTACCAGCACGACCTGTCCGAGGTGAAGCTGTCGCGTTCGCTGGACGCGGTGGTCGAGGACTGTGTGAACGGCGTCGGCGTGGACGTCAACACCGCCTCCGCGCCGCTCCTTTCGCGGGTCTCCGGCATCTCCTCGGGGCTCGCCGAGAACATCGTGGCGCACCGCGACAGCAACGGCCCGTTCACCTCCCGCGCCCAGCTCAAGGGCGTGGCGCGGCTCGGTCCGAAGGCGTACGAGCAGTGTGCGGGCTTCCTGCGGATCCGCGACGGCAGCGACCCGCTGGACTCCTCCAGCGTGCACCCCGAGGCGTACCCGGTGGTGCGGCGGATGGTGAAGACGGCGGGCAGCGAGGTGGCGTCGCTGATCGGCAACACGTCGGTGCTGCGGTCGTTGCGGCCGGACGACTTCGTGGACGAGAAGTTCGGTCTGCCGACCGTGACGGACATTCTCCGGGAACTGGAGAAGCCGGGGCGCGACCCGCGGCCCGCGTTCCGGACGGCGACCTTCAAGGACGGCGTCGAGAAGATCTCCGACCTGGAGTCCGGGATGGTGCTGGAGGGTGTGGTCACCAATGTCGCCGCGTTCGGCGCGTTCATCGACATCGGTGTCCACCAGGACGGTCTGGCCCACGTCTCCGCGCTCTCCAGGACGTTCGTCAAGGATCCGCGTTCCGTGGTGAAGTCCGGTGACATCGTCAAGGTGAAGGTGCTCGAAGTCGACATCCCGCGCAAGCGGATCTCGCTCACCCTGCGCCTGGACGACGAGGCGGCACCGGCCCAGCCCCGTCGGCCGGCCGGCGGCGACCGTCCGCAGCGCGGCGGCGGGCGTCCCCCGCAGCAACAGCAGCAGCCACGTCAGGGCCGGGGCGGCGGCGGGGGCGGGGGCGCCACCCGGCAGGCCTCCCCGCCCGCCAACAGCGCGATGGCGGACGCGCTGCGCAAGGCGGGTCTGTTCGACCAGAAGAAGAAGAGCCGCTGACCCACCCGTGGCCCGGGCCCCGAGCGGGGTCCGGGAGGGCGCCGGATGCCGCGGGCGGGCGGAAGTCCCTACGGTTCACAGGAGTCGTAGCGGCTCGTACGGG
>NZ_JBEXET010000074.1:0-23773 GCF_040606415.1 Streptomyces sp. NPDC005423 | reverse complement strand
GGCGCCGGTTGCTTCGCGGCGTCGACCGGCACCAGGACCGTCACGGTCAACACGGCAGCCACGACCACCACCGTGACCGCCACCCCGAACCCGTCGTTGTGCGGCCGGTCGGTGACGGTCTGCGCGACGGTGACGGCGAACCCGCCGGGTTCGGGTGTCCCGACGGGCACGGTGACGTTCACCGGTCCCGGCGGCCTCAACCAGACGGTGCCGCTCGATGCGACTGGAAAGGCGTGCCTGTCCAGCACGACACTGGCTTCCGGCACCCTCACCGCCCACTACAACGGCGCGTCCTGCTTCGGGACGTCCACCGGCGCGGTGGTCATCACAGCGACCCCCGTTCCCACCGCCATGAGCGCCTCGTCCACACAGATCCGGGTGCGCCTCAACGGCACCTTCGTGATCCAGACCATGAGCGCGACCCTGAAGGACGCCACGACCAACACCGGGATCCCCGGGATGACGGTGATCTTCCGGGCCAACTCGGCCGTCGGACCGCTCGTGCTGGGCACGGCGGTCACCGACGTCAACGGCGTGGCGACCCTCGCCCCGCCCAACCGCACGGTCCCCGCGACCGCGGTGACCGCACTCACCTACACCGCGTCCTTCGCGGGATCGGGCTGCTACGCAGCCTCATCCACCACGGCAGATCTGACCTTCGTGGCGGTCCCGCCCGTTCCGTAGCGGGAAGGAGCAAGCCCTCGACCTCGCACTCCCGCGCCGGGCCGTTCACATGCGGCCCGGCGCGGGACTGTGTGCGTGCACTCACGCGCCACACCGGCTGCGCCCGACGCTCGGTTCCGTTGTAGCTGCTCCTGGACCAGGCGAGGTCTGACTCTGAACGTCCGTTCATGCCCGCCTTCTCCTCGCAGCCGGTAAGCATCACCTGAATCTCGGCGTTGCGTTTCTGACCGGTCAACGGAAGGGGTTCCAACTGCTCTCGCAGGACTCTGCTGCGCGATTCAGTTCAGTGCGGGGTGATGGTGGGCGCGCGGTCGCGTGGTCGGCTCGGGGACGCCCGCGATGCTCCCGTTGTCCCCGTTTCGGCTCACACGTGAAACGCTCTGATTGACCACGGTACTCCCACAGCCCGCGCGTCACTGGCCCGCGCAGCCCACGCCCGTGGTCTTCTCCGCATCGCCATGCTCCTCGTTCAGGGCGCCGCCGAGGCCGGAGACACCTGTGCGGCGCAGAGTCCGGCGACTTTCCCGCCCTGGGACGGGCGGTCTCGCTGTTGACGAGGAACGGCATGACAGACGAAGCCATCGCGTGTCACCAGTGTGCTTCCGAGGCGGGTAATCCCGCGCCGTTCCCCGCCTCGGTTTCGAAACGGGGACGAGCACCCGTGCATGGCTACCAGCCTCGCGCGCGCCACTCCGGGAGGTGGGGCCGCTCAGAGCCGAGCGTGGTGTCGTTGCCGTGGCCCGGGTAGACCCAAGTCTCGTCCGGCAGCGCGAAGACCTTAGCCTCCAGGCCCGACATCAACGACTCGAAGTCCTCGCGTCGTGTTGTCCGTCCAGGCCCCCCCGGGAAAAGGCAGTCCCCGGTGAAGACGTGCGGGTGACCGTGCGGGTCGTCGTAGACGAGCGCGATCGAACCCGGTGTGTGTCCCACCAGGTGGCGCGCGGTGAGCTGGACCCGTCCCACCTGGATCATGTCGCCCTCGTCGACAGGGACGTCGGTCGGTACGGGGATGCCGTCGGCGTCCTCCCGGCCCGCGTAGGTGCGCGCGCCCGTGGCCGTCACGACCGCGGCCAGTGCCTGCCAGTGGTCACCGTGCCGGTGCGTGGTGACGACGGACGCGATGCCGTCGTCACCGATCGTGCCGAGCAGGGTGTCCGCGTCGTTGGCGGCGTCGATCAGCAGCTGTTCGCCGGTGGCCCGGCAGCGCAGCAGATAGGCGTTGTTGTCCATGGGGCCGACCGCGATCTTGGTGATCATGAGGTCGGTGAGTTCGTGCACGTCCGCCGGTCCGCCGACCGTCACCTCGCCGCTGTACGTCATGGCGGCCAGCCTATAGCGGGGGGAGCGCGGGCAAGGAGCCACCGGTCACGGTCAGGCCGGACCCGTCCCGGCGGCCGCAGAGCCAGCCGAGGAGGTCCGCGGGACGGCCGGTCACGCTCACCTCGGGCTCGTCCGCCGCCCGGCCCGTGCGCCACGCGCGCGTGCCGTCCGAGAGGTGCGTCGCGGGTACGTCGGGGTGCCCGGCGAACCGCTCGGCGAGGAAGCTGCTCTCCCGCTCCGTGAACTCGGGCGGCACGTCCTCCAGCTCGTAGCCGATGCCCAGGTCGACATGGTGCAGCTCGACCTCGATCCACCGCCGGAACGGCACCCGGGACGCCGAGTCGACGACGCCGTTGCGCAGCTCCACGGTGCGCGACCAGTCCGCGGCGGGGGCGGCGCCCGCGGACTGGAAGCGGGCCGCGCTCTCCCGCAGGTCGGCGAGGTGCGCGTCGAGGGGGCGCGGGGCGTCGCGCTCGATGTCGAGGTCCCGGGCGTCCGCCGAGGCGTACATGGGCCGCCCCTCCAGGACGTTCACCAGAGCGTCCGCGTTACGGGCCAGGTGGGCCAGGACATGACCGCGGCTCCAGTCGGGAAGCCCTGACGGGTGCGTCACGGTCGCGCCGTCGAGAGCGGCGGCTGCCGTGAGCAGTCGTTCGGTCGCGTCCCGTACACATGCCAGGTCATGAACGTGATCAATCATGCTCATGACCCTAATCCCGTCACGCCTTCGGGTGAAGGTGGTGACACTGTGCCGTAAATCGAATGCGCGTGCTATATCGTCGGGTGCGGCGTCGGGCATGCTGGATGGCCCGGGATTGTTATGCGACCTGTAATCCGACCGGCGTTGTCAGTGGCTCCCCCTAGTCTGAGAAAGCTCAGGGGCTCTGCCCCTGTCACTTCTCCCAAGAAAGGTGCGGACCGGCGTGGCCGACCGTCTCATCGTCCGTGGCGCGCGCGAGCACAATCTGAAGAATGTCTCGCTCGACCTCCCACGAGACTCGCTCATCGTCTTCACGGGCCTGTCGGGGTCGGGCAAGTCCTCCCTGGCCTTCGACACGATCTTCGCCGAGGGCCAGCGGCGCTACGTGGAGTCGCTCTCCTCGTACGCCCGGCAGTTCCTCGGCCAGATGGACAAGCCGGACGTCGACTTCATCGAGGGCCTCTCCCCGGCGGTCTCCATCGACCAGAAGTCGACCTCGCGCAACCCGCGCTCCACGGTCGGCACCATCACCGAGGTCTACGACTACCTGCGCCTGCTCTTCGCGCGCATCGGCAAGCCGCACTGCCCGGAGTGCGGCCGCCCGATCTCGCGCCAGTCGCCGCAGGCCGTCGTCGACAAGGTGCTCGCGCTGCCCGAGGGGAGCCGCTTCCAGGTCCTGTCGCCGCTGGTGCGCGAGCGCAAGGGCGAGTTCGTCGACCTGTTCGCAGACCTCCAGACCAAGGGCTACAGCCGCGCGCGCGTGGACGGCGAGACCGTTCAGCTCTCCGAGCCGCCCGTGCTGAAGAAGCAGGAGAAGCACACCATCGAGGTGGTCATCGACCGCCTCACGGTGAAGGACTCCGCCAAGCGCCGGCTCACCGACTCCGTGGAGACCGCGCTCGGCCTCTCCGGCGGCATGGTCGTGCTCGACTTCGTCGACCTCCCCGAGGACGACCCCGAGCGCGAGCGCATGTACTCGGAGCACCTGTACTGCCCGTACGACGACCTGTCCTTCGAGGAGCTGGAGCCCCGCTCCTTCTCCTTCAACTCGCCCTTCGGCGCGTGCCCCGAGTGCTCCGGCATCGGCACGCGGATGGAGGTCGACCCCGAGCTGATCGTCCCGGACGAGGACAAGTCCCTCGACGAGGGTGCCATCCACCCCTGGTCGCACGGTCACAGCAAGGACTACTTCAGCAGGCTCGTCGGCGCCCTCGCGGACGCGCTGGGATTCCGTACGGACATGCCCTTCGCGGGTCTCCCGCAGCGGGCCAGGAAGGCCCTGCTGCACGGCCACAAGACCCAGATCGAGGTCCGCTACCGCAACCGGTACGGCCGCGAGCGGGTCTACACCACGCCCTTCGAGGGGGCCGTCCCGTTCGTCAAGCGGCGGCACAGCGAGGCCGAGAGCGACGCCAGCCGTGAGCGCTTCGAGGGCTACATGCGGGAGGTGCCCTGTCCCACCTGTGCGGGGACGCGCCTCAAGCCGGTCGTCCTCGCGGTCACGATCATGGGCAAGTCGATCGCCGAGGTCGCCGGGATGTCCATCAGCGACTGCGCGGACTTCCTGGGCGAGCTGAAGCTCGACCCCCGCGACAAGAAGATCGCCGAGCGGGTGCTGAAGGAGGTCAACGAACGACTGCGCTTCCTGGTCGACGTCGGCCTCGACTACCTCTCGCTCAACCGCGCGGCCGGGACGCTCTCCGGTGGTGAGGCCCAGCGCATCCGGCTGGCCACCCAGATCGGCTCCGGCCTCGTCGGCGTCCTCTACGTCCTCGACGAGCCGTCCATCGGTCTGCACCAGCGCGACAACCACCGGCTGATCGAGACCCTGGTCCGGCTGCGCGACATGGGTAACACGCTCATCGTCGTCGAGCACGACGAGGACACCATCAAGGTCGCCGACTGGATCGTCGACATCGGTCCCGGCGCGGGCGAGCACGGCGGCCACGTCGTGCACAGCGGTTCCCTCAAGGAGCTGCTCGCCAACGAGAAGTCGCAGACCGGTCAGTACCTGTCCGGCAGGAAGGCCATCCCGCTCCCCGACATCAGGCGTCCGCGCGACCTCTCCCGGCAGCTGACGGTGCACGGCGCCCGGGAGAACAACCTCCAGGACATCGACGTCTCGTTCCCCCTGGGTGTCTTCACGGCGGTCACCGGCGTCTCCGGCTCGGGCAAGTCGACCCTGGTCAACGACATCCTCTACACCCACCTCGCGCGCGAGCTGAACGGCGCGAGGAACGTGCCGGGTCGCCACACGCGCGTGGAGGGCGACGACCTCGTCGACAAGGTCGTCCACGTCGACCAGTCGCCCATCGGCCGTACGCCCCGGTCCAACCCGGCCACGTACACCGGAGTCTTCGACCACGTCCGCAGGCTCTTCGCCGAGACGACCGAGGCGAAGGTGCGGGGCTACCTGCCCGGCCGCTTCTCCTTCAACGTCAAGGGCGGCCGCTGCGAGAACTGCGCGGGCGACGGCACCATCAAGATCGAGATGAACTTCCTGCCGGACGTCTACGTCCCGTGCGAGGTCTGCCACGGCGCGCGCTACAACCGGGAGACCCTGGACGTCCACTACAAGGGCAAGTCCATCGCGGACGTCCTGAACATGCCGATCGAGGAGGCCCTCGGCTTCTTCGAGGCCGTCCCGGCGATCGCCCGCCACCTCAGGACGCTGCACGAGGTCGGCCTCGGTTACGTCCGGCTCGGCCAGTCCGCGACCACCCTGTCCGGTGGTGAGGCCCAACGCGTCAAGCTCGCCAGCGAGTTGCAGCGCCGCTCCGCCGGACGCACGGTCTACGTCCTGGACGAGCCGACCACCGGCCTCCACTTCGAGGACATCAGCAAGCTCCTCACGGTGCTGGGCGGCCTGGTCGAGAAGGGCAACACGGTCATCGTCATCGAGCACAACCTCGACGTGATCAAGACCGCCGACTGGGTCGTCGACATGGGGCCGGAGGGCGGCGCGGGCGGCGGTCTCGTCATCGCCGAGGGCACCCCCGAGGAGGTCGCCGGCGTGCCGAGCAGCCACACCGGCAAGTTCCTGCGCGAGGTCCTCGGCGCGGACCGCGTCAGCGACGCCGAGCCGGTGCGCGCACCGCGCGGGAAGGTCGTGAAGAAGGCGGCCACGGCGAGGAAGACGGCGGTGAAGGCCACGGTGGGGACCGCCGACGGCACCGCCAAGAAGACCGCCGCGGCCACCAAGAAGGCCACTCCCGCGAAGAAGACCGCGCGGACCCGGAAGGCCTGACCGGCATGTCCAGCAGTGCCGCGCCCCGTGGGAACCATCCCGCGGGGCGCGGCAGTTGGTGCTGGTGGCACCCCGCCACCGGTGAACGCGCCTTAACGGTCGGCCAGTTCGGAGGCGTACGGCGGTTCCGCCCCCGCCCGTGAACAGGTGACCGCCGCCGCGCGCGCGGCGAACCGCAGCAGCTGGGGCCAGCCGTCCCGGCCCAGGCCCGCCAGCCCCTCGGCGGAGAGCGCGCCCCGGACGGAAAGACCGTGCAGCAGGGCGGCGTTGACCGTGTCGCCGGCTCCGATCGTGTCCACCACGTCGACCTTCTGGCCCGGCACGGCGTACACCGAGCCGTCCCGGGTGAACGCGGTGAGACCGTCGCCGCCCTGGGTGATCACCACGGCGGACGGACCGGCGGCCAGCCACTCGCGCGGATTGCCGCCCAGCCACAGCGCGTCCTCCTCGGACAGCTTGAGGAGCGACACCGACGGCAGCCAGCTGGTGAAACGCGCCCGGTAGGCGTCCGCGTCGGGGATCAGACCGGCCCGGATGTTGGGGTCGAGCGCGGTGAACACCCCCTGCGCGGACGCGGTCCGCATCAACTCCTCGTAGGCGCTCGCCCCGGGCTCCAGGACGAGTGAGCAGGTACCGAAGGACACCGCCTCCGTCTCGGCGGGCAGCGCGGCGGGCACCTCGAAGAGCCGGTCGGCGGTGCCGTCGACGTAGAAGGAGTACGCGGCCGAGCCATGCGCGTCGATCGTGGCGACCGCCAGAGTGGTCGGCTCCGGACCGCGCTGCACGTCCAGCACGTCCACGTCGGCCGCGCGCAGACCGGCGAGGAGGGCCTCACCGAAGGCGTCGTAGGAGGTGCGGGAGCAGAAGGCGGTGGGGGAGCCGAGACGGCCCAGGGCGACGGCCGTGTTGTAGGGGCCGCCGCCGAGCGCCGGTTTCAGGGTGGCGAGGGCTCCCGTGCCCTGCGGCACCAGGTCGATCAGGGCCTCACCGGCTACGACGATCACGACGGGAATCCTTTCGCGGGCTGATCGGACGGTTCCGGTTCCTCGGGGCAGCCGCACGAGGTGCGGTGGACGAAGGCGCAGGGGAGCCGCAGGGTCCGGGCGGGCCGGTCCGGGGCGGCGATACGGTCCAGCAGCAGCCGGACGGCCCGCGCGCCCATCTCCCGGCTGGACTGGGCGATCGCGGTGAGCCGGGGCGCGAAGAGATCCGCCCAGGTGAAGTCGTCGAAGCAGCACAGCGCGATGTCACGGGGCACGGACCGTCCGCGCCGGCGCAGGGCGCGCAGCGCGCCGATGGTCATCGCGTTGTTGGCGGTGACCAGGGCCGTGGGCGGGGCGGCCAGGGCCAGCAGGGTTCCGGTGGCGTCTTCGGCGGCGGCCGACTCGGAGTCGCCGTCGACCACGAGCCGTTCGTCGTGGGGGAGGCCGGCCGCGGCCAGGCCGTGCCGGTATCCGGTGATCCGTTCGGCGCTGGTGCTGAAGCCGGGCCGGCCGGCGACCAGGCCGATCCGGCGGTGACCGAGCCCGGCGAGGTGGGTGACGAGCCGGGCCGTCGGTCCTGCGTTCTCGGCGCACACCTGGTCGAAGCGGTGGGCCGCGTCCGGGGCGGTGCGGACGGCCCGGTCCAGGAAGACGGTGGGCACGGCGTGCCGCGTGAGGTAGGCGACGAGGTCGCGGGGGGCCGCCGAGGGGGCGACGATCATGCCGTCGACCCGCCGCTCGTGCAGGAGTTGGACGACCGTGCGCTCGTGCTCCGGGTCGTCGTGCGGATCGGCGATGAGGAGGCTGTAGCCGTGCTCCAGGGCGCCGGCCTCCACGCCCTGGAGGATCTCGGTGAAGTACGGGTTGCTGATCGCCGAGACCGCGAGCCCGATGGACCGGGTGCGGGACGTGACCAGCGAACGGGCGAGGGTGTTGGGTGTGTAGCCGAGTTCCTCGATCGCCGTCAGCACGGCCTGACGGGTGCGGGGCAGCACCGGGCGGGTGGAGTTCAGTACATGCGAGACGGTCGCGACGGAGACGCCGGCGCTCCGTGCGACATCGGCCATGGTCACCAACGGAGTTCCCCCTCCCGGGCCGCAGCGGGCGTTCTGGCCGGGAACGTATCTCATCCGAGGTCCGACGTAAACGCTTGCGCAAGCGTTTACGTACAGTGAGTCCCCGCCCGGCGGACCCCCGTCGAAGCGGACGGATCCCCACCGGTCTCGTCGCCGTGCACCGCCCTCCCGCGCCTCCCGTCCCTCCCGCCCCTCCTGCGCCCGCACTCGAACCCGCGCAGCGCTCACCGAGACCTGTGGGGACCCCCTGCCCGGCCGTCCCGTCTCAAGCCGCCGTACCGTCTGCGCCGAGCGGCCCTCGCACCCGTCGCGGGGCTGGGGCTCGCGGCCTGCTCGTCAGCGGGGCACGGCGGCCACGCCCCCACCGCGCCGGTCGAGCTCGACGCGGAGAGCGAGGTCGCCCGGGGGAGTGCCGAGCTCTGCCGGGATCACGACGTGGTGGTCAGCCGTGCCCGGAACGGCACCCTCCGGGCGTACAGCACGATCTGCACGCACGCGCAGTGCCCCATCGACGAGCTGGACGGCACGACCCTGATCGTTCCCTGCCGCTGCCCCGGTCCCTGCCACGTCAGCCGGTGCGACACCACCGGCGGCAAGGTGCTGCGCTCCCCGGCCACCGCGCCGCTCCGGGAGCTGTCTGTGGAGGCGTAGGAACGGGAAGATCGTCGCGGGGCAGGCCTCCTGACCCGGGTAAACCCCGGCGGCTCACTCCCAGTCCCAGCCGATCCCCACGATCCCCGACCGCACGCGCGGCTCCACGAGGTGCACCGAGCGGTGCAGGCCGCTCAGCCGCAGCTCCTGCCGGCCGCTGCGCGGGGCCGCCGCCGAGTGCTGGGTGAAACGGTGGCAGCCCACCGGGAGCGTCTCCTCGTCGAAGTGCACCTGGAGCGCGTACTGGCCGCCCGCGAAGCCGAACCCGCGCACGTACTCCCGGGAGGCACCGGCGGTGCCGTCGTCGACGCCGTAGCGGAAGAGGAACGTATCTCCAGAGCGCAGCCGGGTGCCGAAGAGGATCTCGGCGACCAGGACACCCGTGTCGTGGTGCCAACGGACGCGCCCCGTGCGGCAGTTCTCCAGGGCGTGCACCGTCATGCGCTCCGGCGCGCACCCCGGGTCGCCGTGGTGCACGGCGACGAAGCGGTCGACGCCGTCGCGGTGGGCGCGGACGATGTGGTGGGACTCGCGGCCGGCCAGCTCCCGGCGGGCGCCGATGCGGACCCGTTCGTGGTGTCCGAGGGTGTGCAGTCCGCCGTCGAGTGTCGACTCGAGTTCCCGCAACAGCCGTTCCAGCACGCCGGTGGCCTCGACCAGGGAGCGGTAGGAGCGGGTCGCCGGGCGCTGTGTGGCCGAGCGCTCGTCGGCCTGCGCGAGCAGCCGGATCAGCGACTCCTCGGGCAGTTGCAGGATCTCCTCCAGCGCCCGTACGGCCCGCAGCGACTCGGGGCGCTGCGGGCGGCGGGCGCCCTGCTGCCAGTAACTCAGGCTGGTGACACCGACCTTGACCCCGTAGCGCGACAGATGGTGCTGTACGCGTTGCAACGGCAGCCCGCGGGCGGCGATCGCGGCGCGCAGCGCGACATGGAAGGGGCCGCCACGCAGGGCGGAGTCCAGTTCCGCGCCGGCGGCTTCCACGGTGGCGACGTCCGCCCCCTGTGTGGCGTGCGGCATGCAGGGGCCTCTCTGTGACTGGTCACAACGGCTGGTCAGGCCGTTCACGCGGTGTCGGGGCCACCCCGTCGGCGCCGGGGGCGTCCGCTCATCCGTAGACCGTCGTGCCCGGCCCCGAGTTCCCCCGCATTGAAGCGTGTTGACCAAGTCCCGACAACACCTCAAGCCCAACCACGCGCTGCCACGGCCGAGTTGGAATCCACCCATACAGGGGGACGCGGCCCTCCCGTAGTCGCCCGGTACGCCCCCGCTCACCCGCGCGGACAGCGCCGACTCGTGCGGCGAGCCGTGCGGCGGGGGCGCCCCGCCGCGTTCCGGGCCCCCCTCCCGGGAACGCGCCGTGCCCGGGACGACGGCCGGAACGCCGCCGGTCGGCCGAGGGCGGTCGGCCGGCGACCGCTTCGGGCCCGTACGCTCGGCCGGCCTCAAGATCCGCCCCCGACCGAACCCGCGGCAGCGGCCCGGTCATCGATCCCACGGCGGCCCAGGGCGGACGCCGTCGTGGGAAGCCCCCGACGGCCGGCACTCGGCCTTGGCGGTCCCGGTGGTTCCGCCGGTCCCGGACGTACCCGGACCTCGTGGGCATCTCGCCCGCCCCGGACCCCGGCAGGCGTTCCACCAGGCGTTCCGCCCGGTATCTCCGACGTTGTCCACAGGCTCGCCGCGCTGTCACCCCTCGCCAGTAGGGTGTGAAACATGGCCGACCCCTCCAGCTACCGCCCCAGGCCGGGAGAGATCCCGGACTCGCCCGGGGTCTACAAGTTCCGCGACGAGCACCGCCGGGTGATCTACGTCGGGAAGGCGAAAAGCCTGCGCCAGCGCCTGGCGAACTACTTCCAGGACCTGGCCGGACTCCACCCGCGCACCCGCACCATGGTCACCACGGCCGCGTCGGTGGAGTGGACGGTGGTGTCCACGGAGGTCGAGGCACTTCAGCTGGAGTACTCCTGGATCAAGGAGTACGACCCCCGGTTCAACGTCAAGTACCGCGACGACAAGAGCTACCCGTCGCTCGCGGTCACGATGAACGAGGAGTTCCCGCGCGTCCAGGTGATGCGCGGTCACAAGAAGAAGGGCGTTCGCTACTTCGGGCCGTACGCGCACGCGTGGGCCATCCGCGACACCGTGGATCTCCTGCTGCGGGTGTTCCCCGTGCGCACCTGCTCGGCCGGTGTCTTCAAGAACGCCGCCCGCACCGGCCGCCCCTGTCTGCTCGGCTACATCGGCAAGTGCTCCGCCCCCTGCGTCGGCCGCGTCTCCGAGGAGGAGCACCGCGAACTGGCCGACGAGTTCTGCGACTTCATGGCCGGCCGCACCGGCACGTACATCCGCCGTCTGGAGACACGGATGACGGACGCGGCGGAGGAGATGGAGTACGAGCGGGCCGCCCGGCTGCGCGACGACATCGAGGCCCTGAAGAAGGCGATGGAGAAGAACGCGGTGGTGCTCGCCGACGCCACCGACGCCGACCTGATGGCGGTCGCCGAGGACGAGCTGGAGGCGGCCGTCCAGATCTTCCACGTACGCGGCGGACGCGTACGGGGCCAGCGCGGCTGGGTGACCGACAAGGTCGAGGAGGTCACGACCGCCGCCCTGGTGGAACACGCCCTCCAGCAGCTCTACGGCGAGGAGAGTGGGGACTCCGTCCCCAAGGAGGTACTCGTCCCCGCGCTGCCCGACCCGCTGGAACCGGTCCAGCAGTGGCTGACCGACCGCCGCGGGGCGAACGTGTCGCTGCGCATCCCGCAGCGCGGCGACAAGCGGGCCCTCATGGAGACCGTCCAGCGCAACGCCGAGCATTCGCTGATCCTCCACAAGACCAAGCGTGCCTCCGACCTGACCACCCGCTCGCGCGCCCTGGAGGAGATCGCCGAGGCGCTCGGCCTGGACAGCGCCCCCCTGCGGATCGAGTGCTACGACATCTCGCACCTCCAGGGCGACGACGTGGTGGCCTCCATGGTCGTCTTCGAGGACGGCCTCCAGCGCAAGGGCGAGTACCGCCGTTTCCAGATCAAGGGCTTCGAGGGCCAGGACGACGTCCGCTCCATGCACGAGGTGATCACCCGCCGCTTCCGGCGCTACCTCGCCGACAAGGAGAAGACCGGTGAGTGGGCGGACGGCGACGAGCTGAAGGACGAGGACGGCCGCCCCAGGCGCTTCGCCTACCCCCCGCAGCTCGTCGTCGTGGACGGCGGGCAGCCGCAGGTCGCCGCCGCCAAGCGGGCCATGGACGAACTGGGCATCGACGACATCGCGGTGTGCGGCCTCGCCAAGCGCCTGGAAGAGGTCTGGCTGCCGGACGAGGACGACCCGGTCGTCCTGCCCCGCACCAGCGAGGGCCTCTATCTGCTCCAGCGCGTCCGTGACGAGGCCCACCGGTTCGCGATCACCTACCAGCGGGCCAAGCGGGCCAAGCGGTTCCGGGCGAGCCCCCTGGACGACGTACCGGGACTGGGCGAGACCCGTAAGCAGGCGTTGATCAAGCATTTCGGTTCGGTGAAGAAGCTGCGATCCGCGACAATCGACCAGATCTGTGAGGTACCCGGCATAGGCCGTAAAACAGCCGAGACGATCGCCGTGGCCCTCGCCGGGGCGGCCCCGGCCGCACCCGCCGTGAACACGGCCACCGGAGAGATCATGGAAGAGACGGAAGACGGGACACCCGGGACGACGACGGGTGCCCCAGGAGAGCCCGTGACCGCGGGCGCTCCGGACGAGCGACGGGGGCAGGAGACATGACCGAGCACGAGCAGCGGACCACAGCCGGGCGAGATCGGACGCACAAGGAGACGGGCGAGGATCAGGCTCCAGCGGAATCCGCCCAGGACAACGGAGCAGCAGAAGTGAGTACGGACAGCACGCCATCCGGAGCACCCGAAACGGCCATCCCCGAGCTGGTGATCATCTCCGGCATGTCCGGGGCCGGCCGGTCCACGGCCGCCAAATGCCTGGAGGACCTCGGCTGGTTCGTCGTCGACAACCTCCCGCCCGCCCTCATCCCCACCATGGTGGAGCTGGGCGCGCGCTCCCAGGGGAACGTGGCGCGGATCGCGGTCGTCGTCGACGTACGCGGACGGCGGTTCTTCGACAACCTCCGGGAGTCCCTCGCCGACCTGGCGGCCAAGCACGTCACCCGGCGGATCGTCTTCCTGGAGTCCTCCGACGAGGCCCTGGTGCGCCGCTTCGAGTCGGTGCGCCGCCCGCACCCCCTCCAGGGCGACGGCCGCATCGTCGACGGCATCGCCGCCGAGCGGGAGCTGCTGCGCGAACTGCGCGGCGACGCCGACCTCGTGATCGACACCTCCAGCCTCAACGTGCACGAGCTGCGCGCCAAGATGGACGCCCAGTTCGCCGGCGAGGAGGAGCCCGAACTGCGGGCCACGGTCATGTCCTTCGGCTTCAAGTACGGCCTCCCGGTCGACGCCGACCTCGTCGCCGACATGCGCTTCCTGCCCAACCCGCACTGGGTTCCGGAGCTGCGCCCCTTCAGCGGTCTCAACGAGGAGGTGGCGGCCTACGTCTTCAACCAGCCCGGCGCCAAGGAGTTCCTCGACCGGTACGCGGAGCTGCTCCGGCTCATCGCGGCCGGCTACCGCCGCGAGGGCAAGCGCTATGTGACGATCGCGATCGGCTGCACCGGTGGCAAGCACCGCTCGGTCGCCACGTCGGAGAAGCTCGCCGCGCGGCTCGTGGCCGAGGGCGTGGAGACGGTGGTCGTGCACCGGGACATGGGACGGGAATGACAGGACTGACTCCGCGGCTGAGCAGGCTGCGCCGAGGAGTGCCCGAGGGGCGTACGCCCAGGCCCGTGGCGGCCCGCGGCGGCAGGCCGCGCCGCCGCGGCACCCAGCCCAAGGTGGTCGCCCTCGGCGGCGGCATGGGCCTGTCCGCCTCGCTCGCCGCCCTGCGCCGCATCACCGGCGACCTCACCGCCGTCGTCACCGTGGCGGACGACGGCGGTTCCAGCGGACGCCTCCGCGACGAGCTGGGCGTGCTGCCCCCGGGCGATCTGCGCAAGGCCCTCGCCGCGCTGTGCGGCGACGACGACTGGGGCCAGACCTGGGCCCGGGTCATCCAGCACCGCTTCCAGTCCCATGGCGACCTGCACGAGCACGCGGTCGGCAACTTGCTGATCGTCGCCCTGTGGGAGCAGCTCGGCGACCACGTCCAGGCGCTCGACCTGGTCGGCAAGCTGCTCGGCGCGCACGGGCGCGTGCTGCCCATGTCCGCCGTCCCGCTGGAGCTTCAGGCCCTGGTCAAGGGGCACGACCCGGCCCGGCCCGACGACGTCGACACCGTACGCGGGCAGGCGACCGTCGCCCTCACGCCCGGCGAGGTGCAGTCCGTGCACCTGGTGCCGCACGATCCGCCCGCCGTCCCCGAGGCCGTCGCCGCCGTGCTCGACGCCGACTGGGTGGTGCTCGGCCCCGGTTCGTGGTTCTCCTCGGTCATCCCGCACCTGCTCGTGCCCGAACTCCTGGACGCCCTCACAGAGACCAGGGCGCGCCGGGTACTCTCCCTGAACCTCGTGCCGCAGCCCGGAGAAACCGAAGGCTTCTCCCCGCAGCGTCATTTGGAGGTTTTGGGACGACACGCCCCTAAACTCGCCCTGGACGTGGTGCTGGCCGACGAGGCCGCCGTGCCCGACCGTGCCTCGCTCACCGAAGCCGCCAAGCGGCTCGGCGCCGCGGTCGAGCTGGCGCCGGTGGCCCGGCCCGACGGAACTCCAAGGCACGACCCGGAGCTGCTGGCCGCCGCGTACGACCGTATTTTTCGGATGCATGGAAGGATCGGCCCATGGCGATGACGGCAGCGGTGAAGGATGAGATCTCCCGGCTCCCCGTCACCCGGACCTGCTGCAGGAAGGCGGAGGTCTCCGCCATTCTGCGGTTCGCCGGCGGCCTCCACCTGGTGAGCGGGCGCATCGTGATCGAGGCGGAGCTGGACACCGCGATGGCGGCGCGCCGGCTCAAACGGGACATCCTGGAGATCTTCGGCCACAGTTCCGAGCTGATCGTGATGGCTCCCGGCGGACTGCGCCGCGGCTCCCGTTACGTCGTCCGGGTGGTCGCGGGCGGTGACCAGCTGGCCCGTCAGACGGGGCTCGTGGACGGCCGTGGTCGCCCCATCCGGGGTCTGCCGCCGCAGGTGGTCTCGGGGGCCACCTGCGACGCGGAGGCGGCCTGGAGAGGCGCGTTCCTGGCGCACGGCTCGCTGACCGAGCCGGGCCGGTCCTCCTCCCTGGAGGTCACCTGCCCGGGTCCGGAGGCCGCGCTCGCCCTGGTGGGCGCCGCCCGCCGGCTCTCGATCGCCGCGAAGGCGCGCGAGGTGCGCGGGGTGGACCGGGTGGTCGTCCGCGACGGCGATGCGATCGGCGCCCTGCTCACCCGGCTCGGCGCGCACGAGTCCGTGCTGGCCTGGGAGGAGCGCCGGATGCGCCGCGAGGTGCGCGCCACGGCGAACCGGCTCGCCAACTTCGACGACGCCAACCTGCGCCGCTCGGCCCGCGCCGCCGTCGCGGCCGGTGCCCGGGTGCAGCGGGCGCTGGAGATCCTCGCCGACGAGGTCCCGGAGCATCTCGCGGCCGCCGGCCGGCTGCGCATGGACCACAAGCAGGCCTCCCTGGAGGAGCTGGGCGCGCTCGCCGACCCGCCCCTCACCAAGGACGCGGTGGCGGGCCGGATCCGCCGGCTGCTGGCGATGGCCGACAAGCGGGCGCAGGACCTCGGTATCCCGGGCACGGAGTCCAACCTCACCGAGGAGATGGCCGACAACCTGGTCGGCTGATGATCCGTCAGCGCGCCGGTGCCGACGCCCCGTTGGGCGGCCGGCACCGGCGTTCGGCTCTCTGGGCGGTGCTCTTGACTCGATCTTGAAGTGTCATGAGCCTGGCATCTGTTCGCCGCGGTGGCGGACGACTGCTAGGGGGGTTCATGAGACACAGAGCGAGAACGATCCTCGCCGCCGGCGTGCTGCTGCTCGCCGGAGCGAGCATCGCGCCCGTCGCCCAGGCGCAGAACGGGGGTGCCGCCGCGTCCGACCCGGACGCGGTCAAGGTGTTCCACGCCGAGGTCACCCAGAAGCAGATCCCGCTGCTGCTCAAGGCCGGGCAGGACGGCCACGAACTCGGCGACGACAGCGCTTCGGCGTCCGGCAGGACGGCCGTCGAGGTCTACCTCACCGACCGGCAGGCGCGGAAGCTGGAGAAACAGGGCGTCGACCTCACCGAGCACACCCTTTCGGCCAAGGCCGAAACCCGCGTGGAGGACGCGGCACAGGGCGTGTTCCGCCCGTACAGCGGAAGCGGCGGTCTGGAGGAGGAGATCGTCAGGACCGGGCAGGCGCACCCCGGCCTGACCAAGGTCGAGTCGATCGGCAAGACCGTGAACGGCCAGGACATCCTCGCGCTCAAACTGACCAAGGGCGCCAAGAAGTCCAAGGACGGCTCCAAGCCCTCCGTGCTCTACGTCTCCAACCAGCACGCGCGCGAGTGGATCACCCCGGAGATGACCCGCCGGCTGATGCACTACTACCTGGACAACTACGCGACCGACAAGCGCGTCAAGAAGATCGTCGACTCCACCGAGCTCTGGTTCGTCCTCTCCGCCAACCCGGACGGCTACGACTACACGTTCCGCGACAGCGCCACCCGCCTGTGGCGCAAGAACCTGCGGGACATCAACGGCGACGGCGTCATCTCCGCCGGTGACGGCGTCGACCTCAACCGCAACTTCGCCTACAAGTGGGGCTACGACGACGAGGGTTCCTCCCCCAACCCCACGAGCGAGACCTACCGCGGCGCGGCCCCCGGCTCCGAGCCGGAGACCCGGGCGCTGGACACCTTCGAGAAGCGGATCGGCTTCGGCTACGGCATCAACTACCACTCCGCCGCCGAACTCCTCCTCTACGGAGTCGGCTGGCAGGTGGCGACCCCCAGCCCCGACGACGTGCTCTACAAGGCGCTCGCCGGCACCCCGGACAACCCGGCGATCCCCGGCTACCACTCCCAGGTCTCCTCGGAGCTGTACACCACCAACGGCGAGGCGGACGGGCACGCGTCGAACGTCAACGGGATGGCGATGTTCACCCCCGAGATGTCGACCTGCCAGACCGCGTCGAACCTCGACCCGAACGACGCCTGGAACGCGGCCGACTGCCAGTCCGTCTTCAACTTCCCCGACGACGAGACGCTGATCCAGAAGGAGTTCCAGAAGAACGTCCCCTTCGCGCTCTCCGTCGCCGAGACCGCCGTCCACCCCGACCGGCCCGCGTCGTCGGTCGGCCTGAGCGCCGCCGACTTCACCCCGGCGACCTTCGCCACGTCGTACGCGCGCGGCGCCGGCCAGAAAGTCTCCGCCGTCGTACGGAAGTCCGTGCGCGACAAGGAACTCGCGTACCGCGTCAACGGCGGCCGTACCGAGCACGGGACGCTCAAGGCGTGGAAGGGCGGCCGCACCTACGGCGGCCACGACAACCTGTACTTCGACGAGTACCGGGCCGAGGTCAGGGGCGGCCACCCCGGTGACACGGTCGAGGTCTGGTTCACCGGCAGGACGAAGGCCGGGAAGCGCACCTCCAGCGCGCACTTCACCTACACGGTGGCGCGGCGGCCCGCGGCGGACACCCTCGTCGTCGCCGAGGAGGGCACGGTCGCCACCCAGGCACAGACCTACGTCGACGCGCTGAAGGCGAACGGCCGCAAGGCGCTCGTCTGGGACGTCGCCACCCAGGGCGCGCCCGACGCGCTCGGGGTGCTCGACCACTTCGGGACGGTCGTGCACTACTCCGGCCCGGCCGGCCCCCGCAACGACACCCAGCTCCAGCTGCGCGCCTTCCTCAACGAGGGCGGCAAGCTGATCGAGGCCGGCGAACAGGCGGGCGGCTCCGTCGACCTCGGCGACGGCACCCCGTCGGACGACTTCAGCCAGTACTACCTGGGCGCCTACTCGCGCACCTCCACCCCCGGGGCCACCGGTTTCACCGGCACCGGCAAGCTCGACGGTTTCACCGGCGCCCTCGGCGGCGTGCCCGGCAACCCGCTGGACCGGGCCGGCACCTACAGCGTCACCTCCGACTCCCTCGCCCCGTCCGCCTACCCGCAGTTCGCCAGTGCCGGGGCGGGCCGCTTCGCCGGGACGGTCAACCCCTACGGCCCCTACGCGGGCTCCTCCATGGCGGCCGCCGTCCACACCGACGACGCCTACAAGCGCCTCACCCGCACCATCGACCTCACCGGAGTGAGCGCGGCCGACCGGCCCACGCTCCGCACCGAACTGCTGTGGGACACCGAGCCGGGCTACGACCACGCCGTGGTGGAGATCCACACCACCGGGGCCGACGACTGGACCACGCTCCCGGAGGCGGGCGGCGCCACCAGCTCCGCGGTACCCACGGAGTGCGAGGCCGGGTTCCTGGTGGCCGACCACCCCTGGCTCAAGCACTATCTGACCGTCGCGGCGAGCGGCTGCGCGGCCAGCGGCACCACCGGCTCGTGGAACAGCTTCACCGGCGCCTCCGCCGGCTGGCAGCAGGTCGGCTTCGACCTGAGCGCCTACGCCGGGAAGTCCGTCGAGGTGTCGCTCAGCTACATCACCGACCCGGGCACCGGCGGCCACGGCGTCCTCGCCGACGACGCCTCGCTCGTCGTCGGGGGCACCGCGCGCGAGACGGAGGGTTTCGAGACCTCGCTCGGCGCCTGGCACGCGTCCGGCCCTCCTGCCGGTAGTCCCGCGGTCCTGAACGACTGGACCCGCACCGGAGCCCTCTTCCAGACGTACGGCGCGGTCACCACGGACCGGACCGTGCTGCTGGGCTTCGGTCTGGAGCAGGTGACCTCGGCCGCCGACCGTGCGGCCCTGGTCAGCAGGGCGTTGGCGGCTCTGCGGAGCTGACGCAGGATGACAGTGTCATGAACATCAAGGGCGGTCCGTACCCCTACTGGCGGGTACGGACCGCCCTGCCGTGTATGGGGCATCTCGATGTCACCCCCGAGGCTCCAGGGAGGTAGGGTCGGAGGCGGTCGGGGACATCCCATACAACTCGCCGGCACTGAGCCGGCGTACCAACGAGGAGATCGGTTCGTGACGATCCGCGTAGGCATCAACGGCTTTGGCCGCATCGGTCGTAACTACTTCCGCGCGCTGCTGGAGCAGGGTGCTGACATCGAGATCGTGGCTGTCAACGACCTGGGTGACACCGCGACCACCGCTCACCTGCTCAAGTACGACACCATCCTGGGTCGTCTCAAGGCCGAGGTGTCGCACACCGCCGACACGATCACCGTGGACGGCCACACCATCAAGGTCCTGTCCGAGCGCAACCCCGCCGACATCCCGTGGGGCGAACTGGGCGTCGACATCGTCATCGAGTCGACGGGCATCTTCACCAAGAAGGCCGACGCCGAGAAGCACATCGCCGGCGGCGCCAAGAAGGTCCTCATCTCGGCTCCGGCCAAGGACGAGGACATCACCATCGTGATGGGTGTCAACCAGGACAAGTACGACGCGGCCAACCACCACGTCATCTCCAACGCCTCCTGCACCACCAACTGTGTGGCGCCGATGGCCAAGGTGCTCGACGAGAACTTCGGCATCGTCAAGGGCCTGATGACGACGGTCCACGCGTACACGAACGACCAGCGCATCCTGGACTTCCCGCACTCGGACCTGCGCCGCGCCCGCGCCGCCGCCGAGAACATCATCCCGACCACGACCGGTGCCGCCAAGGCCACCGCCCTGGTCCTCCCGCAGCTCAAGGGCAAGCTGGACGGCATCGCGATGCGCGTCCCGGTCCCCACCGGCTCGGCCACCGACCTGGTTGTCCAGCTCCAGCGCGAGGTCACCCGGGACGAGGTCAACGCCGCGTTCAAGAAGGCCTCCGAGGACGGCGACCTCAAGGGCTACCTGACGTACACCGAGGACCCGATCGTCTCCTCGGACATCGTCGGCGACCCGTCGTCCTGCACCTTCGACTCCTCCCTGACCATGGTCCAGGACGGCACGTCGGTGAAGATCCTCGGCTGGTACGACAACGAGTGGGGTTACTCCAACCGTCTCGTCGACCTCACCGTCTTCGTCGGCGGCCGGCTCTAACTCCGGAGCAGGCGTCTCGATGTGAGCCAGGGCTCGGACAGCGCGCAGGCCGCGCGGTCCGAGCCCTGCGCCACGTAGTGATCGACCAGCCCTCCAGGATCCGCAGAGCCCTCCCTAGGAGCACCCTTTCCATGAAGACGATCGACGAACTTCTCGCCGAAGGCGTGGACAACAAGCGGGTCTTCGTCCGCGCCGACCTCAACGTTCCGCTGGCCGACGGTCTCATCACCGACGACGGCCGCATCCGCGCCGTACTGCCCACGATCAAGGCCCTCGCCGCGGCGGGCGCCAAGGTGATCGTCGCCTCGCACCTGGGCCGCCCCAAGGGCGCCCCGGACCCGGCCTTCTCGCTGCTCCAGCCCGCCGAGCGGCTCGGTGAACTCCTCGGTGCCCCGGTCGCGTTCGCCCAGGACACCGTCGGCCCCGCCGCCCACGACGCGGTGAACGGCCTTGAGCCCGGCCAGGTCGCGGTCATCGAGAACCTGCGCTTCAACCCGGGCGAGACGTCCAAGGACGACACCGAGCGCGGCGAGTTCGCCGACCGGCTCGCCGCCCTGGCCGATGTCTACGTAGGCGACGGTTTCGGCGCCGTGCACCGCAAGCACGCCTCCGTGTACGACCTGCCGGCCCGCCTGCCGCACTACGCCGGCTACCTCATCGCCACCGAGGTCGGCGTCCTGAAGAAGCTCACCACCGACGTGGCACGCCCCTACGTGGTGGCGCTCGGCGGCTCCAAGGTCTCCGACAAGCTCGCCGTCATCGACGAACTGCTCGGTAAGGCCGACCGGTTGCTCATCGGCGGCGGCATGGCCTTCACCTTCCTCAAGGCGCAGGGGTACGAGATCGGCGCCTCCCTGGTCCAGGACGACCAGCTGCCCGCCGTCACCGAGTACGTCGAGCGCGCCGGGAAGAACGGCGTCGAACTGGTCGTCCCCGTGGACGTCGTCACCGCGACCCAGTTCCCGGACCTGAAGACCAAGGCCCCCTCCCACCCCGACACCGTCGCCGCGGACGCCATCCCGGCCGACCAGATGGGCCTCGACATCGGTCCCGAGACCGGTGCCCTGTACGCCTCGAAGCTCGCCGACGCCGCCACCGTCTTCTGGAACGGCCCCATGGGCGTCTTCGAGCACCCCGACTACGCCGAGGGCACCAAGGCGGTCGCCCAGGCCCTCGTCGACTCCCCGGCCTTCACGGTCGTCGGCGGCGGCGACTCCGCCGCGGCCGTCCGCACCCTGGGCTTCGACGAGACGGCATTCGGCCACATCTCGACCGGCGGTGGCGCCTCCCTCGAATACCTAGAGGGCAAGACGCTCCCCGGTCTCGCCGCACTGGAGGACTGACCTTTCATGGCTGCATCTCTCCCTTCCGGACGCACGCCCCTGATGGCGGGCAACTGGAAGATGAACCTCAACCACCTTGAGGCCATCGCCCACGTCCAGAAGCTCGCCTTCGCCCTGGCCGACAAGGACTACGAGGCCGTAGAGGTCGCCGTCCTGCCGCCCTTCACCGACCTGCGCTCCGTGCAGACCCTGGTCGACGGCGACAAGCTCAAGATCAAGTACGGCGCCCAGGACCTCTCGGCGCAGGACTCCGGCGCCTACACCGGCGAGATCTCCGGCTCGATGCTGGCCAAACTGAAGTGCACGTACGTGGCGGTCGGCCACTCCGAGCGCCGCCAGTACCACGCCGAGACCGACGAGATCGTCAACGCCAAGGTCAAGGCCGCGTACAAGCACGGTCTGACCCCGATCCTCTGCGTCGGCGAGGAGCTGGACGTGCGCGAGGCGGGCAACCACGTCGCGCACACGCTCGCCCAGGTCGAGGGCGGCCTCAAGGACCTCCCGGCCGAGCAGGCCGAGTCGGTCGTGATCGCCTACGAGCCCGTCTGGGCGATCGGCACCGGCAAGGTCTGCGGGGCCGAGGACGCGCAGGAGGTCTGCGCGGCCGTCCGCGGCAAGCTCGCCGAGCTCTACACGCAGGAGCTGGCCGACAAGGTCCGCATCCAGTACGGCGGCTCCGTCAAGTCCGGCAACGTCGCCGAGATCATGGCCCAGGCCGACATCGACGGCGCCCTGGTCGGCGGGGCCTCGCTGGACGCCGACGAGTTCGTCAAGATCGTGCGCTTCCGCGATCAGTGAGCCCGTCGGTGCGCCGACCGGTGAGTAGGCGGTAGCAGCGATCCGTCGTACCCTTGCGGGGGCATGGCGCCGTGCGGCGAAGCCGCGTATCGACAGGCGCCGTGCCCCCGTTCTCCATCCGAATCCGAGGAAGTTGGTCCAGCCGTGGTTTTGGGGTTCTCGATCGCCCTGATCGTCTTCAGCCTGCTGCTGATGCTGCTGGTGCTGATGCACAAGGGCAAGGGCGGCGGTCTCTCCGACATGTTCGGCGGCGGCATGGCGTCGTCCGTCGGCGGTTCCTCGGTCGCCGAGCGCAACCTCGACCGCATCACCGTGGTGCTCGGTCTGCTCTGGTTCGCCTGCATCGTGGTGCTCGGCCTGCTGATGAAGTCGAACAGCTGAGCCTCGTTCCTTTCCCGCATTCCGCACGTAAGGCCCCATGTTCGGTACGCGCAGCTGAGCGCGGCCTATCATGGGGCTTGCGTCTGGATGCGGGGCGGTAACTCCAATGACTGGACGTGCGTTGGGCCTTACGTAGACTGAGGCGCTCGCAACGAAGCGAAACGCCGACTCGCTTCGCGGCACCATCACGCAGGGAGTTACGACCGTGGCAAGTGGCAACGCGATCCGAGGAAGCCGGGTCGGGGCGGGGCCGATGGGCGAGGCCGAGCGCGGCGAGTCCGCGCCGCGGCTGCGCATCTCCTTCTGGTGCTCCAACGGGCACGAGACGCAGCCCAGCTTCGCCAGCGACGCGCAGGTCCCCGACACCTGGGACTGCCCGCGCTGCGGCTTCCCCGCCGGACAGGACCGGGACAACCCGCCCGACCCGCCGCGCACCGAACCCTACAAGACGCACCTCGCCTACGTACGGGAGCGGCGCAGCGACGCGGACGGCGAGGCGATCCTCGCCGAGGCGCTCGCCAAACTGCGGGGCGAAATCTAGGAGTTGAGACCGGCCGGGTGCCCACAGGTACCTGGCCGGAGCTGTTTTCCACCCACGGCGGCGGGCCGGCTCCGGACCGCTTGTCAGTGGTGCCCTCTACGGTGTGTGAAGTGACGAACCGTGAGGGGGAGTGGTGGCGACGGTCGACGTGACGGATAGTCATGTGCCCGCGTGGCGCGGAGGATTCGGACGGCTGTGGACCGCCGCCGTGATCTCCCGCTTCGGAGACGCGCTGCGTGGCGCCGCGCTGCCCCCGCTCGCCGGCGCCCCCGCGCCCCTGCGCGTACTGTGCTGGGCGACGGCGCTCTGCAATGTCGGGATGGGCGCTCTGATCGCCACCCTGGTGATCCTGGTGACCGGCCGACTGGACGCCGGCACCGCCGGATACGTGGCGGCGACCACCGCGTACGCCGTGGGCGCTCTCCTCGGTGGCGCCGCCGCCGCGGCCCGGGGGGCCAACACGCCCGCCCTGGTGACCGCCGGCTTCTTCGTTCTGTCGGTCATCGCGCTGATACCCGCGGTCAAGCCGGACGTACCTGTTGTTGGCCCTCCGCACGACGCGGCAACGGCTCACGTCACGGGCTGATCAATTAGGTTGGGACAGGCCCCGAGGTCGGTAGGAAAGAAGGCTGAAGTCGGAATGAACGCAGACGGCCGTACCAGGCTCAATCAGACACCCGAGTGGAGCGCGCTGGCCCAGCACCGGGAGGAGTTGGGGGAGACCCAGCTGCGGGAGCTGTTCGCCGCCGATCCCGGGCGGGGCGCCGGCTACACGCTCCAGGTCGGTGATCTGCGCATCGACTACTCCAAGCACCTGATCACCGACGAGACACTGGCCCTCCTGCACGAACTGGCCGTGGCGACGGATGTGTTCGGGCTGCGGGACGCGATGTTCCGCGGTGAGCGGATCAACACCACCGAGGACCGTGCGGTGCTGCACA
>NZ_JBEXET010000073.1:0-25753 GCF_040606415.1 Streptomyces sp. NPDC005423 | reverse complement strand
CCGCCGCAACTGCTCGACCTCCCGGAACGACCCCGCGTCCAGCAACAGCCCGATCCGCTCCCGGGCCGTCAGCTTGCCCTTGGCGTGCTGCGCCTGGGTCGCCTTCTCGCTCGGCCCGGCCTGGGCGGTGGCCCGGATCGCGTGCAGTTCCGCGACCCGGCCGCGGATATCGGCCGGGACGGCCGGCGCGGCCGGCGCGGGGGCGGCCGGGGCCTGTCCCGCCGTTCCCGGCGCGGCCGGTACGTCCGGCACGGCCGGAGCGGGGGCAATCGTCATCGACATGTCGTCAGATCCCTTTCTCGGGGGCGGGGCATACCGGTCACCGCCGTCAGCGCCATCCCTGCCATCACTGCCAGCTGCGCGGTGTCCGGTACGTGTCCGGCCGCCGCCACCAGCGGAAGCCGTTGACCGGCCGCTTCTCGTCGCCGTCCGCCGCCACGCCGCCGCTCAGTGCGATCAGTACGACGGTGAGCGCGGCCAGTTCCTCATCGCTCGCGTGCCCGCGCTCGATGCGCAGGGCGGGCTCCCCGCGGTCCGATTCACCCATGCCCCCTCCTCCAGCGTCCCGGCCACCGTCGGTCATCCCCCTCAAGACCCGCTCTCGGCACACTCGAAGCAGCCCCGAACCAGCCACCGCGAAAGGGCGCAGAAGAGGGCCGGAGGGGGCCGGAAGGCGCAGGAGGGGGACGACAACGGCGGGGGTGGCGGGGGCGGTGGTGACGGCGGGGGCGGAGGGAGGGTGGAAGCGGCGGCGGGGCGGGGGCCAACACGGTTTCGGGGTGCGGTGGCTGGGGGTCGCCGGGCATGCCCCGGTGCGGAATGGGTGCAGGCGCGGCGGAGGGCGCGGACGCAGGCCCGGGGGCCTGGGAGCGGGAGGCCGGGGGCCGGGGGCGGCATCAACGTCGGTTGGGGGGAGGGCGGTTGGGGGGCGTCGGGCCGGGGAGCGGGCCTCGGGAGGCGGACGCTGCGGCGGAGACGGTGTGGTGAGGGTGGGGCGCCAACACGGTTGCGGTGGAGGGCAGTTGGGGGGTCGTCGGGCGTGCCTCGGTGCGGAATGGGTGCAGGCGCGGCGGAGGGCGCGGACGCAGGCCCGGGGGCCTGGGAGCGGGAGGCCGGGGGCCGGGGGCGGCATCAACGTCGGTTCCCGGGCGGCCGGCTGGGGGGGCGCCGGGCCGGGGAGCGGGCCCCGGGAGGCGGACGCTGCGGCGGAGACGGCGGAGGCGGCGGAGGTGCGGCAACGGCGGGGGCGGTGCGGCGGCGGTGCGGTGACGGTTGGGGGGCGGCAACGCGGGTTCTGGGGTGGGTGGTTGGGGTTGGCCGGTGGTGGCCGGGGGGGTGCGGGGTCGGTGGCGGGTGCGGGCGGGCCCGGTCTGGCGCGTTGAGGCTGTCGTCTGGTTGCGGGGGCGGGTGCGGAGCGGCGTTGCGCGGGGGCGGGTGTGTGCAGGGGGCTTCGTTCGCGGGAGCCGGGTTGCTCTCGTGGCCCTGACTGCCGTAGGACAGGCGGGTGTTGGACGGGGGTGTCCGGCGGGCGCCGGCCGGCCGGGCGGCCTCCCCTGCCGTGGGGGCGTGTCCGGCTAGCGGGTGCGGGTGTGCAGTGACTGCAGGGCGCGGGCGAGGGCGCGGGCGCTTTCGGGGGCGCTGCCCAGGCCGGTCATGACGACCGCGGCGGGCGGTCCGGGCCGGGCGCGGACGGTGCGGGCGATGTCGTAGGCGGCCCGGGCGGCGGGCCCGCTGCCGCACAGGACCAGCCGTCCGGTGCCGCCCAGGAGTTCGTGCAGGACGGCAGGGGTCATGGCGGGGGTTCCCTCCAGGCCGAGCGAGACGATCCGTTCGGGGCCCCGGTGCTCGCGGGCGAACTGCTCATAGGTGCCGGGGGTGACCCCGGGCACGGTGATCAGGCAGACGGTGTCGGCGCCGGGCTGTCCGGGGCGCAGGACGGCCAGCGCGAAGCGGCGGGCACCGTGGCCGCGGCGGGTCACCCGCGGCACCCGCGCACTCTCCAGCAGCGCGAGGACCTCGGCGACGGGGGTACGGCCGTCCTGGTGGTCGGGGAGGGCGCGCAGCAGGTGCAGGCACTGCGACAGCGTTCCGGAGGCGTCCGCGTCGGCCAGGCAGGCCCGGTCGTACTGCGCGGACAGCACCAGGGCGCCCTCGGTGTCGTAGCGGGCCAGGAGGGTGACGGGCAGACTCGTGTCACCGCTCGCGGACTGCGGCACCGCGGCGCGGATGCCCTGCGCCTCCAGTTCGGCCCGCACGCTGGGGGGCAGTTCGGGCCGGCTGTCGAACCGGATCAGGGTCTGCGGCAGACCGCCCCCGCCGCCCTCAGCGTCGCCGGCACCAGCGTCACCGCCCTCAGCGTCACCGCCCTCACCGTCACGGGTACTGCCGGTGCCGGTGCCGCTGCCGGTGCCGGTGCCGGTGCCGGTGATTGTGCTGTTGTTGCTGCCGGTGCCGTCGCTGCTGTCGGTGCTGTCGGTGCTGTCGCTGCTGTCGGTGCTGTCGGTGCTGTCGCTGCTGTCGGTGCTGTCGGTGCTGTTGTCGCCGCCGGTGCTGTGGTCGGGGCGGCTCCATTCGCGGATGCGTTCGCCGGGCACCCATGCGTAGGCGCTCAGGTCCAGGGCGGCGTCCCGTACCTGGCGCAGCAGTTCCGTCAGCGGCCGGGCGGGATCGACGGTGACGGTCATCGGCAGCGGGTTGCCCAGCAGGCCGGGGATGCCGGCCGCGCCGCGCAGCGGCAGGTCCCGGCCGCAGTGGTGGAGTGCGAAGGTGACCGGGAAGGGGCCGTGCGCGCCCGCCGCCCGGTACAGCAGCAGCGCCCATACCACGTGCAGGGCGCTGCTCTCCCCCGCCCCGCGCAGCGCGGCCCAGGCCCGCAGCCGGGCCGTCTGCGGCGGGCGCAGCCGGCGCTGGACCCGGCCGGTCCCGGCCGCGTGCCGGCCCGGGCGGCCGGGGCGGCCGGGGCTGGACGCGGCGTGCGGCGGCGGCGCGGCGGCGGCCCAGAACGCGCGGGCGGCGCCGGTGTCCTGACGGGCCAGCCACTGCGCGTGGTCGCGCAGGTCCGGGCGGCGTTCGCCGCCGGGCAGCACGCCCCCGGCGGCGTAGGAACGGTAGAACTCCCCCACCAGCAGCCGCGCACCGCGCTCGTCCAGCAGCGCCCGGTGGTACGTCACCAGCACCCGCACCTCCGGCCCGCCGCGGGGGAAGCCGTCCCCGGCGGCGCCGAAGGGGCCCTCCAGCAGCGTCACCCGCAGCAGCCCGGGCCGGTGCAGGACGAAGCCGCGCATCCGGTCGTGGTGCAGCAGCTCCGGCCAGCCCGTCTCGTGCCGGGCGTGGCGCACCACCTCGATCACGGCCCGGTCGTGCAGCACCAGCCGGGGCGTGCCGCTCCAGTCGAAGGACGCCCGCAGGACGGCCTCGCGGTCGGCGAGGGACTGCCACGAGGCGGCGAAACGGACCTGGTCCAGCGGCCCGGACCAGGTCCAGAACAGCTGCTCCACGTGACGGCCCGGCCCGCCGCGCCCGCCCACCGCCGCGAGCAGCAGGTCACGCTGGTGCCCGGCCACCGCGAACATGCCGCCCGCCCCGGCCGGCGGGGCCAGCAGGTCCGCCGCCAGCTCCGCCGTGAACTCCCCCGCCTCCCCCGCCTCCCGCAGGCCGGCGGCCGGCTCCAGACGCAGCAGATGGCCGCCGCGGCCGTCCGCGTCCAGGGTGACCGTGTACTGGCGGTGGCGTCCCGCCAGCCGGGCCGCCACCGCCTCCGCCCCGGCGGCGTCCAGCGGCGCGCACAGTTCGAAGACGAGCGGCGTCCCGGGCGCCGCCCCGGGCAGGTGGAGTACGGCCAGGACCGCGCCGGTGTGCCGGTGATGACGGTTCATCCGCTGCCCCGGGCACCGGCATCCACCGCCACGACGAGGCGGCCCGGCCCCCTGCCCTCCCTACCGAATCGTTTCTGCAATGGATACCCCGCCCATCCCCGCACACAGCCGCCCGCCCCGCCCCGCCGGCCGCGGCCGGCCAGAAACCCACCCCGCACCCGGCCCAACCGGCCCAACCGGCCCGCCCGGTCCGCCCGGCCCAACCGGTCCGCCGGCAGGCCTGACACCCCGGGTGCCCCCGGTGTCCCGGGTGTCCCGGGTGTCCCGGACGTCTCGGCGGCCCTGGACGCCTGGGCGGTCCCGGACGCGGCACCCGTCGCCGGCCGGGCGGGCACGCGCGCTACGGCGGACGGGACAGGACCGGCGCACGGGACGGGGGTGGGACCGGCGGCCGCGGCGAAGACGGCCTGGAGTGCGCGAACTGCCCTTAGTGCGGCGGCTGTTGGGAGTAAGGGAGCTGCTCGTGGTGCGGGAGCTGTTGGGGGTACGGGGGCTGCTCGCCGTGCGCGGACTGCTCGTGGTGCGGCGGAAGCTGTTGGGGGCGCGGGGAGGGCTTGTGGTGCGCGAACTGCTGCTGGTGCAATGCCTGTTGGGGGTGCGCAGGCTGCTCGCGGGGCGTGAACTGCTCGGCGGGGGGTGCGGGAGTCGGGGGCGGTGGGCGGGTGCGGGTGGGCGGCGGGCGGGTGGGCGGCGGGCGGGTGCGGGTGGGCGGCGGGACGGTGGGCGTTCATCGCCCGGCGGAGCCTCCCGGCCCCGGGAAGCTTAGTGTCCGCGCAGGTGACAGCCCTGTTCCCTCAAGTGCGTGTGGATCAGTCCGAGGCGGGGTCTCGACCGTGCCGGGCCGCCGGTGGGCCTCGCTGACCAGATAGCCGCCCTGGACGAGGTGGGTGGCGAAGACCCAGGTGCGGGCGGCGGGGGATTCCTCGGCCAGCACGGTGTGCCCGTGTTCGTCCCAGCCGAACCCGAAGGCGTTGAAACGGCGCCGCATCCCCTGCCCCAGCGCCTTGGTGTAGGCCTCTTTCAGGGTCCACAGGCGCAGGAAGCGGTCGGTGCGTTCCGGCTCGGGCAGGGCGGCCAGCAGGGCGCCCTCCTGGGGGGTGCACACGTGCTCGCGCAGCAGGTCGAAGGAGACACGCCGGGCGGCGGACTCGACGTCCACACCCACCGGGCCGCCGCGGCCGGCGCCGACCACGATCAGTTCGTCGGTGTGGGCCAGGCTCAGGTGCACTTCCTCGCCCAAACCCCGCAGCCGGGGCCGGCCGCCGGGCTGGTAGGCGAGGTCGAGGGCGTCCGGGGAGACCTGGAGCACCTCGGCTGCCAGGTACTTCATCACCACCCGCGAGACGGCGAAACGGAAGCGGCCCGCCGGCGCGGGAGTCTGCCGGTAACGCGTCCAGTCCCGCCCCAGCAGCGTACGCAGCTGCGGATCGAGCAGCGCGGCGGTCAGCCACTGGCCCCAGGTGGTGTGCACCACGGCCCACCCCTCCTCCTCGAACCGCTCCCGCACCGCATCCCACGGCCCCTCCGGCCCGGCCACATGCTCAGGCGCCGCCCACTCCCCCCGACTCACACCGCCCTCCCCGTCCCGACTCACACCGCCCTCCCCGTACCCAACCCAACCAACCCGGCCACCCTCGCCAACCCGGCCAACCCGGCCGCCCTGGCCGCCCTGGTTCTCGTATCCGCCCGGGCCGCCGCCGTGGCCGGCCTCGCCGCCCCCGCCCTCGTATCCGCCCGGGCGGTCGTATCGGCCCGGTCCGTTCTGGCCGTCGTGGTCGCTCCGGCCGCCGTGTCTGCCGTACATCGCCGTCCCTTCCGCTGCCCCGGATCGTCCCGCGTCGTCCCGCTTCTGCTCCCGCTTCCGTGTCCTTCCCGCCGCCGCACCGCGGTGCGTTCCTCTACGCCGTCGTGTCCGCCGCCTGCCGCACCGGCACCGTCCGCCGTCCTGACGGCCACACCCGGCACACCCGGCACACCCGGCACACCGGGTACACCGGGCACGCCGGCATGGCGCTGCTCCGGCGGGGGCGCTGTTCGGGTGGTGGAGGGAGCCCGGGCCCGTGTGCGAGGGGCGGGGGCGGTGGCGGGGGCGGGGGTTTGGTTCACCACAGCAGCCTGGTGGCGTGCAGGTCGCAGTCGATGCCGTGGCGGGTGCGGGTGGCCAGTTCGCTCCAGAGGGTGTCCTGGGGGCGGGTGGTGGTGTCGGGCAGCGGGACGCCCAGGCGCTGGGTGATGCGGGTGAGGGCGAGCAGGGCCCAGTCGGGGCGGGCGAGGAAGCCGGGCGGCTCCTGCCGGGCGGCGGCCTGTCTCACCCCGAGCACGGCCGCGGCCACCAGCAGCAGGGCCTGCCGGTCGGCCAGGGCTCTGGCCGCGGGGTCGGCCGGGTCCAGGGGGCGCGCGGTGCGGCACGCGGCGCGCAGGGCCCGCTGCTCGGTCACCAGCCGCCGCGCGAGACGTCCCAGCGCGGCACCCCCCTCGCCCTCCCCCTCGCCCTCGCCCTCGCCCGAGCCGTCACTGCTGCTGCCGGTACCGGTACCGGTGGGGGTGAGGGCGGCCTGCACGGCCTGGTCTCCCTGGGCGCCGTAGCCGGTGGCGGGGAGGGGGCCGGTGAGGCGGAACAGGGGGTGGGGGCCGGGGTTCGCGGCGGGGGTGGGCGGGGCGGGCAGCAGGCGTACGAGGCGGGCCTGCCAGGCGGCGGCGGCCGTCCAGTCGGCCCGGACGGCCGCCCGGTCGCGGACGAGGGCGGTCAGCCGCAGCCGTTCCAGGGAGGCGGGCGCGAAACCGCACTCGTTCAGGACGAGTTCGAGGTCGTCCAGCAGATCGGTGGCCAGGTGCGGCACGGCGTAGCCGGCGGCGGCCACCAGCACACCGCTGCCCTCCCCGCCCGTGCCGCCGCCGCCGCCGCTGCCGTGGGGGTGGGGGTGGGGGTGGGGGTGGGGCGGGTGGGTGCGCAGGGCGAGTGCGGTCAGGCTCTCCAGGGCGAGCAGGTCGGCGAAGACGGCGGCCAGTGCGGGCCGCCACTGCCGTACGCCGGGTTCCTGGTGTCCGCGGGCGTCGACGACCGCGGCGGCGTCGCGCAGTACGCCGCCGGCGGCCGCGACGAGGCCGGCCTGCCCCAGCAGGACCGTCCAGGCAGGGGGTGCGGTGGGCGTGCCCCAGGCGTGGCCCAGGGCGAGGCCGCGGCGGGAGGCGGGGCGCAGGATCCGGGTGAACTCCTGTGCGCCGCCGGGCAGTTGATTCTCCTGCGGGGTCAGGAGTACGGCCGCGGCGGCGGGGCGGGGCGGGGCGGCCGCGGTGGCCAGGGCGTGCAGTCCGCAGGGGTTGCGGGCGTCGCGGGGGTCTCCCAGCAGTGCCTCCAGGCGCAGGGCCCGCAGGGCGGTGGCTGTCATCGCCGGCGCCGCGGGGGCGGCGGGCCGCACGGGCGGGGGCGGGATCGGGGTCATCGCCTGTCTCCTCCGGGGGTCATCGCAGACGGCGTACGGCGCTCTCGGCATGCCATTTGGCAAGGCCCAGGGCCTCGGCGGCGGCGGCGCCCAGTTCGCCGCGCAGGTGCCGGCGGGCGTCCGCGAGGCCCGCGCCGGCGCCCAGCACCGCGGTGACGTCCTCCTCGCGCAGCATGATGCGGCGGGCGCAGACGGCCCGTACGCCCCAGGCGTCGGGTGCCAGGTACCACTCGCCGCTGTGCGCGGCGATCAGGGCGGGGTTGAGGGTCTCCTTGTAGACGATCCGCCCGGCGTGGGGGAAGCACAGCCGTACCGACCGGGCCACGCTGCGGGTGCCGCTGTCGGTGCAGGTGTCCAGGGTGACGAACTGGATGCCGGGGCGATCCTCGCTGACCTGGGTGCGTTCGACGTGCGGGAGGAGGTCGGCCCAGTCACCGATGCGGTAGAGGAAGTCGTAGACGACTTCCAGGGGCCCCTGGATACGGACGCTGTCTTCGAAGGAGAGCAGCAGTTCATCGAGGTGCTGCCAGCGTCCGGCCGTCTCCCGCACCCGCTCCAGCCGGTCCAGGATCTCCGCCCCGGCCACCTCAGCCACCCCGGCCACCCCGGCCGCGCGGGCCGCGCGGGCCGCGCGGGCCGTCTGCGCGGGGCCGGAGGCAGTGGCCGCCCCGGAGACGGAGACGGACGGGCTGGCGGGGGTGGAGGCGGCGGACGGGCTGGCGGCGGGGGTGGGGGTGGGGGTGGGGGTGGGGGGCAGGTCGTGGCGCAGGGTGAGCAGGGCGTGTTCCTCGCCGTCGGGCCGTACGCTCCAGGAGCCGGTCTCCGGCGTGGCGGGCCAGCCGCTCTCGCGCTGCTCGAAGTCGATGGAACGCGCCTGGGGATCCAGCACCCGCCGCACCAGCAGGGAACGCACCCGCCCGCCCGCCGTCTCCCACACCCGCAAGTGTTCCTCGCCGCCGTCGAGGCCGACCCGCTCGACATGGACGGCGAAGGGCCACAGCACCGGCCAGCGGGGCGCGTCGGCGAGCATGCCGTAGACGACCCCGGCGGGCGCGGCCACCTCCACCGTGTGCTGGACGGAGCGCCCTCGGCCGTACGCCATCAGCGGGCCCCTCTCTCCAGATGGGCTCCACGCTCCACCCCGCCCCCGCAGTACCACTCGATCCCCGCTGGAGACCCCCTGCCGGCCACCGCACCGCCCCTGCCGCACAAGAACCGCCCGCCACCGCACCGCCCCTACCGCCGCACCAGGACCGCCGGCCCCGCACCGGCCCTACCGCACCAGGACCGCCGGCCACCGCATCGCTCTGCTGCACCAGGACCGCGGCCCCCGCATCGTCCCTGCCGTACAAGGACCGCCGGCCACCGCATCGTCCCTGCTGCACACAAGGACCGCCGGCCCGGCGGCAGGGGGTGAGCGAGCCTGGGTTCCGGTCGGGCGGCCGGGGGTTGCGGGCAGGCGGCAGAGGTGCGGGTGCCAGCGGCCGGGGCTGCGGGCAGACGGCCTGTCCCGCATGGCCGGGCGGGGTTCCGGGCGGGCCGCCGGGGTTCGTGCAGGCGGCGGGGTTCCCGTGGCCGGCCGTGGCGGCCAGGGTTCCGGGCGGCGGACGTGCGGCGTGGCGGCTGGTGCACCAGGGTGGCCGGATTCCGGGCGGGTGGCCGGTGTACCGGAGATGGCCGGTGTCCGGGCGGCGGACGTGCCGCGTGCGGCTGGGGTTGCGCGCGTGAGGCGGCCTGTGTCCCGCGTGGCCGGCCGTGGCGGCCGAGGTTGCGGGGGCGGACGGGCGGCGTGGCGGCTGGTGTACCAGGGTGGCCGGGGTTCGGGGGCGACCAGGGTTCCAGGCGGCGGCGGGTGTACCGGAGGTGGCCGGTGTCCGGCGGCGCACGGGCCGCGCGCGGCCGGGAGTCCGGGAGTCCGGGAGTCCGGGAGTCCGGGAGTCCGGGAGTCCGGGAGTCTGGGAGTCTGGCCGGCGCACCGGAGATGGCCGGTGTCCGGGCGGCGGACGTGCCGCGTGCGGCTGGTGTACCGGGCGGCCCGGAATCCGGGCGGGTGGCCGGCGCACCGGAGATGGCCGGTGTCCGGGCGGCGGACGTGCCGCATGGGCGGTCGGTGTACCGGGCGGCCGGGATTGCGGGCGGCCGGCCGGCGAAACCGGAGATGACCGGTGCACCGGTCGGTGCACGTGCGCATGGGCGGTCGGTGTAGCGGCGGTGGCCGGTGTGCGGGGTGTCGCGGAGGGGTGGCCGGCTGTGGGGTCCGCTCCGCGGAGGGAGGCGGAGGGATGTCCTGCCCGCTCTCCCTGCGAGACCCGCTCTTCGCCTCGGGTTTGCCGGCCGGCTTCCCGCGGACCGCTCCCGCCGGCGGTCCTGCCGGTGGATGGCCCCGGGCGGCGGATACTCCCGTCGGCGGGGGCGGCCGGTCCGGCCGGTGTGTGCCTGTCCGGCCCGCCGTGGCCGGGCGCCGGCTGCCTCCCGCGGGCCGCCCCGGGCGGTGGCTGCCCCGGGCGGTGGATACCCCCAGGCGGTGGCTGCCCCGGGCGGTGGGGGGCGGCCGGTATGTGCCGGCTGGCCGGGCGGCCCGGTCTGCTGTGGCCGGGGTGTGCGGGCCGACGCCCGGCGGGGTGGAAGCCGTCCGACGCCCGGCGGGGTGGAAGCCGTCCGACGCCCGGCGGGGTGGAAGCCGTCCGGCGGGCGGGGGCGGGGTGGAAGCCGTCCCGCGGGCGGGGGCGGGGGTCAGCCGACGGGTGTGCCGGGGGTGAGAGAGGTGAGCGGGGCGGCGGCGGGGTGGCGGGAGAGGGAGGCGGGGACGCCCTCGGGGCCGGCCATGAGGATGGAGCGCTGGAGTTTGCTCAGTCCGGCGGAGGGTTCCAGGCCCAGGGTGCGTACCAGGGTGGCGCGCAGGCGCTGGTAGGCGTCCAGGGCCTCGCCGCGCCGGCCGGAGCGGTACAGGGCGAGCATGTACTGGCCGCACAGGCTCTCGTGGGTGGGGTAGCGGCTGACCAGGACGGTGAGTTCGGCGAGCAGTTCGCGGTGGCGGCCCAGCCGCAGGTCGGCCTCGATGCGCTGGTCCAGCGCGCACAGCCGGCTCTCCTCCAGGCGTTTGATCTGGGTGGCGAGGTGGCAGCCGGCCTGGACGTCGGCGAGGGCGGGACCGCTCCACAGGGCCAGGGCCTCCCGCAGCAGGCGGGCGGCGCCGGGGCCGTCGTCGGCGTCCATGGCGCGGTAGCCGGTGCCGGCCAGCCGCTCGAACTCCCGGACGTCGCTGGTGCCCTCACCGCTTTTGAGGAGGTAGCCGCCGGGCACGGTCAGCAGGACGTCCTTGGCGGTGCGCGCCCCGCCGTCACCGCCCTCCTCCAGCGCGACGGTGATCAGCTCACGCAGTTGCAGGATGTAGGTCTGCAGGGTCGGGCGGGCACTGCGCGGAGGGCGTTCCCCCCACAGTTCCTCCGTCAAAGTGGCCACCGGCACCACCTGGTCGGCGTGGAGAGCGAGCAGAGCCAGGACCTGGCGGGGCTTGGGGGCGGTCGGCGTGATCGAGATGCCCTTCTCCCGCACCGCGAGTGTGCCGAGTATGTCGATGTCCACGCCGTCTCCCGGTGTGCTGCGGCCGTCTGTGAAGCGGTTGTGTAGCAACACCGAGTAAAAAACAGCACGGGCGGTATGTCAATACCAAGCCGGACACCCTACTTTCCCCCGATCACCGCACGAGACCGGCTCGAGCCAAAGCCCGCATTCGCGGCATAAGGGGTGATAGGGGGCGGCCGGGTGGTGCCGGGTGCGGGTTTTCCCGGGTGTTTGACCGGACCATTACCGCACCATTGCCAGACTGTGCAGTCTGTTTTGTTGGTGGTGTGTTCACTCGGTGTCCTCGCCGGCGGGCGGGGCCGCGGTGAGGGCGGCCTGCTGGGGGCGGGCGGCCAGGCGGGGCAGGACGAAGGCCCAGAAGCCGGCCACCCGCTCGCCGGAGAGCCGGCCCGGCTCCGCGCCGCCCAGCACCTCCAGGCCGACGGTGGCGGCGACGATGGCCCCGGCCGCGTCCCCCGCGCAGACGCCCTCGGCCAGCTCGCCGCCCTCCTGGGCCTCCTCCAGCAGGTCGCCCACCCACGTCTGCCACCACTGCTGCAGGGCGCCGGCACCCTTGCGCGAGGGATCCGCGCCCAGCCGGAAGCCGGCCCGCACCACCGGGTCGGCGCCCGCGAACGCCAGCAGCCGGCCCGTGGCACCCACCAGCGACTGCAGCAGCGTGGCGGAGGAGGAACGGCACTGCTCCGCCAGCGCCTGCGCACACTCCGCCGCCGCCGACTCCACCTCCCGGGCCAGGGCGTCCTTGCTGGCGAAATGGAAATGCAGCGCCCCCGCACTCACCCCCGCCCGCTTGCTGATCGCCGGCAGCGACGCCATCGCATACCCGTCCTCGGCGAACACCTCCGCCGCCGCACGGACGAGGGCCTGGCGCGTACGGGCCGCGCGCACCTGCTTGACCATCACGTCCTCCTCCTGGGCGCGGGCGGAAACCGCCAATCGCCGAATCCGCTTCCCCGGGGGCGTGCAGCGTTCCGTTCTCAGACATTAGCAAACCGCATGATTGGTTGGTTTGCTAGAGTCCGGACTCTACCCCTCCTAGTGTAGCGATCGAGTCACCCCCCGTGAGATTGCCTGTTCGCCCCCAGGAGTAACCACCGGCCGGGACAGAGGGGGCGCACACCTCGGGGCCACGACAAACGGCACAGTCGGTATGTTATGGGGTGGGGGGCCTGCCGGGCCGGCCGGTTTCCCGGCGGTCCGGGGCGACGGCCGGCGCGGTGCGGCGTACGGGGAGGGCCCGGCGGGGTTCCGGCCCACGCCGGGCCGGGCAGAGGAAACCATCCGCAAGGTTTGCTGCCACCGGGGGCAGGGGTGCGAAGTGCCCGGTATGCCCGGCGCGGCCGGCCGGCGGGGAAACGCGGAACCCGTCCCCGCACCGGGGTGCGGGGGTCGCACCCGCGCGGACTACAGCAGCACGGACTCACCGGCGTGGCGGAGCATCTCCATCACCCGCGCACCCCGGTCTGGGGCGCTGTCCACCATGATCAGCGCGGCGGGAGTGGCCACCGCCGGCAGGGTGTGACGGTAGAGCACCGAGACACGGTGGCCCAGATCGGCCCAGTGGGCGTTCATGTGGGAGACGGTCTCGGTGCCGATCCACGCCCCCAGGAAGAACTCCGCCGTCTCCCGCGGATCGACGTGCGGCAGCACCTCGCCGCGCTCCTTGGCCTCCGACAGCAGCCGCGTCACCAGCAGGGTCCACGCAGGCCACGCACTGCCGAACAGGTCCCGCCCCTGCGTGTCCGCCGACAGGCGGATACCCGCCTGCAAAATCGCCTCCCGCGGGATCCGGTGCGCCAGCGTCATGCCCAGGTCCACCCACTCCTGCAGCTTCAGCTCCCTGGGCGACCAGTAGTCGGTGGTGATCTGCGCATCCAGCACACCCCGGGCCAGCGACTCCTTGGAGTCGAAATGAAAGTAGAGGGCGCCCTTGGTCACACCGGCACGCTCAAGGATCTCGGCGATGGTCGCCGCCGCGTAACCACGCTCGGCGAAAACTTCGGCAGCCGCATCGATAACAGCACGACGGGTCCGTACCGCACGCTCCTGACGCGCCATGGGACCCTCCTCAGTTGAAAACAAAACCGAACGGGACGTACCTTACCCCATTCCGGCCCTCTACCACGGAACACAGCACAGGAGTCCCGTTATTGGCCGAAGTACCCATCATCGCCGCATGAACCCCCGGAGACGACCCCCCACCCCACACCCCCCACACCCCCCACACCCCCCACAACCACCCGCCAGACACCCCGCAGACACCGTCACACATCCCGCAGACACCACAGACACCACAGACACCGTCACACATCCCGCAGGCACCGGCGGGCACCGTCAGACATCCCGCAGGCACCGGCCCCCCGTCCCCGGGTCCACCCCGGATCCCCGCACGGACAAACCTGCCGGCCGGCACCACCCCGCCTACCAGTTCCCCTCTCCTCAGAAGAGGCGGCGGAAGAGGGCGGGCAGGGGAAAGGGCGGGCAGCGCAGGCGCCGCTCTCCCGCAGCAGGCAGCCCCCACCGCGACAGCAGGCTTGGGCCCCCACCCCGCCCGCGGCACCAGCCCCGCCCCACCGGCCGGCCGGCCCCGGGCCCGCTCCCACCCACAGCAGCCGCACCCGAGCCGGTCACGCCCGAAGCAGAGACGCCGGCGAACAAGCCGACGCCCGCGCCGAACCGCCCGGCACAGCAGCCCTGCCGACGCCCCAGAACGCACAGGACACACGGCACCGCCCGCCCCGGCCACCCCACCCCCCGGCGGCCACCGTCCACCACCCGGCGGCCACCGTCCACCCCCCGGCCGGGGGCGGCTCCGGCCGGGTCCGGCCTCCGGCTGCCGCAGGCCCGAAGACAGCACCACACGGCCAGACGCCCCCGACAGCAACCAGCCCGCCCCCGCCCCCGCCCCCGCCCCCGGCGAGCCGGATACCCGCCACCCAGCCCGCCCCCGCCGGCGGCCATGGCCGAAACCCCACACTGTCTTGAACGGGGTTCTCAGGCTCCGGACGAACGGCGAGAAGTGGCCCCACCTCTCGAACAGGCGGCCGACATGTCACCCGGGCCCCTGGCGGCCTCTTCTCGCTGGCTGCGCTTGTGCGCGGGCCACCACGGGCTCGGCAGTCGAACGCTTGGCGGAGCCAGCTCTCACCGTTCAGGTGGGGCCGCTGGACCCCGTCGCAGACACCCACACCCCGCCCAGCCCCCAACACCCGCATCCCCTCCCCCACCACCCCACCCGCCCTCTCCAACCCCGCCGCCCCGCCGCCCCGCGCAAAAAGCCTCCCACCCAAACGACGACAGGCACCCTCACGCGACACCCCCCAGCAGGCCGCCCCATCCAACGACACCCACCACCTCCCCCCGGCAGCACCGCCTCCACCCGGCACCTCCCCGCCGTAGCCACCGCCTCCACCCCCACGATGCCGCCCGCCCAGCCCACCCACCCCTCCCCCGCCGCCCCCTCTCCCCCAGCGCCCGCACGAAGGCCCCAGCAGACGGCACGGCACACGGCCGGCACAGGCGGGACAGACAGCCGCCAGCCAGACGACGGGCACGGGAGCAGCAGACGCCGGACAGCAGCTGGCCGCCGGCAGGTGACAGGTGGCGGCAGACGACAGGCACGGGGGGCGGCAGACGCCGGGCAGCAGGTGAAGGGTGACGGGAGCTGGAGAGGACACGTGCGGTGCCCGGGCCCGGACCC
This sequence comes from Streptomyces sp. NPDC005423, assembly GCF_040606415.1. Taxonomy (NCBI): domain Bacteria; kingdom Bacillati; phylum Actinomycetota; class Actinomycetes; order Kitasatosporales; family Streptomycetaceae; genus Streptomyces; species Streptomyces sp. NPDC005423. Next base: position 11,150 of record NZ_JBEXET010000073.1, on the reverse strand, counting down.
GGTGACCCCCCAGGACATCCGCTCGACAGGGGGACACAGTCATGCCGGGCCCGGAAGCCAGCGGCCCTCTTGCAAAACCGCGAAGAACACAACGAGGGCAGACGCCGGACGGCAGGTGACGGGTTAGGGGGCGGAGAGGAGGGCGGCGCACACCGAGTAGCGGACACCGAGTGGCGGGTGGACGGCCAACCGGCCAGGCGGCGAATGACAGGCCAAGGCCACGGAGAGGCGACAGGCAGCAGCCAGCGCGGGTGGCCGCGGCCGGTCGACACCCGCCCGGCAGAAGCAGCCGCGCCACCCCCACCGGTGAGGGCCACGGCCCCGCCCGCGCGGACACCTCCTCCCGCCCTACAGCACCACCCCTCCCCGGAACAGATACAACGGATCCCCCAGCCCGCCGTCGAGCACCCCCACTGGGCGATGCTCCACCAGTACCGCAACCCGGACAACGCAGGCGCCGCCACACCGGCCCAGGAGACGAAGGCATCGCGGCAAGCCGCGCTCCCGGAACCGGAACGCCCCAGCGGACACCGCGAAAACCGCCGCTACCCGGCCGCGTACCGCCCAGACGCGTACCGCCGATACCACCACCACACACGGCGGATACCGCAGCAACGACCAGAAGAGCGGACACAGCAGGAGCGCGGCCGAAGGCGCCGGACCCGGCCCCCCACCCCCACCCCCCACCACCCACACCCGCCCCACACCCGCCCGGCCGGCCGGCGGACCACCCCCCAACCCCCCACCCCCGGCCCCGCCACCACCCACGACAACCAGCCCACAGAACAAACACCACCAGCACCCCCCACCACCCACACCACCAGCCAGCCCGCCAGCCGCCAGCCGCCAGATCAGCCAGTCAAAACGGTCGGTTTCCGCACCCCACCCCCACAGAAACCCACCCCCGGACCAGAAGAAAACCGCAGTACAGGTTTTGAACAACCACCCCCCACCACCAACCGACGCCCCAAATACACTTTCCGCACCGTTTATACCCCCACAGCCATCGTGAACGGACGCAAAAATGTATGACTAAACGGAACTTTCCGGAATCAAAGGTTCACCTTATCCTCACAACGCTTGGCAAACCTTTTACCTGTGGGCCGATTCAAGAAAACCGGTAGGTCCGTATCTTATAGGCGTCATCGCACCACGCATCACGACGGGGGGTCCACGATGAACAGCACAACCACCACCCAGACCCACACCGCACCACCCGCACCCGCCGCACCACCCGCACCCGCACCGCCCGCACCACAGCTGACCACCACCGTCCCCAAGGAATACGTCCACCGCGCCAGCCTCGCCGAGGTCTTCCTCACCGGCTGCGAAACCCGCGACGGACTCACCTTCTCCCTCACCGGCCAATGGCCCCGCGCCCACACCCTCTTCACCACCCCCGACGGCATCAGCCACGACCCACTCCTCGCCGCAGAGACGTTCCGCCAAGCCGGCATGTACATCTCCCACACCGAACTCGGCGTCCCCCTCGGCCACCACTTCATGATGTGGAACCTCAGCTACACCACCCACCTCCCCCACCTCCGCATCGCCTCCCACCCCACCCACTTCAACCTCCACCTCAAATGCACCAACCTCACCCGCCGCAAAACAACCACCACCCGCGCCCACATGGAAATGACCATCCACCGCGACAACAACCTCCTCGCCCACGGCGCCATCGACTACTCCACCATCACCCCCACCGCCTACACCCGCCTCCGCGCCAACCAACCCCACACCCCACCCCACCCCACACCCCGCAACCCCCTCCCCCCACACACCGTCGGCCGCACCCACCCCACCGACGTCCTCCTCACCCCCACCACCCACCCCCACCGCTACCAACTCACCCCCGACACCAACCACCCCATCTACTTCGACCACACCAACGACCACATCCCCGGCATGGTCCTCCTCGAAGCCGCCCGCCAAGCCGCCACCCACCACCACACCCCCCACACCCTCACCCCCACCAACGCCACCACCCACTTCCACCACTACGCCGAACACCACCACCCCTGCTACATCGACATCACCCACACCGAACCCGAAACCAACAACACCACCACCACCCACATCCACGCCCACCAAAACCACCAAACCATCTTCACCACCACCATCACCGGCCCCACCACACCCCCACCCACACACCAAGCAGCACTCCGCTAGGTCCTGTCTGCGTCTTCGTGGGGAGTGTGTTCCGGCAGGGAAGGCGCTGGTAGCAGGTGGCGCAAGTCCACGTCCAGCAATTCAGCAGGACCTGGATGCCGTCGAGGGTCTGGTAGAGAGTGAGTCCGCTGTATCGGCTTCTGGGGCCAGGCGCTGTTCGGTCAATAACGCATGCGCGGCGGTGACCCGAGAGACGTGGTGATGCCAGCCGGTACAGGAACGTCCCTCGAAGTGAACCGCTCCGGGTCTGATGAAGGCTCGATTCCCTGAGAGGATCGAGTCATGGCACGTCCGTCCCCCGATCCTGCTGAGCTTCGTGAGCGTGCAGAGCGCATGGTGCGGAGATCCGCCCGAACTACCCGACCGAGCGGGCCGCGATGAAGGCCGCCGCCGCGAAGCTCGGGATCGATGCCGCCGAGACGGTGCGGACCTGGGTCCGCCAAACCGAGGTGGACGCCCGCCAGCAGCCCGGATGCCGGGGCACGGTTGCTGGGGGCGGATCTCGCTGATGCCACGAGTCTGAGCGCCGCGTACTCCGCCGCTCTCAGGTCCCTTCGGCCGTGCGGGACCGGGCATGACCCGGGCCGGACGGCCACCGACCCGGCGGTCATGCCCGCCGCCGGTGGTGAGGCGATTGCGGATCTGGCCGTGCTGTGGGAGCAGGCAGGGTGTTCGGCCCGGAAGCGGAGCCGCGGCACTCTCTACACCAAAGGCCCACGTGGGCGTCCCAGCCGGCCGTTGCCCCGGCCGGACCGTGGGAGGTCACTCCGCCGGACGCGACGTCTCGCGGGAAGGGTGGAACATTCAGGCCGTACCTGTTACCTTCCCCTCCGCTCATACATTCAGCCATGGCATGTATGAATGGAGGCGGCATGCGAGGAAAGACGGCCGTGGTGCTTGGCGGTAGCGTGGCGGGACTGTGCGCCGCGGGAGTGCTCGCGAGGCATTTCGACGAGGTGATCGTCCTGGAACGGGACCGGCTCTCGCCGGACGCGCAGCATCGGCGGGGCGTGCCGCAGAGCAAGCACCCGCACTTCCTGCTCAACTCCGGGCGTCGTGCGATCGGCGAGATCTTTCCCGGATTCGAGGAGGCACTGATCGCCGCGGGCGCGATGCGCCTGATGCCGTCGATGGACGCGGCGTACTGCGAGAACAAGGGCTGGGCCCCGCGCAAGGCCGGGTCGATGACGATGCTCTACAGCTCCCGCGTGCTCATCGAGCGGGTCCTGCGCGACAAGGTCCGCGAGCTCCCGGCCATCGAGATCCGCGAGGGCGTGACCGTCACCGGACTTCGTTCCACCGGGGGCGGCACCCCGCGCGGGCGCGTCGAGGGAGTCGAGTACCGCGCGGGCGACGACTCGGGTCACCTGTCCGCCGACCTGGTCGTCGACGCGCTGGGGCGCGGCTCCTGCGTCGCCGACTGGCTGAGCACGGCGGGATGGCCGGCGCCGCCGGAGAAGACCCTCGACGCCAAGGTCACCTACACGTCGCGCTGGTACGACCTGCCGCCCGCCGACCGGCGTCCACCGGCGTGGTGGTGGAAGCACCTGGTCATCACTCCGACCCAGGACACCGGCGACCATCCCGAGGAACACGAGTTCCTCAGCAACTTCTTCCCGATCGAGGGGAACCGCGCCATCGTGTGCATGGGGGCGTGGGGCATCCGGATGCCGCGCGAGGTCGACACCTTCGAGGCCGCGGTGGACCGCGTGCGGGCCAGGTCCTTCGGGCAGGCGACGCGTGCCTGCACTCCGACCTCCGGGGTGCACCTCACTCGTTCGACCGGCAACAAGTGGCGCCGCTTCGACCTGCTCGACCAGCCCCCGCTCGGGCTGGTCTGCGTCGGGGATTCGATCTGCGCGTTCAACCCGTTCTACGCCCAGGGAATGAGCTCGGCGGCCCGCTCCGCGCTGATCCTCGCCGAGATGCTGCCCGGCCACGAGGTCCTCGGCCTCGCCTTCTTCCGCGAGTTCCTCGCCCGGCAGAAGACGTCACTCGACGTGCCCTGGATGCTCGCGATGGCCCGTGACCAGGCATATGACTTCGCGACCGGGAGTGAGGTCGTCGCTCCCTGGCGCCGCAAGCTGGCCGCGCGCCTCAGCTGGCCGGTCTTCAACGCCATCAACGCCACCAGCCGCGAGGACGCCTACGTGGAGCGGACGTTCGCCCAGGTCTTCAACCTCGACATGTCGCTCAGAGAGATGACCACCGATGTGCGGTTCTGGTTCGGCATCGCGCGCTACAAGGTGCGTCAGCGGCTCGGACGCACGGTCGTGCCCGGCGAGTTCGACGACCAGCAGGATCCGCCCGGCACCGACTTCACCGGCCAGACCCGCGCCGGCAGCTCACCGTACGCCGAGACCGGCCTCGTCAATGACTGACCCGAGGACCGAAGAATGAGCTTTTCATGCGACGCAGCGGCCGAGCGCCTCGCCGGAAAGCTCGGCTTCTCCTGCCATGACGCCGATCCCGTCATCAACTTCCGCAACCCCTTCGGTCTCGAGAACGGCACCATGCCGTTCCTCGAACTGATCGTCATCGGCGGTGCGGTGTTCGCCCTCGTCCATGCGTGGCGGCGGTGGCGGCGCGAGAGCGACCCGGTCAACATCTCTCTCTGGTTCGCCTCGCTCGTCTACCTGGCGGTGATCGAGCCGCCGCTCTACTTCCCGGCCTGGTTCGGCCTGGAGAAGCACGTCGGGTTCATCTTCTCCCACAACGTGTTCACCGTGCAGTTCATGTACGACCGGCTGCCGCTCTACATAGTGGCCTTCTACCCGGCGCTGTCGCAGCTCGCCTACGAGGTGGTCCGCGCTCTCGGCGTCTTCGCGCGACGTGGACTCCTGCTCGGTTCGCTGGCGGTCGCGTTCACCTGCCAGGCATTCTACGAGATCTTCGATCAGCTCGGACCACAGCTGAAATGGTGGGCCTGGAACCCCGACAACGAGATGATCAACCAACCGGCGCTCGCCTCGGTCCCGATGAACAGCATGTTCCTGTTCGCCTCGGTGTCCTTCGGCGCGATGACCTACCTCGTCGTCCGGCTGGTCGGCGCGAAGGACGGCCGGGGCACGCTCACCGGCCGGCAGACCAGCCTGCGCACCGTGGCCGCCGGCGCCCTGACACCCTCGGCGATGGCGGTCGCCGGCGTGCCCAGCAACCTCTTCCGCGGTGGGGACCACCTTGGGATCCAGCAAGCCATCCTCGGCGCAGAGCTCGCCCTGGTCTGGATCGTCGGCCTCTGCCTTCTCGCGGACGCCTGGCGCGCGCAGCGAACAACTCCAACTCCCGTGGTGTCGCCGCTGTTCGCGCAGATCTATCCGGCGCTGTACCTCGGCGTCCACATCATCCTCTGGCTGGTCGCATTGCCGGCCTACCTCGCGGCAACCGATGGCATCACCGAGCAGGGCACGCCGATCGGCAGCCTGCGGTACACCATGCTGTGCACCGTAGCCGCAACCGGGCTCGTCGTGGCCGTACTCCGCGCGACCATGTCCCGACGGACCACAGAGCCTGTGCGATCCTAAGACCATGGGGCATCACGGCTGGGGAGGCCGGCCACCCGCATCGGACGCGGAGGCCCGCCAGCGCATCATCGACGCCACCGCCCGCTGCATCGACAGGCACGGTGTCACGAAGACAACCCTGTCCGACGTCGCCGGCGAGCTCGGCGTCACCCGCCAGACCGTCTACCGCCACTTCGGCCGCATCAGCGACATCATCGGCGAGGTGGCGGCCCAGGGCGCCAAGTCGTTCGTCGACCTGATGATCGCGCACCTGCAAGAGATCACCGACCCGGCCGAAGCCGTGGTCGAAGGCATGATCTTCTGCGTACGGACCATTCCCGCCGAGCCACGCGTGAGCCTTCTGCTGCAACTCGCAGACACCACCGCCTTCGGCCGCAGCGCCACCACCAGGGACACCATCGCCTACGGCGCCAAGATGCTGCAGCGCTTCCCCGTCGACTGGGCCGCCGCCGGCATCGCCGAGGACGACCTCAACAGCCTCGCCGAGATCATCATGCGACTCCTGACGTCGCTGCTGCAGCACCCCGGCGAAGCAGCACAGGACGAAACCCGGCTCCGCACCTTCCTCAACCGCTGGCTCGCCCCGGCACTGTCCCGGACACCAGCATCCGCGCCCCCGCGTTCGTGAACGCTCACCCTGACGTAAGCTTTTCTTTTATCTTCTGGCCTCGAACGGTGTCCCGAACGAGGTCACTCACCTGGGCATTCGCCGGACACGAGGGCGGCCTTCGTCTGATCCTGTGCTCCGTCACGAGGAGAACCAGTCGAAGGCCGATGTCATGAGTGTGGTGTGCCGGATGTCCGGCGGGAAGCGTTCGCGGAAGCGTCACGCTTCCCTACGTTGTTCTGCGGGACGCGGTGAGCCCTTCGTATGGTTGACCCGCCCAGGGGTGTCGGGTGTGGCTTTCACGCTTCTGCCGTTTGTGGCTTGCCCGGATTGGCCGCCCGACGCCCCACGACGACTCGGCTGCCAATTAGGAATTGCGAATGATCGCTCCGTAGGGAATCGACAGCGAGGTCGTCCGTCGGGAGGCATCAGCAGCACACCGTACGGAGGCACCACATGGCCACGATCTGGGCCGGCATCGATGCAGGCAAGACCCACCACCACTGCGTCGCGATCGACGAGGGCGGCCGTCGGCTGCTGTCGCGACGCGTCACCAACGACGAACCCGAGCTGCTCGAACTCCTCGCCGGCGTCCTGGCCCTGGGCGAGACGGTGACCTGGGGCATCGACCTGGCCGACGGCGGAGCCGCCCTGGCCATCGCGATCCTGATCAACCACGGTCAGTCGGTGCGCTACATCTCCGGCCGGGCCATTCACCGCGCCTCCGAGGGCTACCGCGGCGAGGGAAAGACCGACGCCAAGGACGCCGCCGTCATCGCCGACCAGGCCCGCATCCGCCGCGATCTACACTCCTTACGCGCCAGCGACGAGACCGTCACCGACCTCAAGATTCTCACCAACCGCCGCACGGACCTGGTCGCTGACCGCACCCGCACCGTCAACCGGCTCCGTGCCCAGCTCACCAGCATCTTCCCCAGCCTGGAACGGATCCTGGACCTCGCCAACACAGGCCCGCTGACCTTGCTGACGGGCTATCAGACTCCGGCAGCTCTCCGCCGGATCGGCGTCAAACGGCTGGAGACCTGGCTGCGCAACCGCAAGGTCATCCGCGCCGACCGGCTCGCCGAGACCGCTGTCCAAGCCGCCGAGCGCCAGCACACAAGCCTTCCCGGAGAGAAGCTGACCGCCCAGCTGGTGCACACGCTGGCGAAGGAGGTAATCGTCCTCAACCAGCAGATCGCCGAGGTCGACAAGCTCATCGAGGCCCGGTTTCGCGACCACCACCACTTCGAAGTGATCACCAGCATGCCCGGCCTGGGCGTCATCCTCGGCGCCGAGTTCCTGGCCGCCACGGGCGGCGACATGGCTGCCTTCGGCACCCCGGACCGCCTTGCCGGCTTCGGTGGTGTCGCGCCCGTTCCCCGCGACTCAGGCAAGATCAGCGGGAATCTACGGCGTCCCCAGCGATACAACCGCCGCCTCCAGCGCGTCTTCTACACCTCGGCGTTGTTCAGCATCCGCTACTGCGAAGACTCGCGCCGGTTTTACGACCGCAAGCGCGCCGAGGGCAAGCGTCACACGCAAGTGGTCCTCGCCCTCGCCCGCCGCCGTGTCAACGTCCTCTGGGCGCTCCTGCGCGACGGGCGGTGCTACCAAGAGACGCCCCCCATCGCCCTGGCGGCTTGACAAACACCATTAGGAATCCGAGCAGAGTTCTACGAGTGTCTGACCGCCCGGCGTGACGAACTGTTCGAACTGACGGATGCGGTGCTGTGTGCGGACGGTGCGGTGAAGTCCCCGGTGGACCTGACGCTGCTGCCCGAGCATCGGCGTGGGCACGGAGCGGTATACGGGGGCCTGAACCACGGCCGGATCGATGTCGAGCAGCTGCGGACGGTGCTGGCCGGGCTGCCGCTGCCGCGGTTCGACGGCGGGCGTCTGGTCCTGGCCGTCGATGTGTCGCCATGGCTTCGTTCGGACGCGCCGTGCTCCGCCGAGCGGCTGTTCTGCCATGTCTACGGCCGCGCGAAGACGGCGTCGCAGTTCATCCCGGGCTGGCCCTACTCCTTCGTCGCCGTCCTGGAGCCGGGCGCCACCTCTTGGACCGCGATCCTGGATGCGGTCCGGCTCGGGCCGGTGGACGACGCGACCGCGGTCACCGCCGCTCAGCTGCGGGAAGTCGTTGAACGGCTCATCGCCGCGGGTCAGTGGCGGGCCGGGGACCCGGACATCGTGATCGTGAGCGATGCAGGCTACGACGTCACCCCCCTGACCTGGGTCCTGCGCGATCTGCCGGTCGAGCTGGTCGGCCGGGTCCGCTCCGACCGCGTCATGCGACTGCCGAAGCCGCCTCATGTCTACGACCCGAAGGGCGGCCGGCCGCCTAAGCACGGCCCGGAATTCCGCTTCGCCAAGCCGGAGACCTGGCCCGAGCCCGCGATCACCACGGTCACTGCGACTACCAACTACGGCAAGGCCGAGACGCAGGCATGGGACCGGGTCCACCCAAGGCTCACCCACCGCTCCTCATGGCTCGACCACGACGGTGAACTTCCCCTGGTTGAGGGCACGTTGATCCGGTTGAAGGTCGAGCATCTGTCGAAGGACCGTGATGCCCCGCCGGTGTGGTTATGGTCCTCCAAGACCGGCGTCACTCCGGACGACGTGGACCGTTTCTGGCAGGCATTTCTCCGCCGCTTCGACCTGGAGCACACCTTCCGCTTCGCGAGGCAGACCCTCGGTTGGACCACCCCGAAACTCCGTAGTCCCGAGGCGGCGGACCGCTGGACCTGGATCCTGATCGTCGCTCACACCCAGCTCCGGCTTGCCCGGCCCCTCGCCAAGGACCTCCGCCGACCCTGGGAGAAACCAGCTGCCTCCGGCCGGCTCACCCCCGCCCGGGTCCGCCGAGGGTTCAGGAACATCCGCGCTTACCTGGCGAGGCTGTCGCACGGCTCCGGCCCGGTGACGGTCAAGAGCGATTCTTGGGCGTGTGGTTGATGAGCTTGTTGAGGTTGTGCACCGTGCCGAGCAGCTTGATCTCGGCGTCCACCGCCTGGCGGCCGCGATAGTTGAGGCGCCGTCCGAAGCGTTGGAAGATCTGGGCGAATCCCGGCTCGACCAGGGCGCTCCGTTGACGGTACTGAGCCCGTCCTGTTGGAGTGGCGAGGCGGGCCGCCATGTCCTGCTGGCCGGCAGGGGCCTGCTGACGTCTCGCGGGAAAGCCTGCCTGGTCAGCGTCGCTGGTGACCGAGACCAGTAGCGGGAGGTCGGCGAGGGCCTCGAAGGACGCGGCGGAAGCGTACCCGCTGTCGGCGAGCCAGAGCTGGATATCGCCGGGGAGCCGCGCGGCCTGGTGATTGTGCCGCGTCTTCTTCACCATCGGAACGAGGGCCGTCCTGTCCGAGGGATTGTCGTGCGCTTCGATGGCCAGCAAGAACTGACGGCGGGCGCACACGATCTGAATGTTGTATCCCTGCAGGTAGCCGCCGCGTTTGCCGGGAATCAGCCGGGAGTCGGGATCGCTCAGGCAGGCACGGGACTCCGGAGAGGGAACCGGCCGGAGTGTGCGGGCCCGCTCCAGCCAGGCCCGCATCTTCACCAGTCGCGTTCGCTGGCGGACGAGGACGGTCTTGTGCTCCATCGGGACCGGCGGCCGTCCGTTCGCTCCACGACGTCCTGCCGCCCGGTCCTCTTTGACGCGGAGCTCGTACTTCTTCAGCTTCTCCTGGTGCGCCTCGGCCTCGGTGGCCAGACGCTTCTCCGCGCGGGCCACCATCCGCTCGGCAGCTTCGACCTTGATCCGGATCTCGATGGGTGAAGGCATAGCCCGTTCATGCAGTCTATCCCTCGCCAAGTGGGCCCGGGTGAGCCGGTCACACAGCCGGGACAGGCGAGGCCAGTTGTCGCAGGCGTCCTCGGCATCGTCTTGTGCTGCCGAGCCGTCGGCCTCGACGCTCAGCGCGTGGTCGACTGCATCCTCCATCAGCGCGTGGATCTCTTTGTCGCACTGGGAGATGGTCTCCTCCAGGCGCTGGAGTCGCTTGTTGGCGTCGCGTGAGGCGTTCGCCTCCATCGGTGAGCCGTCCACGGCCACCGCCGAAAGGTCGACCAGGCCACGTCGGCCGCACAGCGACAACACCTGCACGAACAGCGAGTTCAAGGCAGCACGGTGGCGCCGTACGAACCGCGCGACGGTGGAGTGGTCCACTCGGCGGTTCGCGGTGATGATCCGGCAGCCCACGTCGTCCCAGCAAGCCTGCTCGATGCGGCGGGAGGAACGCACTCCCTTGCTGTAGCAGTACAGGAGCAGCGCAATCAGGCTCGCGGGAGGGTAGGCCACCCCGCCCCTCCCCTCGTCACGGTAGCTGTTCTCGAACGCCGATAGGTCAAGCAGCTCGACGATGCCGAGCACCTTCCAGCACAGGTGCTCGGGCGGCAGCCACACCCGCACATCCCGCGGCATCTCAAGATCACGTTCACGGTCGCACGACAAGAAGTTCCGCCCCACCAACCAAGATTCCGACGTTTCCTTGATCCTCGGAACCGAACAACGAATCGCTCTTGACCGTCACCGGGCCGGAGCCGTGCGACAGCCTCTGGCCTGCCCGACCCGTGTTCCCAAACCTCGAGGCGTCGGCCCCGGACGGCCACCCGGCGTCAAGAACAAACACCGGGCACCCCGCTACGACGTCGGCAAGACCGTCAAACGCCCCGAGACCCTCAAGGCCATCGGCAAGCCCGGCAGATCTTGGTAGATAAAGAACTTCCCAATAGGGATGTCAAGCCGCCAGCGTGACTGATGGTGGGGGCTGGTAGCACGCTCCGTCGCGGAGCATGGCCCAGAGGACGTTGGCCCGGCGGCGTGCGAGAGAGAGCACTGCTTG
>NZ_JBEXET010000072.1:5035-27380 GCF_040606415.1 Streptomyces sp. NPDC005423 | reverse complement strand
GATGGACCGGCGGCAGGTAGACCACGTCGAAACCCATCGCCGCGATCCCCGCCAGCCGCCGCGCCGCCGTACGGAACGTACCGTGCGGCTCCAGCGCCGTGCCCTCCGAACGCGGGAAGAACTCGTACCAGGCCCCGTACAGCGCCCGCTCCCGCTCCACCAGCAGGGGCCTGGGTTCCGAGGCGGTGACGAGTTCCCGCAGCGGATGCCGCGCCAGGATCTTGCCCACCGCCGGAGTCAGCGCGGCGGCGAGGCGGGCGGTCGGCGGACGGGTCTCGTCGCGCAGGGCGTCGGCCGCGGCCAGGACGGTGTCGCGCCTGCCCTTGCTCTTGGGCACCCCGGCGGCGGCCCGCGCGAACAGCCGGGCGCCCTCCTCCAGGACCAATTCCGTGTCGATGCCCGCGGGGATCTTTATCCCGGCGTGGTGACGCCAGGTGGCGACCGGGTCACTCCACGCCTCCACCGCGTACGACCAGAGGCCCGGCGCGTCCGGGGTGACGTCCGCGCCCCAGCGGTCGCTGCCCGGCGCGAGCTCCCGCATCGGGGTCCACGGGCCCGGCCGGCCCTCGGAATCGCGCAGCACGACATTGGCGGCGACCGCGTCATGACCCTCCCGGAACACGATGGCCGAGACCTCGAAAGTCTCGCCGGTCACCGCTTTCGCGGGCCGGCTCCCGTGCTGGACGACCGGCCGGACGTCCAGCACCGGGATGCGCCCGATGCCGGCGGCGGCCGGACCCGCGGAGGGTGGCTCCGGGGCCGGCCGGGCCTTGGCGGCCGGGCGGGCGCGGGACGATCCCGCGCCGGATGTCTGGGGTGGTGACGAGTGGTGCGTGGCGGGCATGACCGCTCCTGTCCGCGTCAACGTGGGTGTGGCTGCTGGGTGTGGGGAGGGGGGCCTGCGGACGGTACCTGGGGCGCGCGTCTTGGAGGTGTACCTGGTGGAGCCTTCCCACCCTATTCGGGTGAGCAATCCGGCGCTTTGTTAACTCCTCTTGCCGATATTTATGCAAAAAATTGGCCCCGTCCTGGGAGAACGGGGCCGACAGAGTACATCGTCACCAGGACCGCGGCACCTGCAGAAGCCTGTCCGGCGAACCCGGTCCGGCACGGGAAACCTTGCCGGACGCGGCGGCCGAGACGAGCGCCGCGGAAACCTGGGCCGGAGCGGCGCGCGGGCGGCCCGCGAGGTAGACCGCAGCGGCACCGGCCGCGTGCGGCGACGCCATCGACGTACCGGAGGAGGTCGCCCGAGCGGTGTCGCCCGCGGACGACGCCGAGGTGATCGCGGTGCCCGGGGCGAACAGGTCGAGGGCCGGGCCGTAGTCCGAGAAGGGCGCCCGACCGTCGGTCCGGCCGGTGGCGCCGACCGTGATCGCCTGCCGTACGTCGGCCGGGGAGCGGCGGCCGACCTGGCGCCCTGCGTTGCCCGCGGCGACGGTGTAGGTCACCCCGGAGGCGATGGAGGCGCGTACGGCGGCGTCCAGCTGGGCGTTGTGCCCGCCGCCCAGGCTGAGGTTGGCCACCGCCGGCCGGTGCGCGTGCCGGGTGACCCAGTCGATACCGGCGATGACCTGGGCGGTCGTGCCGGCGCCGTGGTCGTCGAGGACCCGGACGGCGACGACGTCGGCCCTCTTCGCGACGCCGTGGGCCGTGCCCGCGACGATGCCCGCGACCTGGGTGCCGTGGCCGTTGCCGTCCTGTGCGACGGGGTCGCCGTCCACGAAGTCCCAGCCGTAGCGGGCCCGGCCGCCGAAGTCGTGGTGGGTGATCCGGATGCCGGTGTCGATCACGTACACGGTCACTCCGCGGCCCCCGGAGTCCGGCGGGGCGTAGCTTCCGTCGAGCGGCAGGCCGGGCCGGTCGAGCCGGTCCAGGCCCCAGGACGGCGGGTTCTTCTGGACGCGGTCGGAGGTCACGCGGGTGTCCGGGACGACGGAGGCGACCTCGGGGTCGGCCGCCAGGAGCCGTGCCCGCGCCGGGTCGGCGCGGACGGCATAGCCGTTGAGGACCGAGCCGTAGGTGTGGCTGATTCTCGCCCCGGCTCTCTCCGCCGGGCTCCTCCCGGCCGCGGTTCTCGCCCGCACCCCCGGCCTGAGCGTGACCAGGTAGCTTCCGCCGACGGCACCGGGCCGGCCGGTGCCGGGCAGGAGCACCGCCGGTGCGGCGTGCGCGGGCGGGGTGACGGCCGAGAGCGCCGTGGCGACGGCGACCGCGATCAGGCCCCCCGCCCGGCGCGCGGGCCGTGGGCGTGTCCGTGCCATGGTCGAAGTCCCCCTCCGTGGCTCCACCGGCAGCCTCTCGTGCGGCGCGGGGCACCACAAGAACGCCTCGGGGCGGGGAACCGGCCATATCGGCCGGGGGAGACCCGGAGCGGCGGTGATGACCTTCGATCCACGGGCGACCAGCGGGGAGGGCACCTTCACCGCTACGGTCTACAGAGACGACGACGCACAGTGCCGTGCGTCTCCAGCGAGCGCGCTGAGGTGGCATGTGAAGGCGATCCGTCGATTCACCGTCCGACCCGTTCTCCCCGAACCGCTCCGGCCGCTGAGTGACCTGGCGCGGAATCTGCGCTGGTCCTGGCATGCGGAGACCAGTGACCTCTTCCAGTCCGTCGATCCCGAGCGCTGGGCCGCCTCGGAACGCGATCCCGTACGGCTCCTCGGCAGTGTGTCGCCGGCCCGGCTCGCGGAACTGGCGCAGGACCGCCGGTTCCTGCGCCGGCTGACGGCCGCCGCCGACGATCTCGCCGACTACGTGGGCGGCGAGCGCTGGTACCAGACACATCCGGGCGAGCTGCCCGCCGCCATCGCCTACTTCTCACCCGAGTTCGGCGTCACGGCCGCCCTGCCGCAGTACTCCGGCGGTCTCGGCATCCTCGCCGGCGACCACCTGAAGGCGGCCAGCGACCTCGGTGTGCCACTGATCGGCGTGGGACTTCTCTACCGTCACGGCTACTTCCGACAGTCGCTCTCCCGGGACGGCTGGCAGCAGGAGCACTATCCCGTCCTCGACCCCAACGAACTGCCCGTGGCGCTGCTCCGCGAGGAGGACGGCACCCCGGCCCAGATCTCGCTGGCGCTGCCCGGAGGCCGGCCGCTGCGCGCCCGGATCTGGCTGGCGCAGGTCGGCCGGGTGCCGCTGCTGATGCTCGACTCGGACGTCGAGGAGAACGACCTCGGCGAACGCGGCATCACCGACCGGCTCTACGGCGGCGGCAGCGAGCACCGGCTGCTCCAGGAGATGCTGCTGGGCATAGGAGGGGTCCGGGCGGTACGGACGTACTGCAGGCTGACCGGACACCCGCAGCCCGAGGTGTTCCACACCAACGAGGGGCACGCCGGCTTCCTCGGGCTGGAGCGGATCGCCGAACTCTGCGACCAGGGGATGGACTTCGACGCGGGGCTCGAAGCGGTACGGGCCGGCACCGTGTTCACCACGCACACCCCCGTCCCGGCCGGCATCGACCGCTTCGACCGCGAGCTGGTCGCCACCCACTTCGGGCCCGACGCCGAACTCCCGCGCATCGACGTGGAACACATCCTGCGGCTGGGTATGGAGACCTATCCGGGCGGCGAGCCCAACCTGTTCAACATGGCCGTGATGGGCCTGCGGCTGGGCCAGCGCGCCAACGGGGTGTCGCTGCTGCACGGACAGGTCAGCCGCGAGATGTTCGCCGGCCTGTGGCCGGGCTTCGACGCCGAGGAGGTGCCGATCACCTCGGTGACCAACGGGGTGCACGCACCGACCTGGGTGGCCCCGGAGGTGCTCCGGCTCGGCGCCCGGCAGATCGGCGCCCAGCGCACCGAGGACGCGCTGACCGTCGGCGGCTCGGAGCGCTGGGACGCGGTCGCCGACATCCCCGACCAGGACATCTGGGAGCTGCGCCGGAACCTGCGCGAACAACTGGTCGTCGAGGTGCGGGAGCGGCTGCGCGCCTCCTGGCGCCAACGCGGCGCCGGATCGGCCGAGTTGGGCTGGATCGACGGGGTGCTCGATCCGGACGTGCTGACCATCGGCTTCGCCCGCCGCGTCCCGTCGTACAAGCGCCTCACGCTGATGCTGCGCGACCGCGACCGGCTGATGGACCTGCTGCTGCACCCGGAGCGGCCGATCCAGATCGTGGTGGCGGGCAAGGCGCACCCGGCGGACGACGGCGGGAAGCGGCTGGTGCAGGAGCTGGTGCGGTTCGCGGACGACCCGCGGGTGCGGCACCGCATCGTGTTCCTGCCCGACTACGGCATGGCGATGGCGCAGAAGCTCTACCCGGGCTGCGACATCTGGCTCAACAACCCGCTGCGCCCGCTGGAGGCGTGCGGGACGAGCGGCATGAAGGCGGCCCTCAACGGCTGCCTCAACCTCTCGGTCCTGGACGGCTGGTGGGACGAGTGGTTCCAGCCCGACTTCGGCTGGGCGATCCCGACGGCCGATGGCACCGGCACGGACCCCGACCACCGCGACGACGTGGAGGCCGCCGCCCTCTACGACCTGCTCGAACAGCGGGTGACCCCGCGCTTCTACGAGCGCGGCCAGGGCGGACTGCCCGACCGCTGGATCGAGATGGTCCGCCAGACCCTGACCCTGCTGGGCCCGAAGGTGCTGGCGGGCCGCATGGTCCGCGAGTACGTGGAGCGGCTCTACGCCCCCGCCGCGCACGCCCATCGTGCGATGGACCCGGACTCGGCACGCGAACTCGCCGCCTGGAAGGGGCGGGTGCGCTCCGCCTGGCACACGGTCACCGTGGACCACGTCGAGGCGTCCGCCGCCACCGCCACCGCCGAACTCGGTACGACGCTCAACCTGCGGGTGCGGGTGGGGCTCGGCGCCCTCGGCCCCGACGACGTCGAGGTGCAGGCGGTGTCGGGCCGCGTCGACCCGGAGGACCGGATCGCGGACGCGACGACGGTCCCCCTGAAGCCCGCGGGCGGCCCGGACCCGGACTGCCGCTGGACCTACGAGGGTCCCCTCTCCCTGGACCGCACCGGACCCTACGGATACACGGTGCGCATCCTGCCCGCCCACCGGCTGCTCGCCTCGGGCGCGGAGCTGGGACTGGTGGCGCGGCCGTCGGACGAACTCGCCGAGGCGCCAGGGGTGTTGCTGCGCTAGTGCCGCTGCGCTAGTGCCGCGGCACTAGACGTCCGAGAGGGGGGCGCAGATCTGGCGGAGGGTGCTGCCGATCCGCCGGGCGTAGGCGTGCTGGAGGCCGCGTGTCGCGGGGCCGCCCAGTCGGGCGTACCACTTCGCCGCGCGGCTGAAGGCCGAGACCGTCAGCCAGACCGTGCCGTCGCCGGTGCGGTCCACGACGAAGGATTCCTCGCCGCACTCCGGGTGGCCCTCCAGGGTGCCGTAGGCCCAGCCGGCGCGGCGGTGTTCCTCCACCGTCCAGACGATGCGGCAGGGCGCGCGGATCACTCCGGCGAGGGTGACGGTGACGTCGGCGCCGGGGGCGGCACGGTCGGCTTTTGTCTCGATGCCGACGCCCGTCTCCCGGTGCGCCTCCCAGGTCAGGACCGCTTCGGCGGCCCGGCGGAAGATCTTCTCGCCCTCGCCTATCCGGGTGCGCACATGCAGGGAGCGGAAGCCCGGAGGGCAGAAGCCGGGCTCCCGGGTGGCGCCGACGTCGTCGTACGTGAAGGACATGGGACCCAAGAGTAGGGCGGCACCCGGAACGGAGTCCGTTCCGGGTGCCGCCGTGTGCCGGGACCGGCCGGGCCGGTCTTCGGTCAGCTGACGTTGACCGCCGTCCAGGCCGCCGCCACCGCGTTGTACTCGGTGGAGCCGGAGCCGTACAGGGCGGCAGCGGCGCTGAGCGTGCCGGTGCGGGCCGACTTGTAGTTGGTCGTCGACGTGAAGTACGTCGTCAGCGCCTTGTACCAGATCTGGAGTGCCTTGGCGCGGCCGATGCCGGTGACGGTGGAGCCGCTGTACGTCGGGGAGTTGTAGGCGACCCCGTTGATCGTCTTCGCGCCGCTGCCCTCGGACAGCAGGTAGAAGAAGTGGTTGGCGACGCCCGAGGAGTAGTGGACGTCCTTGCTGCCCACGGAGGAGGACCAGTAGTCGGCGGAGCCGCCGTCCTTGCTGGGCTTGTCCATGTAGCGCAGCGGGGTGCCGTCGCCGTTGATGTTGATCTTCTCGCCGATGAGGTAGTCGCCGACGTCGGAGGAGTTGGCGGCGTAGAACTCGACGCCGGTGCCGAAGATGTCGGAGGTCGCCTCGTTCAACCCGCCGGACTCGCCGGAGTAGTTGAGGCCCGCGGTGTTGGAGGTGACGCCGTGGCTCATCTCGTGGCCGGCCACGTCCAGCGAGGTCAGCGGGTGGGTGTTGCTGGAGCCGTCGCCGTAGGTCATGCAGAAGCAGCTGTCGTCCCAGAACGCGTTCACGTACGAACTGCCGTAGTGCACACGGGAGTAGGCGCCGACGCCGTTGTTCTTGATGCCGCTGCGGCCGAACGTGTTCTTGTAGAAGTCCCACGTCTCCTGGGCGCCGTAGGCGGCGTCCGCGGCGGCGGTCTGGTCGGTGGTGGAGCTGGAGGCGGCGCCGGTTCCCCAGACGTTGTCCGCGTCGGTGAAGAGCGTGCCGGTGCCCGACGTCTTGTGCGCCAGGTTGTACGTCTTGTGGCTGCCGCGGGTGCCGTCGGTCAGCTGGTACGTCGAGCCCGACAGGGTGGTCTCGAGGTTGACGGTGCCCGAGTACAGCGACCTGCCGGTACCGGTGGCGTTCTCGATGCCCTGGTACTCGAAGATCTTCTTGCCGGTGGCCGCGTCGGTGATGACGTGCAGCGCGTTGGGGGTGCCGTCGTCCTGGAGGCCGCCGACGACCGTCTCGTAGGCGAGGACCGGCGTGCCGCTGCCGGCCCAGATCACCTTGCGGGGCGCGGAGTCGGCGGAGGTCTTGGCCGAGCCGGCCGACTTGGCGGCGGTCAGCGCCTGCTTCTCCGCCTTCGCGGCGGTGATCTGCGGCTTCACCGAGGCGACCTTGATGGCCGACTTGGCCGCTCTGGTCACGCTCTTGGTGGCACCGGAGGGCGCGGTGTGGACGACCAGGTCGCCGCCGAGCACCGGCAGGCCGGCGTAGGTGCGCTCGTAGCGGGTGTGCACCGTGCCGTCGACGTCCTTGACGACGTCCTTGACGACCAGCTTCTCCTTGGTGCCGAGGCCTATCGTCCGGGCGGTCTCGGGCGCCGCGGCCTGCTGCTGCTTGACCAGCGCGGTATGCGCGGAGGCGCTGAGCTGGACCGGGGCGGCGGCGAGGGGGGCCTTCCCGGCCGCCGCGGTCTGGGCGGAGGCGGCACCGGAGGTCAGTCCGGTGGCGAGCAGGGCTCCGGCGGCGACGGCGGTGGCGATGGCGAGAGTGGTGCGGTGACGCGCGTAGACGGGGGTCACGCAAGCTCCTCAGTGGGGGAGTCCGGGCGGCGTGGGGATACCGCCCGGAGCGGTTGTGAAGTAGCTGTGCTGAAGCGGCGTGAGGGAAGACTGACACTGACGGCGCGTACATGTCAGGACCCTGAAGTGATGTTGGCTCAAAAACGACTGTCAGATGAATGTTGCCGGAATGTAAACGACCCTCCGGCGAGGGCGGCGCCCCGGGTCGCCGGACCCCGGGACGCCGCCCCTCTCACCGACCCGCGGGGTGCGGTCTACGGGAAGGTCAGCTTCCAGCTGTTGATGTAGCCGGTGTCCTGTGCCGCCACGTCCTGGACCTTCAACTTCCAGACACCGTTGGCCACTTCGGAGGAGGCGTTGACGGTGTAGGTCGCCTGCACGTTGTCCGCGGAGTCGGAGGAGCTGGAGTTCTTCAGGCGGTACGCAGACCCGTCCGGGGCGACCAGGTCGATCACCAGGTCACCGCGCCAGGTATGCACGATGTCGACCGAGACCTGAAGGTTCGAGGGGGCGTTGCCCGACCGGCCCGAGACCGTGACGGACGACGTGACCGCCGCTCCGTTGTCCGGAATCGATACGTCGGTGGTGTTCTCGAACGACGTGCCGCCACCCCCGCCGCCGCCTCCGGAGCGCGCGCCGACGGCGACGGCCGCCCACGCGTCCTGCACCGCCTTGTACTCGGCGCCCGTGGTGCCGTACAGCTCCCCGGCCGCCGCCAGCGTGCCGGTGCGGGCCGCCGCGTAGTTGGTGGTGGAGGTGAACTTCGTGGTGAGCGCCCGATACCAGATCTGGAGCGCCTTGTCCCGGCCGATGCCGGTGACCGCGAGCCCGTCCGCCGTGGGCGAGTTGTAGCTGACGCCGTTGATGACCTTGGCGCCGCTGCCCTCGCTCAGCAGGTAGAAGAAGTGGTTGGCGACGCCCGAGGAGTAGTGCACGTCGAGGTTGCCGACACCCGAGTACCAACTGTCCGCGGAGCCGCCGTCCTTGCTCGGCTTGTCCATGTAACGCAGCGGCGTGCCGTCGCCGTTGATGTCGATCTTCTCGCCGATGAGGTAGTCGCCGACGTCGGAGGAGTTGGCGGCGTAGAACTCCACGCCGGTGCCGAAGATGTCGGAGGTCGCCTCGTTCAACCCGCCCGACTCACCGGAGTAGTTGAGCCCGGCGGTGTTGGAGGTGACGCCGTGGCTCATCTCGTGGCCCGCCACGTCCAGCGCCGTCAGCGGGTCCGCGTTGCCGGAGCCGTCGCCGTAGGTCATGCAGAAGCAGCTGTCGTCCCAGAACGCGTTCACGTACGAGTTCCCGTAGTGCACACGGGAGTAGGCGCCCACACCGTTGTTCTTGATGCCGCTGCGGCCGAACGTGTTCTTGTAGAAGTCCCACGTCTCCTGCGCGCCGTAGTGCGCGTCGGCGCCGGCCGTCGCCGCGTTCGACGTGGTGCTGTTGCCCCAAGTGTCGTTGGTCTGCGAGAACAGCGTGCCGGTGCCGGAGGTCCCGTGGTTCAGGTTGTACGTCTTGTGGCCGCCGCGCGCGCCGTCGTTCAGCGTGTACGTGGAGCCCGACTGGGTCGTCGTCAGCGTCACCTGGCCGCTGTACTGGGTGTTGCCGACGCCGGTCTCGACGCCCTGGTACTCGTAGAGCTTCTTGCCGGTGGCCGCGTCGGTGATGACGTGCAGCGCGTTGGGGGTGCCGTCGTCCTGGAGGCCGCCGACGACCGTCTCGTAGGCGAGGACCGGCCTGCCGCTCGCGGCCCAGATCACCTTGCGGGCCGACTCGGCCGCCGGTTCGCGGGCGCCGAGCGCCCCGGCGCGGGAGACCGCCTGCCGCTCGGCCGACGCCTTCGTGACGTCCGGGGTCAGGTCGGCCACCTTGAGGGCGGCGTTCGTCGCCCTGACGACCCGCTCGGTCGCACCGGACCTGGCGGTGTCGACCACCAGGTCACCGCCGAGGACCGGGAGACCGGCGTAGGTGCGTTCGTAGCGGGTGTGGAGGGTGCCGTCCGCGTCCTTGACGACGTCACGGGCGACGAGTCGCTCCCGGGAGCCGAGGCCGATGTCGCGGGCGGTGGCGGACCGCGCCGCGTCGGCGTCGCGGAGCAGTTCGGCGCGCTGCGAGGGCGAGAGTCGCACCGCGGTGTGGGCCGGATCGCCCTTCACTGATGGGGAGTTGGCGGGAGCGGCGGTGGCGGCACCCGCCTGGACGGCGGCGGCGAGCAGTGCGGTGACGCCGGCTATGGCGAGGGTGTGGGAGGTGCGTCTGCGCGAGGAATTGCTTCTCAACACTGACTCCTTCTGGACGGTCGCGGATCGCGCGACCAGGGGAGATCACAGGGAAAGCTGTGGGGTTGCTGTGAAGCGCCAGTGGGAAGAGTGGCAGCAGCCCGCGCTTTCTGTCAGGAGCGCGTCAGGAACTTGGCCAGAACTCGTTCGTTGTCCGGATGTTCATGTTCGGTATACGGACTATGCGGGTGGCAAGACCTCTGCCTCTGCCTCTGCCTGTGCCGGTCCCGCCCCGTGCCAGGAGTGCCACAGGGCGGCGTAGGCCCCGTCCGCGGCCACCAGCTCCTCGTGGGCGCCGACCTCGGTGAGCAGACCGTCCTCCATCACGGCCACCCGGTCCGCGTCGTGCGCCGTGTGCAGCCGGTGCGCGATGGCGATGACGGTACGTCCCTCCAGTACGGCGGCCAGCGCCCGCTCGGTGTGCCGGGCGGTGGCCGGATCGAGCAACGCCGTCGCCTCGTCCAGGATCAGCGTGTGCGGACCCGCCAACACCACGCGCGCCAGGGCGAGTTGCTGCGCCTGAGAACCGTCGGTCGGCCAACCGTTCGCGCCCAGAGCGGTGTCCAGCCCGTCCGGCAGCTCCGCCACCCAGCCCTCGGCGCCGACCGCCGTCAGCGCGGCCCACAACTCCGCGTCGGTGGCCGCCGGTTCGGCGATCCGCAGATTGTCGCGGACCGTGCCCAGGAACACATGGTGCTCCTGGGTGACCAGCACGACCTGCCGGCGCAGCCGCTCCGGCTCCAGATCCGCGATCGGCACCCCGCCCACCGTCACCGTTCCGGCGGTCGGCGCGTCGACCCCCGCGAGCAGCCTGCTCAGCGTCGTCTTCCCGGCCCCCGACGGCCCCACCACCGCCAGCCGCTCCCCGGGCCGCACGGTGAGGTCGACCCCGCGCAGCACCTCGCCGCCCTGCTCGTAGGCGTACCGCACCCCGGCCACGTCGATCCGGTCGTCCACCGGGGTCGGTGCCCCGGCCGGCGCGGAGCGTGGCGCCCGGGCCAGCCCCTCCACCCGGGCGAACGAGGCGCCGCCGCTCTGGAGCTGCTCCACCCGCATCAGCACCGCGTCGAGCGGCTCGCTCAACTGCCGGAAGTAGAGCGCCGCCGCCACCACCGCCCCCAGGCTCATCGCGCCGCGCGCGTGCAGCCAGCCGCCGATCAGCAGCACACCGGTCACCGGGATCAGGTACGTCACATCGACCACCGGGAAGAACACGCTCCGCAGGGAGAGCGTGTACAGCCGGGCGCGGCGGGCCGTCTCCAGCGCGTCCCGGGTCACCGCGGTCCGCCGCTCCGCCAGCCGGAACGCCTCCACCGTCCGGGCCCCGGACGCCGTCGCCGCGACGACCTCCGCCACCTCCGAGGTGGCCGCGCCCTCCGCGAGATAGCCGTTCCTGGCCCGCCGCAGGTACCAGCGGAGCGCGATCCAGATCGGCGTCAGACCCAGCACACCGAACAGACCGAGCAGCGGCTCCAGCACGAAGACCGCGCCGAACACGAACAGCGCCTGCACCCCGCTGATCAGCAGCTCGGGCCCGGCGTCGCGCAGCGTCGTGCCCACGGTCGCCACGTCCGCCGTGCCGCGCGCGGTGAGATCGCCGGTGCCGGCCCGCTCCACGACCGACGCGGGCAGCGCCAGGGTCCGCGCGACGAACTCCTCCCGGATCCGGGCCAGGGTGCGCTCCCCGAAGCGGTGGCCCACGTACCGCGCCCAGCGCGCCAGCAGCAGCTGCGCCACCGCACAGAGCACCAGGGCGAACGCCAGCCGGTCCACCGTCCGCACCCCGCCCCCGGCCCGTGCCGCGTCGACCATCCGGCCGACCAGCCACGGACCGGCGAGCCCCGCCACGGCCGCCAGGGCGTTCAGTCCGAGCAGACCGGCGACGGCCCGCGGGTCGGCCCCGACCAGCCGTCCGGCGGCCCGCCGTACGTCGGCGGCCTCCGCCACCGGCAATTGTCCCGACGACGCGGCGTTCACCGTACGGCCTCCTCGGTATCGGTCTCGCGGGCCACCAGCGCCCGGTAACCCGGCTCCCCGTCGAGGAGTTGACGGTGCCGGCCGCTGGCCGCGACCTTCCCGTCGACCAGGTAGTGCACGGTGTCGGCGCGGTCGAGCAGCAGCGGGGAGGTACTGGTCACGACGGTCGTCCGGCCGGCCCGCGCGGTGCGCAGCCGGTCGGCGACGGCGGCCTCCGTGTGCGCGTCCAGCGCCGACGTCGGCTCCACGGCGAGCAGCACCTCGGGATCGGCGAACAGCGCCCGCGCCAGCCTGACCCGCTGCCGCTGCCCGCCGGAGAGACTGCGGCCCTGCGCGGACACGGCCGAGTCGAGCCCGGCGGGCAGCCCCCGCACGACGTCCTCGGCGGCGGCGGCGCGCAGGGCCCGCGTCACGGCCGGGTCGCCGTCCGTGCCGGGCCCGGCCGCCCCGCGTCCCGCCACCGACTCGCGCAGCGAACCGGCGAACAGGTCCGCCTCGTCGCCGGCCACCAGGATCCGCTCCCTGACCTGGGGCAGCGCGACCTCGTCCAGCCGCACCCCGCCCCAGGTGGCCGCGGACGGCCGGTAGCGGCCGAGGCGGTCGACCACGGCCGCGGCGTCGGCCGGCCGCGCCCCGGCCAGCGCGGTCAGCCGGCCGGGCGCCACCCGGACCCCGGACTCCGGGTCGTGCAGCACGGACGGTTCGGCGGGGGCCCGCGCGGCACCGAGGTCGGCGGCCGGCTCCAGCCGCAGCAGTCGTACGACCCGGCGGGCGGCCACCACGCCCCGGCTGAGCTGGTAACCGCACTCGACGAAGAACGCCACCGGCCCCACCAGTACGGCGACATAGCCGTACACCGACACCAACTGGCCTACGGTGATGGCCCCTTGGGCGGTCAGCCGGGCCGCCAGCCAGGTCACCACGGCGAGGAACAGAGTCGGCAGGCCGACCCCGAGCGCCTGCATCCAGCTGGTCACCGAGCCCACCCGGTAGCCCTGTTCCCGCAGCCGGAGCGAGTCCCGGCCGAACGCGTCCGCGACCAGCCCCTTGCCGCCCAGCCCGTTGAGGACCCGCAGCCCGCCCGCGAGGTCGCCGATCCGAGCGGTCAGCACGCTCTGCCGCTCCCGGTACTCCGTCTCCGCGCCCTGCAACCGGCCCATCAGCGGCCCGACCAGCACCCCGAAGACCGGCACCCCGAGCAGCACCACGACCGCCAGCGGCAGCGAGACCGAGAACAGCAGCCCGGCCACCGCCGCGTACGCGACGACCGAGCCGACCCCCGGGCCGACCACGGTCAGCGACTGGCTGATCGTCTGCACGTCGCCGACACCGATCGTGACGACCTCCCCGGCCCCGGTCTGCCGCGGCAGCGTCGCGCCCAGCCGGACCGCCTGCCCGACGACGACCTTCACCGTGCGGAAGTTGGCGTCCATCCGCAGCCGGGTCATCACCCGGTGCCGCAGGAGACCGATCCAGGCGTTCACCGCGCCGACCGCGAAGAGCGCCCCGCTCCACCGGGCCAGCGCGCCCATGTCGTCCGGTTCGAGGCCCTCGTCGACGGCCCGCGCCATCAGGTACGGCGTGGCCGCCATCAGCACCATCCACCCACTGGCCAGCACCGCCCCCAGCACGGCCCGCCCTGGCTGGCGGCGCACCAGCCACCACAGAAACCACCAGCCGCCACGACAGTCGGGTGTGCCCGGGTCCTCGTACGCGTCGATCATCAGCCGTCCCCGCCCTCTCTAGACCAGACTGTCCCGCCACGCCCGGTGCAGATCCGCGAACCGGCCCGTACCCGCGATCAGTTCGGCAGGGGTGCCGTCCTCGACGACCATGCCCTGTTCCATGACGAGCACCCGGTCCGCGATCTCGACGGTGGAGAGCCGGTGCGCGATCACCACCGCCGTACGGCCGCGCAGCACCGTCGACATGGCGCGCTGCACGGCCCGTTCACCGGGGATGTCGAGGGAGCTGGTCGCCTCGTCGAGGATCAGCACCGCCGGATCGGCGAGCAACGCCCGCGCGAAGGCGACGAGTTGGCGCTGCCCCGCCGAGATGCGGCCGCCCCGCTTGCGTACGTCGGTGTCGTAGCCGTCGGGCAGGGCGCTGATGAAGTCGTGCGCGCCGATCGCCTTCGCCGCCCGCTCGATCTCCGTGCGGGAGGCGTCCGGGCGGCCGATCGCGATGTTCTCGGCGACCGTGCCGGAGAAGAGGAACGCCTCCTGCGTCACCATCACCACCCCGCGCCGCAGTTCGGGCACCGGCAGCTCGCGCAGGTCGACGCCGTCCAGCAGGACCCGGCCCTCGGACGGGTCGTAGAAACGGGCGAGCAGCTTGGCCAGGGTGGACTTGCCGGCACCGGTGGAGCCGACGACGGCGACCGTCTGGCCGGCGGACAGGGCGAGGTCGAAGCGGGGCAGTACCTCGCCGCCGGTGCGGTAGGTGAAACGGACACCGTCGAAGACGACCTCGCGGCCGGGCATGTCCGAGGCGGGTGACGGGAGTTGGCGGGGGGTGGACGGCTCCGGCACGGTGGGCGTCTGGGCCAGCAGACCGGCGATCTTCTCCAGGGAGGCCGCCGCCGACTGGTAGGAGTTGAGGAACATGCCGAGCCGGTCGATCGGGTCGTAGAGGCGGCGCAGATAGAGCACGGCCGCCGCCAGCACACCCAGCGCCAGCGAACCGTCCGCGACCCGGTAGGCGCCCCAGAGCACGATCACCGCGACGGCCGTGTTGGCGATCAGCCGGGAGCCGGTGACATAGCGGGCCATCTCCAACAGGGCGTCGCCGTTCCTCCGTTCGAGCCGCTGGTTCAGGACCTGGAAGTCGGCGTCGTTGACGTCCTCGCGGCGGAAGGCGCGGACCGGCCGGATGCCGTTCATCGTCTCCACGAACTTCACGATCACGGCGGCGATCGCCGTGGACCGCAGCGCGTACACCTGTCCCGCCCGCCGCCGGTAGCGCCGTACCAACGCGTACAGCGGGACGAAGGACGCCACCGCCACCGCGCCCAGGCCCAGGTCCAGCCAGAGCAGCACCGCCGCGATGTAGACGAACGAGAGGATGACCGTGACCAGTTCCTGGAGCCCCTCGCTGAGCAGTTCGCGCAGCGACTCGACGTCGGCGGTGGACCGCGAGATCAGCCGGCCCGAGGTGTAGCGCTCGTGGAAGTCGATGCTGAGGGCCTGCGCGTGGCGGAAGATCCGGCCGCGCAGATCGAGCAGCACGTCCTGGTTGACGCGGGCGGCGGCGCCGATGAACGCGTACTGGAGCCCGCCGGAGACCAGCGCGCACAGCAGATAGCCCGCGCCCACGGCGATCAGCGGGCCGTGGTCGTGGCGGCGGAACGCCGGTACGGCGCGGTCGATGGCGTACGCCACCAGCAGCGGCCCCGCCTGCACCGCGGCCTGTTGGAGCAGCAGGAGCAGGGTGGTGACGGTGACGCGGCCCCTCATCGGGGCGAGCAGCGAGCGGAGCAGCGTCCCGGTGGCGCCCGGCGGAGTGGGCAGGACGTCCCGGTCGAAGGGGTCGTCGACGGCGGGCGGGCGCGGGGGTTCCGCGTCGTCGCCGGTGGCCGGGGCGGACGTGGTGGCCGCGGTCATCGCTGGTCCTCCTGGTGGTCGGCGCCCGACATGAGATGCGCGTACTCGGCGTTGGTGCGCAGCAGTTCGGGGTGGGTGCCGACCGCCGTGATCCGGCCGCCGGAGAGCAGCGCGACCCGGTCGGCGAGCAGGACCGTGGAGGGGCGGTGGGCGACGATCAGGGCGGTGGTGTCGGCGAGGACCCGGCGCAGGGCGGCCTCCACGGCGGCCTCGGTGTGCACGTCGAGCGCGGAGAGCGGGTCGTCCAGGACGAGGAACCGGGGCCGGCCGACCACCGCGCGGGCCAGCGCGAGGCGCTGGCGCTGGCCGCCGGAGAGGCTGAGGCCCTGCTCGCCGACCTTGGTGCGCGTACCCTGCGGCAGCGCGTGCGCGAAGTCGGCCTGCGCGACGGCCAGCGCCCGCTCCAACTCGGCCTCGCCGGCGCTCTCTTCGGCACCCATCAGCACGTTCTCCCCGACGCTCGCCGAGAAGAGCGTCGGCTCCTCGAAGGCGACGGCGACCTTGGTGCGCAGCTCCTCGCGGGACATCGCCGTGATGTCCGTGCCGTCCAGCGTGATCCGCCCGGACGTCAGCTCGTGCAGCCGGGGGACGAGCGCCGTCAGCGTGGTCTTGCCGGTGCCGGTGGCGCCGACGAGCGCCATCGACTCGCCCGGCCGGATGTGCAGGTCGACGTGGTCCAGAGTGGGCGGGGAGCCGGCCGGGGCGTCGGAGTAGCGGAAGACGACGTCGTGGAAGCGCAGACCGCCCTCCGCCTCCGCCGGCGCGGGGAGCGGGGCCGTCCCGGCGCGGGACCCGACGGACCCCGTCCCCTCCGGTTCGACGTCCATCACCTCGAAGTACCGCTCCGTCGCGGTCGCCGCCTCCTGGCTCATCGCGAGGAGGAAGCCGATGGACTCCACGGGCCAGCGCAGCGCCAGGGCGGTGGAGAGGAAGGCGACCAGCGTGCCCGCGGAGAGGCCGCCGTCGGCCACCTGGACGGTGCCCAGCACCAGGGCCGCCCCGATGGCCACTTCGGGAAGGGTGACGATGACGCCCCAGATCGTCGACAGCAGGCCGGCCTTGCGCAGTTCGGTGTCGCGCAGCCGGCCGGACAGGTCGCGGAACGCCCGCGCCTGGCTGCGGTGGCGGCCGAAGCCCTTGATGATCCGGATGCCCAGGACGCTCTCCTCGACGACCGTCGTCAGGTCCCCGACCTGGTCCTGCGCCAGCCGCGCCACGTGCGCGTACCGCCGCTCGAAGACCACGCAGGTGAGGACCATGGGCACCGCGGGCCCCAGCAGCACCAGCCCCAGCGTCCAGTTCTGGAGCACCAGGATGGTCACCCCCACCAGGATCGTCACGGCGTTCACCAACAGGAACGTCAGCGGGAAGGCGAGGAACATCCGCAGCAGCATCAGGTCCGTGGTGCCCCGGGAGAGCAACTGGCCCGACGGCCACCGGTCGTGGAAGGAGACCGGCAGCCGTTGCAGCCGCCCGTAGAGATCCGCCCGCATCGCCGCCTCGACACGTGACAGCGGGCGCGCCACCAGCCAGCGCCGCAGCCCGAACAGCAGCGCCTCCGCGATGCCGAGCAGCAGCAGGTACAGCGCCCCCAGCCACACGCCCGCCGGATCGCGGTCGCTGACCGGACCGTCCACCATCCACTTCAGGACGAGCGGGATCACCAGCCCCGTACAGGACGCGAGCACCGCGACCCCGGCGGCGACGAACAGCCGCGCCCGCACGGGCCGGACGTACGGCCACAGGCGCAGGAGGACACGGACGGCGGATCGGTCGGAACGGTCTTCGGCGGGTGCGTGTGTCGTGGCCATCAGGGGCGAGCCTACGGATCGGCACCGACAGTGCCTAGCGGGTTTTGGCCGCGCCCGGCTCCGCCCACGCCCCCGCGACCTGCGCGTTCGACCGGTCGTAGGGCGGCATCAGCCGATCGGCCGATGCCTGTTCGAGCGGGTCGGACCGGGCGGCCGCGGTCGCCGTGGCGTACGACCGCGGCATCCTCGGCTGACCGGCCCGCTCAGCCGACCTTCAGCAGCAGCACGGACCGGGGCGCCAGCGTGATCGCCGATCCGGCCTCGTGCCGTACGCCCGGCGCCTCGTCCTGGTCCTCGCGCGCGGTGTCGACGATCACCTCGTACCGCTCCGCCCACGGCGGCCCCGGCAGCACGAACTCCGTCGGCCGGTCCCCGGAGTGCAGCACCGTGAGGAAGCTGTCGTCGACGATCGGCGTGCCCCGCTCGTCGCGGCCCGGAATGTCCCGCCCGGACAGATACATGCCCAGCGTGGCCGCCGGCGCGTACCAGTCGTGCTCCGTCATCTCCGCGCCGCTCGGGGTGAACCAGGCCAGATCCCGCAGCCCGTCCACGGAGTGCGCCCGGCCGGAGAAGAACGACCGCCGGCGCAGCACCGGATGGCGGTTGCGCAGCGTGATCAGCCGGGCGGTGAGATCGGTCAGCGCCCGCCACGCGGGGTCCTCCAGCAGGCTCCAGTCCATCCAGCTGATCGCGTTGTCCTGGCAGTAGGCGTTGTTGTTGCCGCCCTGGGTGCGCCCCAGCTCGTCACCGGCGACCAGCATCGGCACGCCGGTGGAGAGCAGCAGGGTGGTCAGCAGGTTCCTCAACTGCCGCCGCCGCAGGTCCAGTACGTCCGGGTCGTCCGTCTCGCCCTCGACCCCGCAGTTCCACGACCGGTTGTCGTCCGTGCCGTCCCGGTTGTTCTCGCCGTTCGCCTCGTTGTGCTTGTGCTCGTACGACACCAGGTCCCGCAGGGTGAAACCGTCGTGCGCGGTGATGAAGTTGACCGAGGCGTAGGGCCGCCGGCCGCCCCACGCGTACAGGTCGCTCGACCCCGACAGCCGGTACCCGAGATCCCGTACGTCGGGCAGCGCGCCCCGCCAGAAGTCCCGTACGGCGCCCCGGTACCGGTCGTTCCACTCCGTCCACAGCGGCGGGAAGGCACCCACCTGGTAACCGCCCGAACCGATGTCCCACGGCTCGGCGATCAGTTTCACCCGGCGCAGCACCGGGTCCTGGGCGATCACCGCGAGGAACGGCGAGAGCATGTCGACGTCGTGCATCGACCGGGCCAGCGCCGCCGCCAGGTCGAAGCGGAAGCCGTCCACGCCCATCTCCGTCACCCAGTACCGCAGCGAGTCGGTGATCAGCCGCAGGACGTGCGGCTGGACCACGTGCAGGGTGTTGCCGCAGCCGGTGTAGTCGCTGTAGCGGCGGGCGTCGTCCTGGAGCCGGTAGTAGCCGGGGTTGCTGATGCCCTTGAGCGAGAGCATCGGGCCCAACTCGCCCGCCTCCGCCGTGTGGTTGTAGACCACGTCGAGGATGACCTCGATACCGGCCGCGTGCAGCGCCCGCACCATCCGCTTGAACTCGCCGACCTGCTGGCCCGCCGTGCCGGTCGCCGCGTAGGCCGCGTGCGGGGCGAAGTAGCCGATCGAGTTGTAACCCCAGTAGTTCTTCAGCCCCTTGCGCAGCAGATGGTCCTCGTGCGCGAACTGGTGGACGGGGAGCAGCTCCACGGCCGTCACGCCCAGCCGGACGAGGTGCTCGATGGCGGCCGGGTGCGCCAGCCCGGCGTAGGTGCCCCGGAGCTGTTCGGGGATCTCCGGGTGCAGCTTGGTGAAGCCGCCCACGTGCAGCTCGTAGATGACCGAGTCCGCCCACGGTGTCTTCGGGCGGCGGTCGTCCAGCCACTCGTCCTCGGTCGTGTCGTCGTGCACGACGACGCCCTTGGGCACGTACGGCGCCGAGTCGCGGTCGTCGCGCACGGTGTCCGCGACGTGCTGCTGCGGCCAGTCGCGGACATGCGCGTACACCTCGGGCGGCAGCCCGAACTCGCCGTCCACGGCGTGCGCGTAGGGATCGAGGAGCAGCTTCGCCGGGTTCCAGCGGGCGCCGGTCCACGGGTCCCAGCGGCCGTGCACCCGGAAGCCGTAGCGCGTGCCGGGCGCGACCCCCGGCACGAAGCCGTGCCAGATCTCGTGGGTCGGCTCGGTCAGCGCCAGCCGCGTCTCCCGGCCCTCCGCGTCGAAGAGACAGAGGTCGACCGCCTCCGCACCGCCCGCCCACAGCGCGAAGTTGGTGCCGGCCACCCCGTCGGGACCGACCCGGTAGCGGGCACCCAGTGGCATCGATGTCCCCGGCCAGACGACGGGCGCCGGCAGCGCCCGCGCCGGGCCGGCCGGTATCCCGACCACGCGCGGCACCGGCACCCCGCCCGTGATCCGTTCCTGCTGCACTGCCTTCTGCTCGGCTGCGCTCGACACCGTCCGGCCTCCCGCGGCTCGTGGAACGACGTAGTAGTCAGGGCGTAGGGCGTCCCGGCCGCGGCTCCCGTCGTGTCGTTCTCCCCAGTGTTCTGCCCAGAGCTTGCGTCGCACTCACGTTTCCCCTGGGCCGGGCCGGTCGTTGTGCTCCCGTGAGCTACGCACAAGGGCGCGCACGGCGCGCGGGGGCCGCGACGGCCGCCGTACTGACATGGGCGGGACTGCTGGCCGGAGCCGCCGGCTGCACTTCGGGCGGCGCCGGCGGCTCCGCCATCGGCGGGATGCTGGGCAAACCCCCGGCGCCCGAGGACGCCATCCGGATCACCCCCGACGACACCGACCGAGAGGTGAGACCCGACCGGAAGCTGAGGGTCCAAGTCCCGGACGGGCGGCTGGAGTCGGTGACCGTCGTCAAGGAGCAGGACGCCCAGGACTCACCTGTCGTGGGGCACCTCTCGGACGGCGGGTCGCGCTGGCAGCCCGACGACGACCGGCTCGCGCTGGCCGCCAAGTACACGGTCGACGCGGTGGCCGTGGACGACGACGGCCACCGCTCGGCCCGGCACACCACCTTCACGACGTACGTCCCGGGCGAGCGGTTCGTGGGGTACGTCACCCCCGAGAACCGGGCCACGGTCGGCACCGGCATGATCGTCTCGCTGGGCTTCAACCGCGACATCGACAACCGGGCCGCCGTGGAGCGCGCCATCCGGGTCACCGCGAAACCCGCCGTGGAGATCCGCCCGCACTGGTTCGGCGCCACCCGCGTCGACTTCCGCCCCGAGACGTACTGGAAGCCCGGCACCCAGGTCACGGTGGCGCTGCGGCTGCGGGACGTCGAGGGAGCCCGCGGCGTCTACGGACTCCAGTCCCGGACGTTCTCCTTCACCGTCGGCCGCAGCCAGGTCTCCCTGGTCGACGCGGCACGGCACACCATGGAGGTGCGGCGCGACGGCGCGCTGCTGTCCACCGTGCCGATCACCGCCGGCAGCCCCAAGACCACCACCTACAACGGGAAGATGGTGGTCATGGAGATGCTGGAGGTGACCCGGATGAACAGCCGCACGGTCGGCTTCGGCGGCGAGTACGACATCCCCGACGTCCCGCACGCCATGCGGCTCACCGACTCCGGCACCTTCCTGCACGGCAACTACTGGGCGCCGGACGCTCCCGGGCGGACCAACGTCAGCCACGGCTGCGTCGGTCTGCGGGACGTCAAGGGCGGCGGCTCCGACACCCCGGCCGGCTGGTTCTTCGACCGCAGCCTCATCGGTGACGTGGTCGAGGTGGTCCACAGCAAGGACAAGACGGTCGCTCCGGACAACGGACTCGGCGGGTGGAACATGGGCTGGAAGCGGTGGAAGGCGGGCAGCGCGGTCAACTGACCCGCAAACGGGCGGACTCCCGCGGCCGGCCGCCGGTCGAAGTTGCGACCGAACGGTGACATCCAGCTGACATGAAGCTCAAAACCTGACGGTTAATATGCGCGGACGCGCACGTCAGATGCGCTGGGGTGCGGGCCGGACCAGGCCCGGCGAGGGGAGAACGTCTTGAACGTGCGACCGATATCGGGGGACCCGCGAGGCCGGGGCCGCAAGGCTCCGGCGGCGGTGGTTGTCGGTGTGCTGCTGCTCGCCGTGACCGCGTGCGGAGGCGGGGCTCCGGGTTCCGGGTCCGGCTCGGGCGACGCCAAGGGCAAGGAAGCGGGCACGGCGGCGACGAAGCAGTCGGCGGCGGTCGTGACGATCGCGCCAGGCAACGGCTCCAAGGCCGTGGACACCACCGGCGCCCTCAAAGTCACCGCCGCCAAGGGCAAGTTGACCGAGGTCGTCGTCAAGAACACGGCGGGCGGCAAGGTCGACGGCGCGATCACCGGCGGCGGGGCGACCTGGACGCCCGCCTCGCATCTCGCCGCCGCCACCAAGTACACCGTGCACGCGGTCGCCAAGGACTCCGCGGGCCGGGTCGCCGCCGAGGACTCCAGCTTCACCACGCTGACCCCGAAGACCACCTTCACCGGCACCTTCACGCCCGAGGACGGCTCCACGGTCGGCGTCGGCATGCCCTTCTCGGTCAACTTCACCCGGGGCATCACCCACCCCGGGGACGTGCAGAAGGCGATCACCGTCACGACGCGGCCGGCCGTCCCCGTCGAGGGCCACTGGTTCGGCAACGACCGCCTGGACTTCCGCCCCGAGCACTACTGGAAGTCCGGCACCAAGGTCACCGTCAAACTCGACCTCGACGGCGTCGAGGGCCGGCCGGGCGTCTACGGCAAGCAGGCCAAGACGGTCTCCTTCACCATCGGCCGCAACCAGGTCTCCGTGGTGGACGCCAAGAAGCACACCATGAAGGTCACCCAGGACGGCCGGACCGTCCGGACCATCCCGGTCACCACCGGCAAGCCCGGCTACGACACCTGGAACGGCCAGATGGTCATGAGCGAGAAGCTCGAAGTGACCCGGATGAACGGCGAAACGGTCGGCTACGGCGGCGAGTACGACATCAAGGACGTCCCGCACGCCATCCGTCTGACCTCCTCCGGCACCTTCATCCACGGCAACTACTGGGGCGGCGGCGCCTTCGGCAACTACAACGCCAGCCACGGCTGCGTCGGCCTCCAGGACGTCAAGGGCGGCTACAGCAAGAGCGTGCCGGCCGCCTGGTTCTACAACCACTCGATGATCGGTGACGTGGTGGTCGTGAAGCACTCCGACGATCAGACGGTCTCGCCCGACAACGGGCTCAACGGCTGGAACATGTCGTGGGCGCAGTGGAAGGCGTGAGCCGCGCCTGACCGGCGGGCCCGGTGCCGTGACCCACGGC
>NZ_JBEXET010000072.1:0-5026 GCF_040606415.1 Streptomyces sp. NPDC005423 | reverse complement strand
CCGCCGGGGGGGCCCGGGCGCTGCCCCCCCCCCCCCGCGCCCCCCCGTCCGTCGGCCGCCGGGCGGCGCCCCTCTGGGGGAACGGCCGCTCCGGCGCCGATAATGCCCGCATGACCGTGACTCTCGAAGTAGCCGCGGGCGTCGGCACCCTCCGCCTCGACCGCCCGCCCATGAACGCGCTGGACGCAGCCACCCAGGACCGCATCAGGGAACTGGCCGGCGAGGCCGCCCGCCGCGACGACGTGCGCGCCGTGGTGATCTACGGCGGCGAGAAGGTGTTCGCGGCGGGCGCGGACATCAAGGAGATGCGGACCATGGACCACGCGGCGATGGTCGTGCGGTCCCGCGCCCTCCAGGACTCCTTCACGGCGGTGGCCCGTATCCCCAAGCCGGTGGTCGCCGCCGTCACCGGATACGCGCTCGGCGGCGGCTGCGAACTCGCCCTCTGCGCCGACTACCGCATCGCCGCGGACGACGCCAGGCTCGGCCAGCCGGAGATCCTGCTCGGCCTGATCCCCGGCGCCGGCGGCACCCAGCGGCTCTCCCGGCTGATCGGCCCGTCCCGCGCCAAGGACCTCATCTTCACCGGCCGCATGGTCAAGGCCGACGAGGCGTTCACCCTCGGCCTGGTGGACCGGGTGGTCCCGGCCACCGACGTGTACACCGAGGCGCACGCCTGGGCGGCGAAGCTCGCGCAGGGCCCGGCGCTGGCGCTGCGCGCCGCGAAGGAGGCCGTCGACACCGGTCTGGAGACAGATATCGAGACCGGGCTCACCGTCGAACGGACCTGGTTCGCGGGCCTGTTCGCCACCGAGGACCGCGAGCGGGGGATGCGGAGCTTCGTGGAGGAGGGGCCGGGCAAGGCGAAGTTCCTGTAACCGTCCGCCACTTGACGCCCAGTCCGCGGCGGGTCCCTCGAAGGAGCGGATTATGGCAGCCTTAACGGGACCTTAACTCTGCCTTGCCGACGGGATCCGCCGACCGCCGCCGCCCGAGTCTCCGCCGCAGGCCGCGGGGGGAGGCGCGAGGTCCTCCCTGCCCTTGACATATGCCGGTCGTACGGCGCGGAACGGGCGTGCGCGGGGGGCGCATTCCGCCGGAACGGTCCCCGCCGTCCCGGGCTGCGGCCATGATGGGCCCATGGCGGGGCTGGAGGGTATCGATCAGCCGCGGGGACAAGGCCGTGCGACCGCGGCGCGCTGGTCGCCTGCGGTCGAGGACGAGCGGGCGCTCAGGGCGCTGGAGTTGTTCGGCGACCCGACCGAGGCGGAGGTCCCGCTGCCGTCCCGCCCCGAGTCGGCGGGCACCGCGCGCCGGCTCACCCAGATCGTCGTCCTGCGTCAGTGGGGACTCTCCCCGAAGCTGACCGAGGACGCCGTCCTGCTCGTCTCCGAACTCGTCGGCAACGCCGTACGGCACACCGGGGCGCGGGTGTTCGGCCTCCGTATGCGCCGCCGCCGGGGCTGGATCCGCGTCGAGGTGCGCGACCCCTCCCGCGGCCTGCCCTGTCTGATGCCGGTCCAGGAGACCGACCTCAGCGGCCGGGGACTCTTCCTCGTCGACATGCTCTCCGACCGGTGGGGCGTGGACCTGCTGCCGCGCGGCAAGACGACGTGGTTCGAGATGCGGGTCGTGGACCGCTGACGAGCCGTCGGCCGCCCGCTGACACCGCCGTGCCGCTGTACGGATGAATCGCCCGCTTTCTTACCCTTCACCCCTTAAATGGTGCGGGTGACCACGACCGACCGCCGGACAGCACTGCGTGCGGGCGCCGGGCTCGTCGCCTCGGGCGCGCTCGCCGCCGGCTGTGCCCCCGGCTCCGCACCCCCCGCCCACGCCCAGGCCCCCGCCACGGGCAGCACCCCCGCCCGGCCGATGCCCGCCGCCGCTCCCGCCCCGCGCGCCTTCCCGCTCCAGCCCGCGCAGATCACCCACGGCCCCCGCGACCGCCCCCGGGTCGCGCTCACCTTCCACGGCCAGGGCGACCCCGCCATCGCCAACGCCCTGCTCGGCACGGCCGAGAAACACGGCGCCCACGTCACCGTCCTGGCCGTGGGCAGCTGGCTCGACGCCCACCCCGGCATCGCCCGCCGGATCCTCGACGGCGGCCACGACCTCGGCAACCACACCCAGCGCCACATCGCGGTCAACGCCCTGCCCGAGGCCGACGCCCGCGCCGAGATCACCGGCTGCGCCGACCGCCTCAAGCGGCTCACGGGCTCGATCGGCACCTGGTTCCGCCCCTCCCGCGCCCCGACCGCCTCCCCGCTCGTGGCACGGCTCGCCCGCCGGGCGGGCTACCCGCACGTCCTCTCCTACGACGTCGACTCCCTCGACTTCACCGCCCCCGGCGCGCCCGCCGTCACCCGCAAGGTGCTCGCCGAGGTCCGGGCCGGATCCGTCGTGAGCATGCACTTCGGTTGCGCGGACACGGTCGCCGCGCTCCCCGCCGTACTGGAAGAACTCGACCGCCGCGGACTGCACGCGGTGACGACCACGGAGCTGCTGAGCTGATGCACCCCACGTCCTCCCCCTGCCTCACCCGCGCGCTGCTCCTCTGCGCCGCCCTCGCCGCTCTCGCCGCCGTCGCCGGCTGCGAGGGGTCGCGGGGCCGCGCCGACGAGGCGCTCGGTTCCGGGGCCGCGCTCCGGCCGGCCGACCGGCAGCGGGCCCCGCGCACGCTGCCCGGCATGCCGCCGGTGCTCGACCCGGCCGACGTCTACTCCGCCGACCGCCCCGGCCGGCTCTCCCCCGTGGTGCGGGACTTCCCGTCCCGGGTCTACGTCCCCAACACCAACTCCAACACCGTCTCGGTCATCGACCCCAGGACGTACCAGGTCATCGAGACGATCCCGGTCGGCACCCAGCCCCAACACGTCGTCCCCTCCTGGGACCTGAGGACGCTGTGGGTCAACAACGACCGCGGCAACACCCTCACCCCGATCGACCCGAAGACCGGGAAGGCGGGCAAGCCGGTCGACGTGCACGACCCCTACAACCTGTACTTCACGCCGAACGGCAAGTACGCGATCGTGATGGCCTCCCTCGACAAGGAGCTGGTCTTCCGCGACGCGCACAGCATGAAGCGGATCAGGACCGTCCCGGTCAGCTGCTACGGCGTCAACCACGCCGACTTCTCCGCCGACGGCCGCTACTTCGTCGTCTCCTGCGAGTTCAGCGGCGAACTCCTCAAGGTCGACACGGAGCGGATGAAGGTCGTGGCCCAGCGGAAACTGCCGTTCCACGGCGCGATGCCGCAGGACGTCAAGATCTCGCCCGACGGCAAGAAGTTCTACATCGCCGACATGATGGCCGACGGGATGTGGGTCCTGAACGGCGACACCTTCGCCGAACCGGCCTTCCTGCCCACCGGCAAGGGCTGCCACGGCCTGTACATCAGCCGGGACTCGCACGAGATGTACATCTCCAACCGGGGCGAAGGGACCGTCTCCGTCTTCGACTTCACCCGCGACAGACTCACCAAGAAGTGGCATCTGCCCCATGGCGGCAGCCCCGACATGGGCGGGGTCTCCGCCGACGGCAAGGTGCTGTGGCTCTCCGGGCGCTACAACTCCGAGGTGTACGCCATCGACACCCACACCGGCACCCAGCTGGCCCGGATCAAGGTCGGCCACGGCCCGCACGGTCTCGCCGTCTATCCCCAGCCGGGCCGCTACTCCCTGGGCCACACCGGCATCTTCCGCTGAAGTCCCGGCACCGCTCAGTCAGTTGGACGCGTCGTACCGCCGGCCGTGGCACCGAGCAGCAGTGCCTCCGCACCCACCGGACGGTAACCGGCCGC
Source organism: Streptomyces sp. NPDC005423 (assembly GCF_040606415.1). Lineage (NCBI taxonomy): Bacteria > Bacillati > Actinomycetota > Actinomycetes > Kitasatosporales > Streptomycetaceae > Streptomyces > Streptomyces sp. NPDC005423. The sequence goes on along the minus strand of NZ_JBEXET010000072.1, from coordinate 1,224 downwards.
CTGGAACGCCCGCATGCTGCGGGCGTTCCCCGGCGCGACCTGCGCCCACACCGGCTCCGTGACGAGCTGCCGGGCCGCCGTCAGCAGAGCCCGGCCCAGCCCCCGGTGCCGTACCCCCTCCGCCACCTCGACGGAGACCTCCGGGCGCCCCGCGATCCCGCGGCCCAGCACCAGCACCCCGCCCTCCGTGGTCCACGCGCGCACCTCGTCGCGCCGCCGGCGGGCGTAGACGATGCGCGGATGGCCGCCGTCCCTGATCTCCTCCAGCGCCACCTCCGGTACGCCCGGCAGCGGAGCGCCCACGAGCATCGCGTCGACCGTCTCGGCCGTACGGCCCGTCCGGTCCAACAGGGCGGTCAGGAAACGGGGGTTCATCGGAGCCGCCAGGACGTCGCACCCCACGGCGGCCAGCGTGTCGTACACCCATCGCGGGTCCTCGTCGGTGAAGACCACCGCGTGCGCGGTGAAGGCGAGCACCCCCGCGTCCCGCTCCGACGCCTGCGGCACGACGGTCGTACGGCCGTCAGCGGGCGGGAAGAGGCCGTGTGCCGCCGCGTCGAGAATGTCCCGAAGAGTCTCCACCACCGCGCTCCTTGAGGCTCCACCGGCTGAAAGCCCCACACTCGCAGACGGGCGGCACCCCCGAGGGGTCACCCCCCTGCCCCCGGTACGACGGCACGGGCCTCTTCACCAACGAAGAGCCGGCCAGGTCCACCGGGCCGGCCGCCGTACTCGCCCGGATGGAGTCGGCGTCAGCGAACGGCTCGCCCGCTACCGGGAGTTGCTCTCCACGGTGCAGGGCGCGAGCCCCTCGCCGCGCGCCGTGCGGAGTTCGGCTGGGTGGTCGCCGCACTATGCGTTCGGACAGCCGGATAATCTTGCCTCCGTCAACACGGTCAGGCGTTACGAAGGGGCGGATCCGGTGGCGGACATCGAGGAAGCACGCAAGCAGTTCCAGCGGATCGACACGGACGGTGACGGGTTCATCACCGCGGCCGAGTTCAAGACCGCCCTGGCCCAGGGGGGCGACTGGAACGTCACCGAGACGGTCGCCGAGGCCATCATCAAGAGCCGTGACCTGAACGGGGACAAGGTCCTCTCGTTCGACGAGTTCTGGGCCCACCTGGACAAGTGAGCCGGACGGAGGCTCCTTCGCCCGCTCCCGCGCCGAGTGGTTGCAGGCCTGGTGCGCGGCGGCCCCGCACGACCCGGACGCGACCCTGG
>NZ_JBEXET010000071.1:0-27531 GCF_040606415.1 Streptomyces sp. NPDC005423 | reverse complement strand
GCCCGCCCCTACACCCCCGCCCCCGCCCCCCCCCCCCACCCCCACCCCCCCATTCACCCTTACGGGGCCCCCCCCGGATACCACTCGGGTGGGGCCCCATTCTTCTCCCACATTCCCTAGGACTTGCACCGCCCAGGAATTAGAAGAGACGAACATGCCAAGCCTGGATGCATCGAATCGGGCACCCCGGCTCAATCTATCCGCACGAAGGCGTGGCGCTCGCTGGAATCTTGTATTCAGCCGCAATGCTCTTATCGAAGATCACGAGAAGAGCATCAGGCATATACGTGAACCCCGCACCCTCGGACTCGCCTAGCGCAATTACTAGACTCGACTCATTGGAGAATCTGAAGTTGTAGGCCCAAGGCATCTCCGGGCATCCCTCATTAGGGACGTGCCAAGCGATGCCGATACCTACAATCGACACACCCAAGAACCTCTCCCAATCGACGTGGTTGCTCACATCAATGGGATCCCCGGACAGGCTTCCGCCCACATCTCCGGGACTCCTGAATTCGATCGCCATTCCTTCGTTGACGCCATCCATCGCCCAGGACAGAACGAGCACGGCCCCGCTCTCCATGCCCAGCTCAACGGCCATGTCGACTTCGTGGGCTCGATCTTCCCTGTGCCCATTCGGCCACCCTTCCCCCCGCAGAGCCACGTAGCGAACCGTTCTCACGGCATCGCCCGCGACAGCCTCCCGGAGTTCAGCAAGCCCCGCACTGCCATTGGCCAGGGCGGCCCACGGATTGATCACCAACATGCCTAATACCGCCCGAAGTATTGGAACTGACCATTTGCATCGAAGGTCGCACCGATCCCGCGCCCACCAGCAGGATCCGGCATGATGTACCGCGTTCCGCCAGCGAAGTTTCCAGAATTCACAGGAGACGTAACGGTTCCCGGGTTGGTCAGGATGTCGTCCAGCATATCTTGACCGGCGGATTTCAGCTGCTTACCCGGCACCACAGGAAGATCTCCGCGGTTCATATGCTTCTGATACTCACGTCCTGCATGAGTCGTTTTCCCCTTGGCCGCGCGCATCCCGCTCTGCGATAGGGCATCCAGATCAGGGCACCCGCCGGAATTGTGAACGAGAACCGGCGTAGCCCCCGCCAGCACATAGTACGTGTGCTAAGCGAACCCGCCCTACCTGCTTCTTTGCAGGTCAGCGGCAGTTTCGGGTTCCGCTGGCGTCCATGGCTGTGCCCTAATGTCCGTGGTTGTTGCCGTCAGCGCTGCCGTCAGAGATGCAGACCCGCACGAAGCAGCGGGGCGGCCCGGCAACTCCTGGGCCGACGGCGGCTGCGGACCCTACACTGAGCGCATGACCGTACGCGAGGAAGCACACCGGCTGCTCGACGCGGTGCCGGAGGACCGGCTGCCCGACGCCATAGAGCTGCTGCGGCAGTGGGCGGAAGTGGAGCGCGGCGAGCGCCCCCGCCGCAGGTTCCGCACGACCGGCGTCTTCGACGGCGAACCCGACCTCGCGGTCCGCTCCAAGGAGATCGTCCGCGACGCCTGGGCCAGTGAGGAGCCCCGGAGCGCGTGATCGTCATCGACACCGGCCCCGTGGTGGCAGCCGCCAACCGCAAGGACGACTACCACCTTCAGTGCGTCGACCTGCTCCAAAACTTCCCCGGCCCGCTCCTGCTGCCCGCCCCACTGCTGACCGAGATCGGCTACATGCTCGCCAGCCGCGCCGGAGCCAAGGCCGAGGCCGATTTCCTGCGCGACGTCGCGGACGGCGTCTACGAACTGGTGACCGTGACCTCCTCCGAGGTCAGCCGGGCCGCCGACCTGGTCGAGCAGTACGCGAGCCTGCCCCTGGGCACCGCCGACGCCTTCGTCGTGGCCGTCGCCGAGAAGTACCGCGCGGTCAACATCGCCACCCTGGACCGCCGCCACTTCACTGTGGTGCGCCCCAGCCACCTCCCGGCATTCACTCTCCTGCCGTAGCCGGGCCCCCGCGCTGACGTACCCGATCACGCAGGGGTCGGCAGGGTCTTGGACCGGTGTCCTGTCCGGTGCTTCCCCCCCGGCGACCCGTTCGCCGGGCAGGCTGTCCTCGGGCGTCAGGGCGGGGTCGGTGCGCTTGCTGTTCCGGCGGCGCGGAGGCCGGGCTGGGATGGGTCTACCGACGGCGGGCCGCCGGGGGCCATCACCTCCCCCGGGGGCGGGGCCGGCCGCCGCCCCCGGCGCGCCTGCGGCGGACGTGAGGGTCGGCCCCCTGGTCGGCCCCTGTGGCTGCGATCCGGCCGTAGGACGGTCGCGGGCGACAACTTGCTCTGCCAAGAGCCCAGTTCAGGTCAGCCCGGCGATCTGCCCGGTTGCCACCCTCGCAGCCCTGGATCACGCCCCGGCTACAGGGGCGGCTCGCTACCTGCCACGCTGCCCTCCCGAGTGAACGGTGGGCTTGTCGGCAACGGCCGCCAGCTCCGGCGGGCGGGGCCCGCCTTGAACCTCGTAGAGAAAATCTGAACGCACGCCCCCGGGCCACCCCGGTACGGCGGGTCAGTGGCCCGGCTCGCCGCCGCCCGACTCCAGGGCTTCGACGCGGCCCCGGAGGTCGGCGATCTGCTGAGCAGCGTCGGCCAGCGCCCGTTCCATCGCCTCGACGCGGGCCGTCGTCCCGCCGACGGGGGTGGTCGCCTCCGAGCCGTCCAGGTCATCGGCGTCGGCGGCGGCGTGGTCGTGGTGGGCGACGAAGGCGCCCTTGCCGGGGCGGGAGACCGCCCACCCCTCCTGCTTCAGCAGGACCATGGCCCTCTGCACGGTCAGGCTCGACGCCCCGAACTCCCGCATCAGCGCGGCCTGCGTCGGCAGCGCGTCCCCCGGCTTCAGCCCCCCGGAGCGGATTCGCTCCCGCAAGGACTCGGCGATGACCTCGAACGTCAGCGGCACCCCGCTGCCCGCCGGCCTGCGCCCGCGCCGCGTCGTCATCACACCCACCACCCCGCTTTCCGTGCCCTCTACCAGCAGATTCCGGCCCGTCCAAACCGGGAAACCGGCCTCACACTACCCGCGTCCCACCACCCACAAGAAAGGAATCAGGAGGGATGCACTTGAATGCGCCGGTGAGGCGATGTTAACGTCACGCACCCGCCGGTGATCACCACCGCGCCCCGCCGACCAGGCCACGCCCGGCCCCGGCCCCCGCGCCCAGCTTCGAGGCGCCCCGTTTCCCTGTGTGCCGATCGCTTCGGCCTGCCCACGCCGCCCTGTGCCACACCGCTTCCGCGCTCCCGCCGAAAGGCCCCTTTCCGCATGCCCGCACAGCTTCAACTCCCGTATCCCGCGACCGTTCCAGCCGCCTCGCGTCCGTCGTCGGCGTTCACGACGCCGACCTGCCCGACAGACGCCACCGCCACCGGCTCGACGGCGGCAGGGCGGTCGGCGCTGGAGCGCCGCGCCAGGCTCACCGCCAAGCTGGCGAAGCTCGCCGCCACCGGCCAACTCGCACCCCTCGCACGGCAGATAACCTCCCTCGGCGGGTGTGCGCGCCCGATCCGCCTCACCGGGCACCGCACCCACCTCGACAGCGCGACCGGCGAGATCCTTGATCACTTCGACTCCGGCCGACTCCCGGCGGGCGAACTCTTGGTCCGCTGCGGCAACCGGCGCGCCACCCGCTGCCCCGCCTGCTCCACCGTCTACCGCTACGACACCTACCAACTCATCGCCGCCGGACTGCGCGGCGGCAAGACCGTCCCCACCAGCGTCGCCACGCACCCGCGCGTGTTCGTCACCCTCACCGCGCCCGGCTTCGGGCCCGTCCACAACCAACCCGACACCGGCCGCTGCCACTGCGGCCACACCCACCCGGGCGACGACCCACTCCTCGGCACGCCTCTCGACCCCAAACGGTACGACTACACGGGCGCGGTGCTATGGAACGCGCACGCCCCGGCCCTGTGGGCACGCTTCACCACCCACCTGCGGCGGGAGATCGCCAAGGCCGCCGGGCTCACCCAGAGCGCGCTACGGCACCACGCCACCCTCTCCTACGCCAAGGTCGCCGAGTACCAAAAACGCGGCCAGGTCCACTTCCACGCCGTCATCCGCCTCGACGGACCCACCGGCCCCGCAAGTCAGCCACCCGCCTGGGCCACCAGCCAACTCCTCGACCACGCCGTACGCGCCGCCGCCACACGCACCCGCATAGCGCATGAGGGCCAGCCGCATCAGCCTGCCGGGGCTCCGGTCGGTGACCGAGCTGACCGGTTGGTGTTCCGGTTCGGGCGGCAGATCGACGTCCGCGCGATCCGTGGCACCGACTTCACCGGCGGCGGCCCGGTCACCGACCGGCACGTCGCCGCCTACATCGCCAAGTACGCCACCAAGGGCGCCGAGACCACCACCGGCACCCTCGACCGCCGCCTCCGACTCCTCGCCGAACTCGCCACCCACAACATCACCGACCACGCCCGCCGCATAATCCACACCGCCTGGCACCTCGCCACCCGCCCCCAGCATGCCCACCTGCGCCTGCGGCAGTGGGCTCACATGCTCGGCTTCCGAGGCCACTTCTCCACTCGCACCCGCCACTACTCCACCACCCTCACCCACTTCCGAGCCGAACGGACCGCCTGGCGAACCGGTCAACCCGATACCCAGACCCCAGCCCCGGCGTCGACTCAGACGCAGGCCGGCCAAACGGACGGCAGTCCGGTCGGTGACCGCGCCGGACACCCCACTGACCTGGCCCCCGGTCACCGCAATATCGCCGGTCAGCGCGTGGACTCGGACACCACGCTGGTCATCTCCCACTGGCAGTACGCCGGAACCGGCCTCCTGCCCGAACTCGAACACCTCGCCGGCCTCCTGGCCGCGACGCGGAAGATCCGACCCGAGCAACCGACCCGAACTCGGCTCTCGAAGCGCTCCGGTGACCGCGCCGGTCACTCCGCTGATCGCGAGACCGGTGTTGTCCGGGCGGGGGCCGTCGCGTGACCGCCGGCACGGAACTCCTCACCGTCCCCCAGGTCATGGAACGCCTCCAACTCGGCCGCACCGCCGTCTACGACCTCATCCGCACCCGGCAACTCGCCTCCATCACCCTCGGCCGCGCCCGCCGCATCCCTACCCCCGCGCTGGCCGACTTCATCCACACCCGCCTCGAACAGGAAGCCGCAGCCTGATGACCACACCCCGAGACACCCCCGCCTCCCGCCGAGTGCGAGCCAACGGTGACGGAACCGTCTACCAGCGCAAGGACAGCCGCTGGGAAGCCGCCGGATACGTCCTCGCCCCCGGGAACACCCGCAAGCGCATCCGCGTCTACGGCACCACCCGCAAGGAAGCCCTCGCCAAGCTCACCGAGAAGATCGCCGCCAGCAACCGCGGCCTCCCCGCCCCCTCCGCGCAGGGCAGCCTGGCCGCATACCTGACGTACTGGCTGGAGAACGTCGCCGTCCATCAGCTCCGCGAGAACACCCACACCCGCTACACCGCCGTCGCCCGGCTCTACCTCATCCCCGGCCTCGGCCGGAAGAAGCTCGCCAAGCTCACCGCCAAGGACGTCCGCACCTGGCTCAACCAGCTCCGCACCACCTGCCAGTGCTGCACGCGCCGCATCGACGCAGCCCGCGAGGCGTCCCGCTGCTGCGCCGCTGGTGAGTGCTGCTCCAAGCGGCTCTCGCCGCTGACCCTGGCCTACGTCCACTCGGTGCTCAAGTCCGCTCTGGAGCACGCGGTACGCGAGGAGGAGATCCCGCGCAACGTCGCCCGCAACGTCCGCACCGGCACGCCCCGGCCCCGCCGCTTCGAACCCCTCACCACCGAGGAAGCACGCGAGTTTCTAGCCGCCGCCAGCAGTCACCGGCTGCAGCCGCTTTTCGAACTCGCCCTGCACACCGGGCTCCGCAAGGGCGAACTCCTCGGCCTGCGCTGGGAAGACCTCAACCTGACCGGAGGAACCGCCAGCATCCGCCGCACCCTCCAGCGCACCAACTCCAGCGGCCTGACCGCCCTCCGGACCAAGACCCAGAGCTCAGAACGACGCATCGCCCTGCCCACGCCGTGCCTACGCTCCCTCGAACAGCACCGCGACCGAAAGCTCCAGAATCGCGAAGCGGCGGGGACGAACTGGAAGGACAGCGGCTACGTCTTCACCCGCCCCGACGGCGCCCCGATCGAAGGGTCCACCCTCACCCGGCACTTCAACACCCTGCTCCGCCAGGCAAGGCTCCGCCGCATCCGGTTCCACGACCTCCGCCACTCGGCGGCCACCCTCCTCCTGGAACAGGGAGTGGAACTCGTCGTGATCAAGGAGCTGTTGGGGCACGCCCACATCGGCGTCACCGCCACCGTGTATGCCCACGTCCGGCTCCGCCTCCAACGCGACGCCATCGACCTCCTCAGCCACGCCCTCCGCAACCCCGCCGAGATCACCAGCACTCCCGACGACGATCCACCCCTCGTCGGATCCACCGTCCGCTGACGTTGCCGTCAACTACTGCCGTCAGACACCCCAGAGGCCCCACCCGAGAAAAATTCGGGTGGGGCCTCTGGGGTTATCGCTGAGCTATTAACCGCATTTCGGAAGCCAGTGTTCCACCTGGAGAAACGGGGAATTTTCCGACCGAATCCGCAATCACGCCAAACCTTGGATATTGACAGATCTCGCTAATTTTTCGAGACCATCGAAATCCCGCCCGTCGCAAGGGAGAACATCCGGACAAGCACCTTCCGAACGTCCGGGTCTCGATCTATCCGCTCCAGCGATTCGAACCTCGCCGGATCAAGGTCGATCGTGGCAATTCCGCCACCATCGCCGTCACCTACGGCCGAGAACAGCAGGAGGCATCGGTACGCCCGAAGAATCCCTCCCCGCTCTTCGCGCATCAGCGACTGGAGGACGACGACTCCTTCTTTGACCTGGCTACGGACCGCGTCCACCGAGGTCCATCGCGTCGCCCAGCCTCGATCCTCTGCCTCCAATTGGATCTCAAGCAGCGTATCGAAACTGATCTGACACACACGAAAGTCAGGGTCAGTCGAATGAATCATAGACATCAGAGAATTACTCCCCGCCGAGGATGTCGATACGGATTGGCGTGTCTGGATCGATACGCCCGTCTTTGATTCTGGTCTGGAGTTCGTCCCAGCGGTGGTGTCCTCCGAGAATCGTCCCGCCACGGGAGACAAGAATTCCTTCCCCCTCCGCAGCATTGTTGATTCCATCCAGAAGATCCTCGTTGCTGAGCTCTTCGTGGTACCACTGCGACGCCGGGTCCCGAGTCGATTGCCCCTCACGGTATTTACCGCCGAGATCGCCAGCCTTCTCGTTGCGCGGCACGAACTCCGGGCATCCGCCAGAATTGTGAACAAGGACCGGAGTGGCACCAGCGAGTACATAGTACGTGTGCATGTCGGCCACGGTGAGGTTGTAAACAGTGGCCGGCTGGGTCCATCGGTCGACATCGGTGATGTGGATGACGGCGTCGGTGGAGGTGCTGAGTCGTTCGCCGTCGATGAGCTGGGCTGCGTCGACCCAGCTGCCGAGTTCGGGGACCCAGAAGGGGTGTCCGGCTGTGGCGGTGACCGAGGCGGTCTTCTTCTTGCCGTCGACTTCGATGGAAAGGGTGATTCTGACCAGGTTCTTCAGACCCTTGCCGACGATCTCGGCAGTGACCGTCTTGACTTCGGTGCGGCCGGTTGCGGGATCCGTGGCGAGGACCTTGTCCCCGGTCTTCACGTCCTCGATGGGCTTAATCGTTCCGTCCGCCATCAGGACCTGGGTGCCGGGAATGAAGCTGTTGCAGGGCCTTGCGGCTACGGCGCGCCCACCCAGATAGGCCAGCACGGCCGTATCGATGGCATCGTCGATGAAGTTGCCACGGGCGACGGCCGCAGCTTTATCGCTGCACTCCTCTGCGTTGTAGACGCAGTAGGTGGCCGCGATCTCCTTGGCCTTCTCGACGTCCTTGCCGCCGTGGAGTACGTAGAGGTAGGCCTGACGGCACCCCTCGCGGCCGTAACAAGCGGTGCCTTCCTGGGCGGATTCGTAGACCGGGTTGTACCAGAAGTCGTCTGTGAACTCCGCGTTCATTCTGGGCGACCAGTACTGGTCCGCGAGTTTGTCGAGGTTGTTCGTGACCGGGGTGTTGGCCGCCACCCACTGCTTCTTCGCGGCTTGGGCCCGCTTGTAGATCCTGCCGCGGTGGTAGTCGACCGTGCCGGACTTGTTGTCGTAGCCGACTTCCTTCTTGGTCTCCTTGTCGCATCTGCTGAGGTCGTACTGGCAGGAGTTGGGCTTGGAGCCGATCTCCGTGCCCGCCGGGTCGGAATAGGTCAGCGGGTTGTTGTTGGCGTAGCTGTAGCCGTGCATCTGCTGCGGGTCGCCGGCCGTGAAGACCGGGTCGACCGACAGGAAGCGGCCGGTGGCGGGGTCGTACTCGCGCGCTCCGAGATGAGTGAGCGAGGTGGCGGTGTCGCTGGTGCCGCCCACGAAGCCCTTGGTGCCGGTCCAAGTGCTCGGCGCGGTTCCGCGCAGCCCGCCGAACGGCATGGTCCGGCGCTGGGTCAGCGCCTGGGTGTCGGCGTTGACGGACAGTTGGGCGGTGCCGTGGTGGTCGGCCAGAGTGAAGGAGATGGTTCCGTCGTTGGCCTGGACGGCCTGGTGACCACCGCCGAGGTCGAAGTAGCGGGTGCCCTTCGCGCTGGTGGCACCCTTCGCCAGGGTGATCTCCGTGTCGCCCAGGTAGAGCGTGGTCTCCGTCGGTGTGCGGCCGATCAGACGGGAGCCGTCCGCGTCGTACAGGTACTCGGTGACCTTGTCGCTGCCGCCCTCGACGGGCTGGGTGACCTTGGCGAGATGGCCCTCGATGTCCCAGTCCAGGGTCTGGGAGGTGCCGTTGCCCAGTTGCCGGGTGTGGGTGTAGCCGCCGGTGTCGTAGCCGAAACTGTCGGTGGATTTCACCGTGCCGGTGGTGGTGTCCACCGAGTTCAGCTTGTGCGGCTGGGCGGTTCCCGGATCGGGGTAGTGGTAGCTCCGCTCGGTGTTCGAGGCGCCGCTGGTGGTGGCGTGCTGGGTCTCGGTGAGGCGGTTGCCGACCTTGTCGTAGGAGTAGGAGGTCCAGTACGGGGCCGGGCCGCCGAGCGTGCTGGTGCTGGGGGTGGTGGCGCAGCCGGTGGTCGACTGGGCCCAGGCCTCGGTCAGCCGGCCGAGGTAGTCGTAGCCGAAGCACTGGTTGTCCGTGCCGGAGCGGGAGGTGTCCGAGACGGACAGGACATTGCCCGCCTCGTCGTACGTGTAGGTGTTGTTCTGGTCGGATCCCGTCACGTCCTGGCGTCCCACCGCCGAGGTGGCCAGCCGCTGGGTGCCCCACTGGTACGTGTTGTTCTCGTACGTGGTCTTCCCGCCGTTCGCGGACATTACGTACTGCAGCGGCTTGCCGGTGTAGCTGTAGCTCGTGGTCGCGGTCAGGTTGAGCGGGCCGCTGACCTTGATGGGCCGCTGAGTGCCGTCCTCGTAGGTGTAGGCGACGGTGTTGGCGGCGAGGTCACCCGCCTTGGGATAGCCGATGCCCTTCACCGTGCCCGAGGCGTTGTAGCTGGGCGTCGTCACATACGTGCCCTGCAGGGCACCCTCCGTCGACGGGATCGTCACCGACGTACGCAGCGGCCGGTACAGGCGGTCGTAGGCCACGACGCTCGACTTGTACTCCTGGCCGCCGCTGTAGCGGGAGCTGGAGGTGAGATGACCCTTGGCGCCGCTGATCGTGTCGTAGACCCACTTGGCGCGCAGCGTTCCGGTGGAGGAGTTCTCCCGTAGTTCGGTCTCTCGGCCCAGACCGTCGTAGACGTACGCCAGGACGCTGCCGCGGCCGTCTTTGGCGGTGGCCAGCTGAGAGCGGTCGTCGTACTCGTTGTGGCCGGCGCCCTTGTCCGGGTCGGTGGTGTCGGTGAGCCGACCCATCAGGTCGTAGGTCCAGGTCCAGTCGTTGCCGGCCGGGTCGGTGACGTTGGTCAGCTCGCCCCGGGGGCTGTACCCGTAGGTGGTGGTGTCGTAGGGGGCGTCGGCGACCCTGGTGTGGAGCAGGCGGAGTTCGCTGGTGCGGCCGCGGGCGTCGGTGACCGTGGTCTGTGCGGTGCCGCCCACCGGCGGGATGACCGTGGTGGTGTTGCCGCCGTAGACGGTCTTCGTGATCCCGAGGACGGTGCCACCATCACCGTTTCCGGCGATCTGCCGTAGTTCGGTCTCCCGGCCCAGACCGTCGTAGGTGTGCCGGTTCTGGGTTTCCACGCTGAGCGCCTTCTCGGGCTTCAGGAGCGTGGTCGAGGGCGCGTCGGTGATGTAGTAGGTCGCGAACTCCTTGGTGACCAGGCCTCGTTCGTCGTAGAAGGTGTCCGCGAGCAGTGCTCCGCCGTCGGGGCCGGGTGCCTGTGTCTGCCGTGTGCGCAGGAAGCCGTCGTAGAAGGTGTACGAGGTGTCCTGAGTATCCGAGTTGCCGATTGTCTTGGTGGACACCACGACCGGCTGGCCGTCGGTGATGGTGTAGCCGAACTCGTAACTGGGCGTCTGGCCGGTGTTCCGGTCCGCCTGCCACACCTTCGTGGTGCGCCCCAGGGCGTCGTACGCGGAGGTGACGGCCTTGCCGTTGGTGTCGGTCTCCGTGAGCGGCAGCCCGCGCAGGGTGTCGTAGGCGGTGGTGGACGTCTGCGCGGTCGTGGTGTCCCCGGCTGTGGCAGGCGGGGTGGTCACCGAACTGCTCGTCGGGAAGCCCGTGGTCGGGGTGTACGCGGTGGTCGTGGTACGTCCGTCGGTACGGGCGGACCGGGTCAGCGTGCCCGCGGAGGTGACTGTCACGTCGGCGGTCAGGTCGGTGGTGGTCAGCGCGCGGCCGTAGCCGTCGTACGTGGAGCTGGATTCGAGGTAGAGCGCGCTGGAGCCGCTGTACGTCTTGAGCTTGGCGGTCCTGGTGGCGTCGCCCTTCGTGGCCGCGGCGCCGTACGCGCCGCCGTCGTAGGCGGTCCGGACGTCGGATATGACGTCGGCCGGCCGGCTGGTCGTGGCGTCGCACGCCTTGGCGACCGTCTCCACCCGTGCGGGGGCGCCGACAGGGACGCTGCCGGAGACGTAGGTGGTGCGGGTGCACTGGTCGTCGGCGGCGGTCGTGGTGTCGCCGAGGTCGTTGGTCTGGGTGACCAGGCCGGTGGTGGTGTCGTGGGTGTCGGCCGTCGAGGTGGTCTGCCACTTGGCGCCCGCGCCGTCGTCGAGCGAGGTCCAGGACTTGCTCGATGCGTTGCCGGTCAGGTTGGCGGTCACGGTGCCCCAGGTGCGGACCTTCTTCGCGGTCTGCTGGTACCAGGGCCGGCTCACGGTTTTGGCGAGCACCTTGCCGCCGGGGCCGGAGTAGGTGACGGTCTTGTACGCGAACCCGGCCTGCGACTCGTGGTCGGTGATCGCGTCACCTTCGCCCGAGCCGAGGTCGACCGCCACGCTCTTGGTGCCGCCGGAGGCGTTCTTGCGGTCGCCGTCCATGCCGCGGAGGAAGTACGAGTCCTCCTGCGACTTCATCGCAGAGGCGCCGCCCTGACCGCCAGCGCGTACCCGGACGTGTCCGTAACCACGCCACTGCGACCAGGTCTTGGACTTCTCCTTGGTCATCCCGTCGTCATCGTCATAGTGCCAGGCCGCGCCGTCCAGGTAGTCGTACATGGTGACCTGGTCGGGCGAGCCGCCGGTGCGGTCAGTCGAGGTGACGGTGGCGACCACGTACTTGTTGAACCACTGCAGGACGGGGTCGTCGCTCGTGCTGCCGCCGATGTACTGAGGGAAGCAGCGGGTCGTGTTGGTCTCGGGTGTGGGTAGCGCGTCGAAGTCGCACTCCGAGGCCGAGTAGCCGACGTCGATCTGGCCGCCCGACTCGTCGGCGACGGTGGACAGCCGGGACTTGATGAATGGGGCGAAGCCGTCGCCGGTCTTGTCCAGCCGGTTGGCGAGCTGGGTGTAGGCCAAGGTGACCTTCGGCAGGGTGATGGACGTGCCGCCGGTGCCGTAGCCGGTGCGCTGGATGGAGTCCAGCAGTAGTTGGTAGTCGGTATCGGCCATGCCCCAGCGGTGGGTGAGTTTCCAGCCGTCGACGTTGCTGTAGGACCCGGACACGAGGACCTGGGTGGTGACGGAGGTCAGCCGGTCGCGGGTGAAGAACGCCGGTGAGAACCGGCCGTTGTCGCAGTCGGTGCCCGCGGTGCAGTTCAGGTCCCACGGAGTGTCGTACCAGTACTGGGCGTCCGTGGAGATGGACGAGCAGGTGGTCGAGCTGTCCGGGATGCACCGCTCGCTGCTGGTGAAATCGACCTTGGCGAGTGCCTTCGCCGAGTACATGGCCGTGCTCTTGAGGCCGTACTCGATCCGGTCGATCGTCCCGCCGCGCACGTACGGTGTGTCGTCCGCGGCGGTCAGGTTGCGGCCGTAGGAGTTGGTCTCCTTGTCGTAGTAGTACGCGACCGCGTCGCCGTGCGGGTTCACGACGTAGTCCAGGTTCCAGCGCCAGCCCTGCTGGCACCAGGAACCCGCGAACGTCGAGGCGTGGCACTGGTCGTCGGCGTCGTCGCCGAAGACCGGCACCGTCCAGGCCGAGTCGGTGGTCTCGTTGCCGCTCGCCCAGCCCGGCAGCCGGTTGTAGCCGAAGTAGTACTGGGTGCCGTCGGGGGTGGTCACCCTCCAGTACTCGTCGTTGCGCGCGCCGTTGGACCGCACGTCGGAGGAGGTGCCGTAGATGCGGTCGACCTTCGTGCCGTCGTCGTTCTGGAGCTTGAAGGAGTTGGTGCCGTTCGGCACCAGTTCTCCGCCCGAACCGTTCAGCGACAGCGTGGCGTTGTCGTACGCCCAGCACAGGTCGCCCGGCTTGTTCCCGTCGGCGTTGGTGACCCCGTCGTCCGCGCAGCTCTTGTAGGTGCGCTCGATGAAGCCGGGCGCCAGGTCGAAGCCGTCACCGACCCACGAGGCCTGGTTGTTGGTGTTTCCCGAACGGCCGTCGACACCGCCGGAGGAATAGGACAGCCCGACCTGCGGAGTCAGCCCGCCGGGCACCTGCGGCACCGCCATGTCGTACGCCCAGGAGAAGGAGCCGCTGCTCAGATCGGTGTTCCAGGTCGACGAGGCGGCCAGAGAGGTGGCCTTGAAGTCACCCTTGTCGCCGCTCGCCGAGGCGGTCGCGGCCAGCACGGTCGTCGTGCTCGTGCTCAGGGCGACCGAGTCCGTGGTCAGGGTCTGCTTGGCGGTGTCGTTGATGGTCGGCACCGGCTCGGCGGTACGGCACTGCTTCTTGTGTGGGGTGCTCAGCGCGCACTGCGGCAGCCGGACCAGGGCAACCGGGAGGCGTAGTCACCGCCGTACAGGCCGGCGAAGGAGGAGTAGTCCAGTGCGGCGTGCGCTTTTCCGGCCCGCTGTGCGGCGCCCTCGCGGGGAGCCAGGGTGAAGACCGGGCCGTCGACACCGGCCTTGCGTGAGTCCGCGCGCGACAGCGTGCGCACCGTATAGGTGCCGGTGGCCGCGTCCGAGCGGTCCTTGGTGCCCAGAGTGAGCGGCAACTCCTCTACTACGGATGACTTTTGACGGAGTGTCACTTCCGTAGTGATCGTCTTCGGCCAGCTTGTGGCCGGTGCCTCGGCGGGCGTTCGGGGGCCCTTCGTCACCTTGCGGGGCACGGCCTTGCCCACCGGGACACTGGGGACGGGGGACTCGGCCTGCGGCACGGCGGGCATGTGCCAGCCTTCGGCGACGGCGGGGACCCCCGCCGTCTGGAGCAGTGTCGCGGTCATCACGGCGGCCGTGATGACGGCCACTCTGCGCCACGGCCGTGTCGTTCTGGACCGGTGTCTGATCCTCATACGCGTTCGTCTTCCTCCCGTTGAGTGCCCGCGGGCAGCGGGGAACCGCGCACGACGCGGTGAAGTGTTTGGCCGGAGACGGGCCCGCCGCTCACGGCGGCCCGTCCCCGGCGGGTTGTGCCGGTCAGTCGCCGCTGGGGACCGAGGTCTCCACGCCGGGGTTGCCGATGGCGAGGTGGTCGATCTGTGTCTCGGTCAGTGCGCCCTGGAAGACCCAGACGTCGGAGAGCGAGCCGGGGAAGTTCTGGACGGGCGTGGTGCCGACGGTGTCTTGGCCGAGCTGCAGGGTCTTGGTGGCCTTGTACGTCAGGACGGTGTCGGCCCACGAGACGGTGTCGGTGCAGCTCGCGTCGTCCTGCACGCCGTCCTCGTCGGCGTCGGCGCAGGCGGTTTCCTGGAGCTCCCCGTTGACGTAGAGGCGGATCTCCTTGGAGAAGCCGTCGTAGACGAGTGCCATGTGATTCCAGTCGGTGGCGCTGTAGAACATGCCGTTGCCGATGTCGGAGACGGCGGCAGAGGCGCTGTCGGTGTCGGCGGTGGCGATCCGCCAGCGGCCCGGATCGGTGGCCGGGGTGGCGCTGGGCTCGTAGCGCACCGCGAACGCGCTCTTCGCTGCTCCGGGTGCGCTGATGACGGTGACCGGACCGGTCGGGACGGCCGCGGCCTGGACGAAGGCGCTGACGGTGAAGCTGCCGCTGGTGTCGACCGGCACCACGGGGGCTGCGGCGTAGTCGTTCGTACCGTCGAGGACGACGGCACCGTCGACCCAACCGGAGCCCGTGGTGGCGCCGTTGTAGAGGGTCATGGCGTTACCCGAAGTCGAGGCGTCGGGCGAGCTCAGCGCGGTACTGGCGGCCGGGTCGAACTTCCAGCGTCCCTTGACCACGGCCCGCTGCTTGAACAACTGCTGTACCTCACCTGCGGACACCGGACGGTCGAAGAGCCGCACGTCGTCGATCTGCCCGGGGAAGAAGGAGGTCGCCGCACCCTCGAACGAGCTGGCGCCGATCTGCACCGCTCCGCCGGCGTACCAGGTCGAGGGCAGGGCGACCGTGCCGGCCAGGCTCCCGTTGACGTACAGCGAGAGGGTGTCCGCCTCCGTGTCCTGAACACCGACCAGATGCGTCCACTCACCGCCGTACGCGGTGGTGCCCGTGGGCTGCATGGCTCGCACCACCGTGGAGTCGGCGGTGTCGGCGCTGTGCTGGTTGAACACCCAGCGGTCGTAGGAGCTGGAGTAGTACAGCTCCGGTCCTGTCACCGCGGTTCCGCTCTGGGTGGCGACGGTCGCCGCATGGGTCGGTTTCGTCTTCGGCAGTTTCACCCAGGCCGACACGGCGAAGCTGTAGGAGGTGTTGATGTGCGGGCCGCCGGTGGCGGCGTAGTCGTCGGTTCCGTCCAGGGTCAGCGCGTTGCCGTCCACACCGGCCGAGCCGGTGGCGGCACCGCCCTTGAGGACCGCGGGATTCACGTCGGCCGCGCCCTTCAGCGTGGTCGCGTCGGCATCGTCGTCCATGGGGAAGACCATGCGAGCGGGCCGGCCGCCGCCGATCGAGTTCGAGCTGTAGAGGCCCGCGATCTCGGCCGCTGACAGCGGCTTCTCGAAGGTCTTCACCTCGTCGATAGTGCCGGGGAAGGGTGAAGCGGGCGTGGACGCCCCGTCGAGGAAGCTGCCGCCGATTATCATGCCGCGCCGTGCGTTCCAGGGCGTGCTGTAGGCCGCGGTCCCGGCCAGAGCGCCGTTGACGTACAGCTTCAGAAGATTCTCACCGGCGGAGTAGATGCCGACCAGGTGCGTCCATTCCCCGGCTTTGACCCCGCCGGCGGCGGCCTGCATGGCACGGACGGGGGTGCCGCTGGAGCTGTCGGAGCTGTACTGGTTGAACACCCAGCGGTCGTAGCCTTGGGAGTAGTACAGCTCGAACCCCGGTGCGTGGTTGCCGCGTTGGGAGACCGCGACCGCCGCTCCGGACGGCATGGCGGAGAGTTTCACCCACGCGGACACCGAGAAGCTGATGTCGGTGTTGACGGTGGCGATGTCCGTGGCGGCGTAGTCGTCGACGCCGTCGAACTGCACCGCCGTACCGAACTTCCCCGCTGCCTTCGGCGTCGGACCGTTGTACAGGGTGGCCGTCTGCTCGGGTGCGCTGCCGGCCACCGCCGTGGCGCCGGCCGCCTCGTCCATGGACCAGTCTGCCCGCTCCCGCTGTCCCGCCTTGACGCGGAACTGGTAGGTGCGGATCTCGGAGCCGTTTCCGGCAGCGTCGAAGGAGCGTGCGGTGAAGGTGTTGAGGCCGGGCTTGAGCGGGAGGACCGGCACGGTCCTGGCCGCTCCGCCGGAGGTGGTGACGGTGTTGGTGGAGACCGGGTCGTTGTTGATGCCGAACCAGTACTTGGTCACGTCGGAAACGGCGCCGGTGACCACGAAGTCGCCGTACTGGCCCACCCCGTCGTACCAAGGGTCGTCGGGGTCCTCGGGGTTCAGGGCCGGGTAGATCGCGGACGAGATGGTCGGCGCCTTGGGCACACTTGTGTCGTACACGAAGTAGCAGGCGGTGGGGTCACCCGAGTACGACCACGGCGAGTACTGGGCACCGTCGTAGGAGCGGACGTACCAGTTCACCGTCTTGTTGGCGGGAAGAGAGGACGGCAGGGTGATCGCAAAGTCCGAGCCGGACTTCTTCGCCGTCGTCCGCCCGGACTTCCAGCGGGTGACGACTCCCTTGCCGTCGCCGGTGTCCCAGCTCGCCCAGAACTCGACGGCTACGGTGTCGCCGTCGGGGTCGGTGACGTTGTTCGCGTAGATCTTGCCCCGGGTGCTCACCCGCGCTGCAGCGGCCGGCTTCTTGCACGAGCCGCCGTACTCCATGGTCAGTTGCGACATCTTGACCTGCGGCGGCGGGCGGTTGTACTGCACGCGCAGATAGGCGTCGTCGGAGAACCGCTTCCATCCGTACTCGTCGAGTTCGTTGGCCGACTTCAGGCCGAAAGTCATCGTCGACCACTTCTTGTTCGCCGCGTTCTGTACGGCGGACTTCACGTCGAACTCCGCGTCCTTGGCGGCGCAGCCGGTGAACCCGTAGGCGAAGGACGCCGTCTTGAGGTGGTCGATCCAAAAGCCGTCCGCGTTCTGCGAGTTCCAGGTCGTCGACGAGGAGATGTCCTTGGTGCGCCACAGCTCCACGCTCCGCGCCGAGCAGGACGCCGACCAGGTGTTGCGGACTACGAACTCTGCCTGCAGCACGCTGCGGCCCGCGAATTTCGAGGTCGGGATGCGGTAGAAGAGCCGCTTGGTGTCGTACGGCGCGCAGTAGGACCAGTAGCAGTAGCCCATGCCCGCGTCCGAGTCGCCGTTGAACTTCCACTGCGGCGACGACGCCCAGTACTTGGAAGCCATCGTCCAGGCCGTGGCTTTCGGGGAGTACCACTGGGGGTCGATGAACACGGGGTACACCGTGTCCTTGCCGCGCAGCACGTCGCTGTCGGGTGTGAGCACGAGGGCGTTCTGTCCGGCGGGAACGTCCACGCCGACTGGTGCCATGTTGGCAGACTCGGCGGCCGTGGCCTGGGAAGAGCGCGTTGCGGTCCCAGCGGCAGCAGCGCCGGAACCGGTGGCGGACTGCTTGGCGGTGGCGGCCGGTGCCTGGCTGCTGGAGTCCCACATCATGGGGCGGGGGGCCTCGAAGACGGCGCTTCCTGCACCCTCATCGACTGCGGCGACGCCTCCCTCGGCGGTCTCCTCCACCCGCATGCCGTCGGCGTCCAGCTTCAGCCGCAGTTCGCTCAGTTCCGAACTCGCCGCGGCTTCGGCCGACTTGACGACCAGGAGCTGGGTGAAGCCGTCCTGCTGGGCTTCCATCTGCAGGTCGACGTCGGGGAGTACATCCGAGTAGGTGACG
This sequence comes from Streptomyces sp. NPDC005423, assembly GCF_040606415.1. NCBI lineage: Bacteria > Bacillati > Actinomycetota > Actinomycetes > Kitasatosporales > Streptomycetaceae > Streptomyces > Streptomyces sp. NPDC005423. The sequence continues at coordinate 9,787 of NZ_JBEXET010000071.1, read as the reverse complement.
GTGTTGCCGTTCAGCTGCGGGGACGGCAGTTCCTTGGGCCAGGACAGCGCCAGTCCACGGCCGCTCTTCGTCATCCGCACCAGCGGATCTGAACCGCCACCGGAGAACGTCAGGCCGATGGTCGTGGCCTTCGGCATCACCGTTCCGTCCGCCCGCTTCGTCAGGGTGGTGTCGATGTCCTGCCACTTGCCGTCGACCCGGGTCCGCACCGGGCGCAGATGCTCGCGGTCTTCCAGGTTCCCCTCCGGGGTGGCGTACACCTCACTGCTCTCCCCGCGCCGCGAGATGATCTCGACGGGCTTGCCGGTACGCGCGGCCTCGGCCAGAGCACGGGTTTCCTCGCTCGCCCCGTGCTCCACACCGTCGTCGGCCGCCGCACCTGCCGCGTCCAGGCCGGCAACCTCCGCGGCCGGACCGCCGGCTCTCTCCTCGGTCATAGCCGTGGCGTCATTGACCGCACCCGCCACCAGCACCACTGCCGCGACTAGCAACACGCCGGCTCTGCGCCGCCGACGCCCACCCCCGTACAACGTCACGTGAACTCCCCCCGGATGAAAATGAGTTGGACCATCACCGGCCGCGCTCGGCCAGGTGATCAGACCGCAACATAAGTCATCCACAGCTTTCTTACTAGAGACTCACAAATGGACATGAGTTACAGAAGGCGCCAAAAATCCAAACTCGCTGTGTGGCACATTTCACAAAAGTGCGCGAAGTCCGCCACAATCCAACGTCTTGGCGTGAGGGCGGCGATACGCCTGCTGCGGTAGCCCCTTCCGTCTGCACCACCGCCGAGCCCCCAGCGACGCCTTCAGGCCGGGACCGTCGGCGCGGTGCTCGCGTGCGGGTGAACCCCGCGACTACGAGCAGATCGCCCTCCAGCTCACCGGGCACGCCCGCGCCGTGGCCGCCGACGTCCGGCGCCACGCCGCCGCCCTGCCCAAGAGCGACGGCCGCGGAGCCCTCGCCGAAGTCATCCTCCGCGAAGCCGACCGACGCCTGTCCACCCCGCTGGAGGGCACCGCCCGCTGCGTACAGAACCGCGCCCGCCTCGTACGGGCCCTCTACACGAGGCTGGACCGCCTCACCGAACCCGTCCCGGCCACCCCGTAGCCACCCCTGCGGGTCGAAGGCCAGCGAACCGCCGCGCGGCCTCTGCGGCTGGCCCCGCCCCCAAGGACCGCTGGTGTCCGAACCGAGGCCGCATTCGAAGTGCCGCCAAGTCAGCGGTAGTTGGCATTCCAGTAGGGTGGCCGGCTTCAGCGAGCGTGCCTCACGGGTTCTGCTGAGCTGCTTCGTGACGCCTTCTACGCGATTCCGCCATGCGTCGTCGCTGCGCGGGCTGAGCGTAGAGGAGAACCGCGGCTTCGGCGACCAACTCGGCAATGTCAGCGAGTTCTTCGGCGGAGTACGCGACACCGTGATGCACACTGTCGTTCCCGACGACTCGCGTCTCGTCCAGAGCCGTGATGACGTCGACCGGCAGGCCTTTGGCCGCGAGCTCCTGGATCTTTCCGTGCAGGGTGTGATGCGTGGCGCCCTGGTCCTTGCACAGTTCTTCCACCGCCGACCGGTATCCGACGCCGGCGAGCCGGGCCGCGCCGGCGTTTTCTGCCCGTGAGGCTTCCTCAAACGTGCTGCGGATCCGTTCCGGTACATCTGGGGGCAGCACGCGGGGTGGGGGAGAGGGCCACAGCACCAGCCGCGTCATCTCTTCGATACGGGCGTCTTTGCCCCAGCCTGTCTACTTGCACTCGATGACTTCCAGGACCGAGCGACCGCACAGCTGACACACCCTTCCGTTGAGGTCGGGCTTGTAGGTGATGCCCAGGATGGGGAGGGCTCGTTCGGGTTGGTCGCGGATGGCGCGGGTGGTCTTCGCGATGTTGGTCGCTCCGAGGGCTTTGAGGGCTCCGATCGCGAGGTTGCGGAGGGAGGCCATGGCACGGGGTGCGTTGCCGGCGTGGACAGTGGAGGCGTCTTCGGCGAAGGTACGGTCGCGGATGTGGTGCTGGGCTTCCACGGTCCAGTGTCCGCGCAGGTGGGATGCGAGTTCGGCCGGTTTCGCCTGGTGGACGTCGGGGCTGGTGACCGCGTAGACGGTCTCGCGGGTTTCCTTCCTGCCGGTCTCTTTGCGGCGGCGGTGGACGCGGAGGGCGAGCTTCGTGTGAGGGAAGGCGATACCGCCGAGGTTGTCGGCGATGGTGAGAGTCTTGATCGAGCGGGACTCGTGACGGCCGTGTCCCTTGTTCGAGGCGGTGTGCTGGATGGCCACCGCATGCCGGTCGAGACCGTCCAGTTGGGCCCAGGCGGTGGGCTGATTGGGCTTGATCACGGCCACGTAGTGCGCCTTCTTGGTCTCGGCCAGCCAGGCGACATTGGCCTTCACGGAGTGCAGCGCGTCGAAGGTCACCACGTCTGCGTCCAGGTCGAGCGGTGCGAGCAGAGGCTGGAAGTGCCGTGTCTCGTTGGTCTTGGACCCAACCTCAGCCTGGGCGAGGGTGACCGGGCAGCCGTGGGTGACGGCGGACAGCAGGTGCCGGCGGGGCTGGTCCAGGCGGGCGGAGCCGCGCAGTGCCTTGCCGTCCACGGCGATCACCCGTCGCCTGCCCGGGGCTGCGGCGGTATGGCGGTGAGCCAGCCAGGCTCCCGCGGCCGCATCGAGTGCGTCGGTGTCGAGACGCTTGAGGACCCTCCCGATCGCCGGCCTGGACGGCGCATGCCGCCGGCGCAGCAGGTGACGGCGCACGCCGAGCATGGCGAGCAACCCTGCGTCGGCGCGGGCGCCCCACTCGGCGAGTTCGTCGATAGTCCGGGCCCCCGAGACCGCGGCGGCCGCGCAGACCAGCAGGATCGAGGTCAGCGAGTACCAGCGGCCCCGCCGGGCGCGAGGATCGGGCACCGCTTCCAGAAAGAACCGCAGGTCAGACATGTCGTCCGGATTGAGCGGACCCAACTTGGCCAATACTGCAGGGATCGGGGAAGATGAGACAGCGGACACGGGAACCCTCTTGATCACTTGGCTTAGACACCTGAATGATCACGGATCCCGTGTCCGCTCTGCCATCCCCCCCAACCCGCGGCATCCTCACGCCAGTTGGACGATCCCGGGAACTTGCGCAAGCCCTGCCTGGGGGCGGGGGGAGGCATCGCATCAGCAGATGACACGCCTACAGACACCGGCGTGGTCATCAACAGTGAACCGCCGCAGGAGACGGATCCGGCTGATACCGACCTCGTCGATGTCCCTGCGGACCAGGTGACCACGGAGCCGGATATTCCGGGCGGCGACAGCACAGGAGTCGGTAACTCCCCTGACGGCCGCAGGTGCGAGGTGTCGCGCGTCTACACACCTACCTACAAGGGTGGAGACCACCACAAGGGTGTGGGCGCTCCTAACGCCAACGCCAACAACACCAGTCACACGGCCAAGTCGACCTTCACCGCCGAAGTCACCGGCACTGTGGGGGTGACCTACACCGGACACCTCTCCGTCAGCATGGAGGCCATGATCGGCAAGGTCGAGGCAAAGTGGGACTTGAGCTTGTCCGCCTCGATGACCGCGAAGCTGGGCAATTCGATCTCGGTCGACACCCCGGCGCACAAGATGACCCACGCCACGTATGGCGTCTACCGAGTGCGGACCCAGGGGACGAGCTACGTGGTAGCGGAGAACTGTAAGATCACTTCGAAGAGCACCGTGACGAGCTACACCCCTCACTACGTCGGCTGGTACATCTGGGAGTCGAACGCCTGATGACAAGCACAGGGTGGCCCGTCCGCCTCACCGGTTGCATGCTTGTCGCCACACTGGCGGCCGCGGGCTGCACCTCCGCTCACCAGGACAAAACACTGCCCACCCGCCCCGCCCGAGGCGCCACCGCGTCGCCTGCCCTTACCCCGGCCAGTTCATCCCCTGACCCGCACGCGCCTTCCGTTCACAAGGCCCCGACGATCAGCTCAGACGGCATCACGCCCCTGACCAGCGCCACTGCACTAAAAAGTAACGCTGTCTACCCAATTCCGGGTGGAATCATGGCAGGCAAGACCCTCGCGATCGCCATCAACTGCCAAGGTTCGGGTCGGCTCACCGTACAAGTCGAGCCAACGGGGCTCTCTTTTCCGCTGCTGTGCGAAAGGGGAAAGGTGCTGCCCACGATGAACGAAATTCACATGTCCCACAACCACAACCGCGGTGCGCTGCGCTTCACTGCAGAGCCCAACGTCACGTGGTCGTTCTCGGTCGGCTGGGACCCTCATCCGCCTCGGCAGCAGTAGGCATCCAGACCAGGTTTTACAGAGGGCCGATGGAGACTCCACGGGCATCAATCGCCATCGGAGACCAGCCAGTAGCCGGCCTGCCCATCAGCTCAGTCAAGGCTTTTTCACCTATCGCAGTGTGAACTGCGAAGATTCTCTTCGGCTGGCGAGCGCAGTTGTCGGCTCAGATGCCGATGAGCCGGACGCGGTCGCCGCACAATCGGGCCATGTCGTCGACATCGGACGTCAGCATGGTTACCGGACCCGGCTGGCGCAGTGCCACCTCGGCGACGGTCGCGTCGATCGCGTACTTGTGACCGTGCAGCCCTGCGGCCTTGAGCAGTTCTGCGGATGCTTTCGCGGCCGCCTCGGTCACCGGCTCGACCTTGACGCGGGAGAGCGCCCACTGCAGTCGAGGCATGTTCACCCGCGCATGGGTCACTTCCACGATGGTGTTGGCGCCGATGACGAAATCGGCACCCATGGCATGGAACACCTGGAACATCGCGAGGATCTTGCGGTCCTGGGCGATCCAGGCGGAGAGCCCCTCGGAGTCCAGGACGACGGTCTCGACGTGCTTGATCACGCCGCGCTCGCCGACCCGCCGGCGTCCGCCGTGCCGAAGATCCTGGAGCGGGCCTCGGCCAGTTCCTCCTCGGTGAACGCCCCGTGTTCCTCCTGGTGGCGCTGCAGGTCGGCACCGAGCAGTTGGTGCCGTAGCTGACGTGCCACCGCCTCGGCGACATATCCGGAGACGTTGTCGGTGAGCTTCCGCAGTTCGGCGACCTGGTCGGTCGGCAGTGTCACCGTGATGCGTGTCGTGTCCGCCATGACTCGAGCATACTGCGGTATGCGCGCCCTGCGGCCGTTCTGTCGGTGATCCCCGTGCTCACGAACGTGGTCCGGGGCCGCCGCGATCCCCTCCGCCCGACATATGAAGTGCCTGCGGCAGGAGTCCTGTTCCCACCGGTGAAGGCATGGCCCGAGCTTGCCGGTGGGTGACAGTACGTGGTGAAGTCCGGTGATGGCGGGGGCCGTGAGGACCACCCGGATGGCGATGGAGCGGAAAAGAGTGGCACGGATCGTCGTACGAGAACCGCGCACGGTCACGATGAGCGCACCACCGCTTGCCGCCCCCGAGGCGACCGCTTGGGCGCGGGAGCTTCTCGACAGGGGCTGGGCAGCGGTGTTCCTGCCCGGAGAGCCGGCCCGTCTCGGGCGGCTCCTGCTCTGGCAGCCCGCCAGGGCGGTCGCCGGAGGCGGTGTCCCGCCGGCGGGTGTGGAGACCGACTCGGTGGAACTGGTGCTGCCGCATGGCCGCTCGGTCAGACGACGCAGGGTGAACGGCTACGCGCTGCCCGTCGCGGTCGCCGTGTCCGCCCTGGCCGGGGCGCAGCCGCCGCACCCGTCCGCCGCCGCCTGGCAGGCGGCCACCCGGTTCGCACTGCGGGTGCTCGCCGACGGCCGCCTCCACCCGGCCCTCACCCCCGCCGGTTACGACACCTGGCTGGCGGGCCCCTTCACCGTCACCCAGCGACAGACGCTGGACGCTTTTGCCAACGCCTTCCCACCCCACGCCCACTGCCTGCCGGAGCCGGGGCCGCCGCCCGTGCGCATGGCCGAACCGGCCGCGCTGGTACGCCGGTTCTGCGACGCGGTCGCCGACGACCTGGCCCGTACTCCCGCCGTGCCGCTCGCCATGGGAGTACTGCCGTACGCCTGGCGCGAGACGCGTACCGTGCCCACGCTGCGCGAGTGGGCCGAGGAGACCGCTGCCGCGTTGACCGCCGAGGTCGGCGTCTCGCTGCGTGTCGACGTGCCCGAGGGCCGACGCCGACAGTTCCGGGCCGTCCTGCAACTGCACACCGCGGCGGATCCGGCGCTCGTCGTGGAGGCCGCACGACTGTGGAGCGAGCCCGGCGAGGTGGAGCGGCTGCTCGGCCCGCGTGCCGAGACCGAGACACTGCTCGCGCTGCGCCGCGGCGCCCGAGCCTGGCCCCCACTTCAGCGACTGCTGGCGGACGCCGCCCCCGAACAGCTCCGGCTGACCGACGACGAAGCCTTCGACCTGCTGGGCGACGCCACCGACGCGCTGCGCGCGGCCGGTATCGACGTGCACTGGCCGCGCGAACTGGTCAAGGCGCTCACCGCGACCGCGGAGATCGGGCAGCGCACCGCCCCCGGCTCCACCGCGGGCGGCCTCCTCGACGCCGACGCCCTCCTCGACTTCCGCTGGCAGGTCTCTCTCGGCGGCGAGCCGCTCACCGAGGCCGAGATGAACGCCCTCGCCGAGGCACGCCGTCCCCTGATCCGGCTGCGCGACCAGTGGGTGGTCGCCGACCCGAAGCTGGTGGCCCGCGCAAAGCGCCGCAGGATGGAACCGCTCACCCCCATGGAGGCCCTGAGCGCCGCGCTGACCGGCGAGGTGGAGAGGGACGGGGAGACGTTCGCCTGCGAGGCGGTCGGTGCGCTCGGAGATCTGGTCAACCGTATCCGCGATCCCGAGTCCCGCACCCCCGCCGCCCAGCCAGCCGCTCTCAAGGCCACGTTGCGCGACTACCAGAAACGGGGTCTCGCCTGGCTGGCCGAGATGTGCGAACTCGGCCTCGGCGGCTGCCTCGCCGACGACATGGGCCTGGGCAAGACCATCACCCTGCTCGCCCTGCATCTGCACCGCCAGACCGACCCCGCCACCGCGGGCCCCACCCTCGTCGTCTGCCCCACCTCCCTGCTCGGCAACTGGGAACGCGAGGCCGCCAGGTTCGCGCCGACCGTCCCCGTGCGCCGCTACCACGGCGGCGACCGCCACCTCAAGGACCTGGATGGTGACGAGATCGTCCTGGTCACTTACGGCGTGCTGCGGCGCGACCGTGACGTCCTCGCCGGAACCGCCTGGTCACTGATCGCCGCCGACGAGGCCCAGCACGTCAAGAACCCCTACGCCATCACCGCCCGCGAACTACGCGCCCTGCCCACCCGCGCCCGCGTCGCGTTGACCGGTACCCCCGTGGAGAACAACCTCTCCGAACTGTGGGCGCTCCTCGACTGGACCACCCCCGGACTCCTCGGCTCGCTGTCCGCCTTCCGCGACCGGCACGCCCGCGCCATCGAGGCGGGAGAGGACCCCCAGGCCGCCGAGCGCCTGTCCCATCTCGTACGGCCCTTCCTGCTGCGCCGCAAGAAGTCCGACCCGGGCATCGCGCCCGAACTGCCGCCCAAGACCGAGACCGACCGGGTCGTCTCGCTGACGGCCGAGCAGACCAGCCTGTACGAGGCGGTGGTCCGCGAGACTATGGCGAAGATCGAGGAGTCCGTGGGCATCGCCCGGCGCGGCCTCGTGCTGAAACTGCTCACCGCGCTGAAGCAGATCTGCAACCACCCCGCCCAGTACCTACGCCAGTCCACGCCGCTCGCCGGCCGCTCCGGAAAGCTCGACCTGCTCGACGAACTGATCGACACCATCACCGCCGAAGGCGAATCGGTGCTGGTCTTCACCCAGTACAAGCAGATGGCGACCCTCCTGGAGAAACATCTCGCCGAACGCGGCACCCCCACCCTCTTCCTGCACGGCGGCACCCCCGTCGCCAGGCGCGAGGACATGGTGGAAAGTTTCCAGCGCGGTGAAGTGCCGGTGTTTCTGCTGTCGTTGAAGGCGGCGGGCACCGGACTCAACCTCACCCGTGCCACCCACGTCGTGCACTACGACCGCTGGTGGAACCCGGCCGTCGAGGACCAGGCCACCGACCGCGCCTACCGCATCGGCCAGGACAGACCCGTACAGGTCCACAAGCTCATCGCAGAGGGAACCGTGGAGGACAAGGTGGCGCAGTTGCTCGCATCCAAACGCGCGCTCGCCGACGCCGTCGTCGGCTCCGGTGAAGCCGCCCTGACCGAACTGTCCGACGCCGACCTCGCCGAACTCGTCGCCCTGGGGAGGCAGGCATGAGCTCCTCGATCCCCGGCCCGCGCCGTGCGCCCGCCCGCGGCAAGCGCGACTTCGCTGCCACCTGGTGGGGTCAGGCATGGGTCACCGCCCTGGAGGACTCCACCCTCGACGCCGGGCGTCTGTCCCGCGGACGCACCTACACCCGCAAAGGCATGGTCGGCCCGACCACCATCGCCCCGGGCCAGGTCAAGGCCGCCGTCCAGGGCAGCAGACCGCGCCCCTACCGCTCCTCGGTCCACCTGGCCGTCCTCACCGACGCCCAGTGGGACACCCTGCTCGACACCATCGCTGCCCGTGCCGGGCATCTCGCCGCGCTCCTCGACGGCGAGATGCCCACCGAACTCGTTGACGACGCCCGCCAGGCAGGCGTCCCACTGCTGCCGCAGCCCACCGAACTCGACCCCGCGTGCTCCTGCCCCGACTGGGGATACCCCTGCAAGCACGCCGCCGCGCTCTGCTACGCCATCGCCGCCACCATCGACGCCGACCCGTTCGCGCTCTTCGCCCTACGCGGCCGCAGCCGGGAGGAGATCCTCACCCAGCTGCGCGCCCGCCGTACGGCAAAGCAGGAGACCGCCACCCCACCGGCCCCGACGGGCATCCCGGCAGCCGCCGCGTACGCCCGCTGGGCCGAACACACCCTCCGGCTGCCCGAACCCCCCGCTCCGGCCGCCCACGCCGCCGCGCTGCCCGTCGTCCCGCCCTCCGGCAGCGGCCTGGCCACCACGGACCTGGAACGCCTCATGGCCGACACCGCCGCACGCGCCGCGCGGCTCCTCGTGGGCGACACCGCCGGCCTGCATCTGACCCAGCACCAGGACGCGGTACGGATCGCCGCGAGCGGCCCCGGACCCGAGTGGTTCCACCACCTGATCCAGAACACCGGCACCAGACCGACCGCGTTCGCCCGCCTCACCCGCGCCTGGCGCCACGGCGGCCCCATCGGCCTCACCGTTGCGGAACAGCCGCACACCCCCGACCCGGCGGTGATGACGGCCGCCCGTACCGCCCTGACCGCGGCCCTCGCCGAGATGGCCACCGCCCCTGTCCCCCTCCGTGCCTGGCGCAACCGCCTCACCCTCACCGGCCACGGCATCCAGCTCCGACTGGGCCCCGACGCCCGCTGGTACCCCTGCCTCCAGGACGACGATGGCGAATGGTGGCCCGCAGCACCGGCCGACACCGACCCGGTCGCGGCACTCACCTCGGTCTGGCAACAGGCCACGAAGCGAGACGAGTAAGGGGGACGACGGACCCCGCCCGCCGGACGGCGCCTCTCCCACGGGGTGCGACACACAACTGTCGGCGCCACTCGTCGGCCTCGATGCGCCCGCGCCCTCTGCGGACGTTGCATGAGAACGAGTGAGCGGGGGAGGGTACCAGGGCTTCGGCGAAGTCGCGTGACGTCCGTTTCGTGATCACGCGAGCCCGAGGAGGGTGAGCAGTCGGTTCGCGTCGCGGGCGTTGTGGCGGAGGTCGGCGGCGATGTTGGTTGAGCCAGCCAGTCGCAGGGCTCCGATGGCGAGGTTGCGGCAGGTGGCCATTGCTCGGGGCGCGTTGCCGGTGCGCAGTTGCGAGGCG
>NZ_JBEXET010000070.1:0-28133 GCF_040606415.1 Streptomyces sp. NPDC005423 | reverse complement strand
GTAGTGCAGGCCGGTGGCGCGGCCCCCGGCGGCCTGGATCATCCGGGCGACGGTGGCGGTGCCGTCGGTGGCGAGGACGGCCTGGCTGGTCTCGACGCACCGTCCACTCCGGGGACGGAGCGGCCGGCAGCGGCCCGGTGCCCACGTAGTCGAGCGCCGGATTCCGTACCAGCCCGGTGCCCAGCCCCTTGAGATAGGCCTCCTTGCGCACCCAGGCCCGGGTGAACGCCGCCGGACGCTCGTGCGCGGGCAGCCGTGCCAGTTCCTCCGCCTCCGCGACGTGCAGCGCCGACTGCGCGCCGAGCACCGCCTGCGCGGTGGCCAGCCCCTCCACGTCGACACCCACCGGTGCCGGGGCGAGCGCCACCATCACCAGGCCCCCGCTGTGCGACAGGGAGAAGTGCACCCCGGTCGTGCGCAGCGCCGGCCGGCCGTGCGGACCGCCGCAGCCCGCGCACGGTTCGCGTACCAGTGGCAGCGCCTCGGCCCGGATGCCGAGCAGGACGCTCAGCACGCTGCGCAGCGCGGCGTGCGCGACCACATAGGCGTCGCGGTCCCGGTCGCGCCGGAACGCGCGGGCCCGGGCCCGTTCCTCCGCGTCGAGCAACTCCTGCGCGCGCCGCAGCGCCCGTTGGTCCTGTGCGCCGACCTGGGCCAGGTACAGCTCCAGCGGTCCCCGCAGCGCGCGCCGGGTCGGCGCGTACGTCCGGTCGTGCAGGGCGGACAGGTCCAGTACGGCCGGGCACAGCGACTCGGGCGGCTCGGGCAGCTCGCTCGGCGCTGCCACCGGGGGAGCGTGGGCAGGCAGCGACAGGAGCCGGCCCGGGCGGCCCTCAGACATCTGCCCCGGCCAGTCGGCGACGCAGACTGAGCGGGCGCATGTCCGTCCAGATCACGCCGATGTGGTCCAGGCACTCCTGCCGGCTGCCGCGCCGGCCTTCCGGGTACCAGCCGGCGGGCACCTCGCGGTCCGCCCGCCAGATCGAGTACTGCTCCTCGTCGTTGCGCACCACGAGGTACACCTCGCCGGTGTCCGGGCGGGCCTCGTGGCCGCCCACGCCGGTCGCTGAGTTGGGTTGCGTCACGGTGAACCTCCCGCAGGTGATGGAGCCGGCCACAGGTCGGCGGCCGACGCTGCCAGCATGCCCGGAGCCGTCCGCCGGGGTCAGGGACGAACGCGCCATGCCCTCGGCGCGTGTTGCTGCCGGATCTTCTCTGGTGAGGCACGGCCCGGACGCGGGACGGTGCTGTCCGGCCGGGGCGCCCGGCATCCCGGCCGGCGGTACCCGTCCCGGCCGGGCAGCGGAATCCCCGCGCATCCCCTTCCGGAAGGAGCACGCGATGTCGGACGAACACGCACCAGTCCTGCTGCCGGGCGGAGGCTGGCGGCTGTGGGACCAGTTCGCGCTGCGCGGCCCCGGCTTCCCCGCCGACGGTGTGCTGCGCCTCGCCCCGCCCGGACTGGCCGAGGCCGCGGACAAGTTCGGCCCCGGCACTGACCTGTCCGGGCCGGAGTGGCAGGCCTTCACCGAGGAGCTCTCCGCGGCCGCCGTACGCACCGCCCTGCACCTCCAGGAGGTGGCCGCCCAGCCCCGCTTCCAGGCGGCCCTCGCCTGGCAGAACCCCGCCGTCCTGCGCACCGGCATCGCCCCGTTCCTGCGCTGGACGCCGAGCGCGGACAGCCGTAGCAGCATGCCGCGTCAGCGGGAGGAGCTGGTCGCGCACTACTGGCAGCGGTTCTGCGTGAAGAACGACACGATCGGCTTCTTCGGCCCGGTCGGTTGGGGCCGCTGGGACCTGTCCGCGCCGGCCGCTGTCGCCGTGGACGACGGGGACGGCTTCCTCGCCGCACAGGAGGTGTACTTCTCCGGCTGGGCGATCGACGCCCTGGCGAAGGTGCTCGGCGAGGACCGTGAGCTGATGCGCTGGATCCCGCCGCGCCGGGTCTCCTTCGTGCACTGCGCGGACGGCGCGGTCCGGGTACCGGGACGCCCCGCACAGCCGGTCGGCGCGCGCGAACGTGCCGTGCTGGAGCGGTGCGACGGCATCCGGACGCCGCACGCCATCGCCGCCGAACTGGGCCTGGAGACCGGCGAAGTGGTCGGCGTCATCGGCGAGTTGATCACCCGGCGCTGGGTGCACTGGCGGCTGGAGGTGCCCGCGGCCACCCACCCCGACCGTGCCCTGCGCGACATCCTGGAGCGGGTGCCCGACGAGACCGCGCGCGAGCGGGCGCTCGCCGAACTGGCCGTACTGGAACGCGGCCGGGACGCCGTGCGCGCCGCCCGCTTCGACGCCGACGCGCTGACCGCCGCGATCGGCGCCCTGGAGGCCGACTTCGCCGCGCTCACCGACAGCGAGGCACAGCGCGCCAAGGGCGCACGCACCGCTCCCTGCCGCGGCCTGGTGTACTCCGACGCCCGCCGGTCCGCCACCGCCACGGCCGGCACCGGACTACTGGCCCACCTCGAACCCCTGCAACTGTGTCTGACGGCCGCCCGCTGGATGACGAACCGCTTCGCCGACGCCGTCCGCGCCCGTCTGCACACGGTGTACGACCGCCTGCGGGCAGCGGGCGAACCGGTGGACCTCGGCACCCTCTGGCTGCACACCCTGCCCTCCCCGCACCCCGACGCAGGCGAACTGATCGACACCGCCCAGGCCGAGCTCCGCGCCAAGTGGGCCCGGATCCTCCAACTCCCGCCGGGCGTGAGCCGCGTACGGCTGACCACGGAGGAACTGGCCGAGCGGGTACGGCGGGAGTTCGACGAGCCGGGCGACGGCTGGTCCCTCGCGCGGTACGTCAGCCCCGACCTCCTCGTCATCGCCGAGGACGACGCCGCCCTGGCCCGCGGCGACGTCGAACTCGTCCTCGGCGAGATGCACTGCGCGCTCAACACGATGGGCGCCTCCCTCTTCGTGCACCAGCACCCCGACCGGGACGAGCTGCTCGCCGAGACCAGCCGCGACTTCCCCGGCCCGCGCCTGCTCCCCACCCTGCCGAAGGAACTGCCCCTCAAGTGGTCCACCCGCAGCCGGCCCTCGCTGGACCGGCCCGAGGACCACTACGTGACCCTGGTCGACCAGACCGGCGACCCGCACCGCCCCCGCACGGTGCTCAGCGCCGACGTCCCGGTGGAGGAGCGGGACGGCCGGCTGACCGCCGTACTGCCCGACGGCAGCGCCCACGACCTGCTCGACGTCTACGCCAACACCCTCACCCAGCGCGTCATGGACCGCTTCACCCTCCGTCCGGACGGCGAACACACCCCGCGCATCACCATCGACCGCATGATCGTGGCCCGCGAGACCTGGCAACTGCCCGTCGTGGACATGGACTTCGCCGACGAGAAGGCGGAGGCCGCCCGCTTCGTCCGGGCCCGGCACTGGCAGCGGCGGCACGAACTGCCCCGCTTCGTGTTCATCGTCTCCCCGACCGAACCCCGCCCCTTCTACGTCGACTTCGACAGCCCCGTCTACGTGACGATCCTCGCCAAGGCGGCCCGCAGGCTCGCCCGCAAGGACCCCGAGGCCCGGCTGAAGGTCAGCGAGATGCTGCCCACCCCCGAACAGGCCTGGCTCACCGACGACGAGGGCCGCCGCTACACCTCCGAACTTCGCTTCGTGGCCGTCGACCAGACCGTCGCCGGCGTGAGGGAGTCCTGATGCGCACGGTCGCCGACGACATCGCCGCGCACGCCGCCCGGCACCCGGAGCGGATCGCGCTGACCACACCCACCGGAGAGGTGACGTACGCCCAACTCGCCGCTCGTGTGGATGAGTTCACCCGACTGCTACGGGCCGGCGGTGCCCGTCCAGAGACGGTGTGCGCCATCGCCGTCGAGCACGGCACCGAAGCGGTCGCGGCCATGGCGGCGGTCCTGCGCTGCGGCGCCGCCTTCCTCACCCTGGACGTGGGGCAGCCCCGGGACCGGCTGGCGGCCTTCGTCCGCAGTGCGGGCGCCCGCCTGCTGCTGACCACGACCGCGCACGCCTCCCTCCTCGGTGACGGCCTGCCCACCGTCCTGCTGGACCGGCCCGCCACCACGGACGCCCCACCCCCGCCGCCGCCCCCGGCCGACCCGCACGCTCTCGCCTACGTCAGCCACACGTCCGGCAGCACCGGCGAACCCAGCGCCGTCCTGATCGAACACCACTCCCTCGACACCTACCTGCGCGACACCGTCCACGCCTTCGGCCTCGGCCCCGACACGGTGGCCCTTCAGACCGCGCCCCTCGGCTACGACGCCTCGATCCGCGACACCCTCGCCCCGCTGCTGGCCGGAGCCCGGCTGGTGATCGTCGACCGGGCCCGGCTGCTGCGCCCCGAGGAGTTCGCCCGGACCGTCCGCGAGCACCGGGTGACGGCACTGCTCAGCGTCACCCCCTCCTTCCTGACCCACCTGGCCGGAGCGTCGGGACTCGCCGATCCGCTGGCCGGTGTCACCCTGGCCGCCACCAGCGGCGAGTCGCTGCGGCCGTTCCTCGCCGCCGGCGGCCGGGCGCTCGTCCCCGGCCGGCTCGTCAACCAGTACGGCCCGACCGAGTGCACGATGACCACCACCCGCCACAGCGTGCCGGCCGAGCCCGACCCGTCCGCCGACCTCGTGGGCGTCCCCCGGGCCGGGACCGTCGTACGCGTGCTGGACGCGGATCTGGAGCCGGTCGCCGACGGCGCGGTGGGCGAGGTGTACATCGGGGGAGAAGGACTGGCCCGCGGCTACGGCGGGCGCGCGGCCCGCACGGCCGAGTCCTTCGTCCCCGACCCCTTCGGCCCGCCCGGTACCCGCCTCTACCGCACCGGCGACCTCGGCTGGTGGGGGTCCGAGGGACTGCACTACGCGGGCCGCACCGACCGGCAGGTCAAGATCCGCGGCTACCGCGTCGACCCGGCCGAGGTCGAGGGCGCCCTGCTCGCCCACCCGGGCATCACCGGCGCCGTGGTGACCCCCCACACCGACGACCGGGGCCGCGTGTACCTGCTCGCCCACGTCACCGGCGCACTCTCCGGGACCACGGACGCCGCCCTGCGCGGCCACCTCGCCCGGTCGCTGCCACCCCACCTGATGCCGCGCCGGTTCCAGCGTCTCGACGCGCTGCCCACCACCCGCGGGGGCAAGGCGGACCGTCGCCGACTGGCCGCCGGGAGCACCCGATGACCGCCACCGGCCTGCGCCGGGCCACCGGTGCCCCGCGTTCCTGCGGCACCCGCCGGCGCCCCGGTCCCGCCGTTGCCGGCCCCGGAGCCCTCGGGGTCGCGGACCTCGAAGCCGCCGCCGCCCGTATCGCCCCGCACGTCGTCCGTACGCCCCTGCTGCGCGGCCCGGTGCCGGCGGCGCACGGCTCGGGTCTGCTGCTGAAGGCCGAACACCTCCAGCTCGGCGGCTCTTTCAAGACGCGCGGCGCCGCCAACGCCGTCCTCGCCCTGGGCGCCGACCGGGTCGTCACCGGCTCCTCCGGGAACCACGGCATCGCGCTCGCCAGGCTCGCCCGCTCCCTCGGGATCCGGCTGACCGTCGTCCTCGCGGCGGGCGCGGCACCCGCGAAGGCCGCCGCCGTCCGCGCGCTCGGCGCCGACATCGTCCGGGTGGCCGGCGGAGTGGCCGAACGGGACGAGCGCGCCCGCGCACTCGCGGACGAGACCGGTGCCCTGCTCGTCCCCTCCTCCGACCACCCCCTGGTCGTCGCCGGGCAGGGCACGGTCGGCACCGAACTGCTCACCGACGCCCCCGGCACCGAGACGGTCTACGTCCCCACCGGCGGCGGCGGACTCCTCGCCGGCGTGTGCCTCGCCGCCACCGGCCTGCCCGTCCGGGTGGTCGGCGTCGAACCCGCCCTCACCCCGCGCTACGCCCGCTCGCTGGCCGTCGGCCACCCGGTCCGGCTGCCGCCCAGCACCACCGTCGCGGACGGGCTGCGCGGCCAGCGGCCCGGACACGTCCCCTATCCGATCATCCGGGACCGCGTCGACGACATGATCGCCGTCGGCGAAGCCGAGATCCTCGCCGCCGCCGCCCTGCTGGACCGCCACGGAGTGCACGCCGAACCCAGCGGCGCCGTCGCGCTCGCCGGAGCGCTGCGCGCCGGCCGGCGCGAACGGGCCGTGGCCATCGTCTCGGGCGGCAACACCCCCGCCCGCCTGCACACCCCAACCCCACACCACTCCGGTACACACACCGGCCCCACCGTGAAGGAGTACACGTCATGACCACCAACACCGCCACCGCGCCCGCCACTTCCACCGCCACCAGCACGGTCGACCTGCTCGTCGGGATCTTCCGGGACGTGC
The DNA here is from genome assembly GCF_040606415.1 of Streptomyces sp. NPDC005423. Lineage (NCBI taxonomy): Bacteria > Bacillati > Actinomycetota > Actinomycetes > Kitasatosporales > Streptomycetaceae > Streptomyces > Streptomyces sp. NPDC005423. The sequence continues at coordinate 21,844 of NZ_JBEXET010000070.1, read as the reverse complement.
TCGGCCTGCCCGACCTCACCGCGGACACCGACTTCTACGAGGCGGGCGGCGACTCGCTCACCGCCTTCCAGATCACCGGCCGCCTCCAGGAGGCGCTCGGCGCGGACGTCCCCGTCTCCCTGGTCTTCGCCTACCCGACGCCGCTCGACCTGGCCGAGGTCGTCGACGCCGACTACGGCGCCGCCTGACCAAGCCACCGCCCAGCACCGGCAAGGACCCGTCCACCCGCGCTCGCCAAGGAGAGCCGTGCCATGACCGAAGACTTCGTGCCGTCCCTCGGCCGCTGGCGGCTGTGGGAGCAGTTCGCCCTGCGCGGACCGGGTTTCCCCGCCGACGGGGTGCTGCGCCTGGCCCCGGCCGGACTCGCCGAGGCAGCCGACAAGTTCGCCGCCGACGACGCTCTCGACGGCGCCCGCTGGGCGGACTTCGCGCGGCTCTTCGCGGACGCCGCCGTGGAGACCGCGCACACCCTCCAGGACATCGCCCGCACGCCGTCCTTCCGGGAGGCGGTGGCCTGGCAGAACCGGCCCGTCCTCACCTCCGGCATCGCCCCGTTCCTGCGCTGGACGCCGACCGCGGACAGCCGTAGCAGCATGCCGCGGCAGCGCGAGGAACTGGTCGCGCACTACTGGCAGCGGTTCTGCGTGAAGAACGACACGATCGGCTTCTTCGGCCCGGTCGGCTGGGGACGCTGGGACGCCTCCACACCTGGCGCCGCCATCGACGCCGGTTCCGGGCTGATCGCCGACTCCACTGTGTACTGGGCGAGTTGGGGCATCGACGCGCTGGCGAAGACCCTGGACGCCGACCCCGGTCTGCGGGAGTGGATCGCACCCCGGCGGGTGCCGTTCGTCGCGCTGGACGCGGACCGGGTCCGGGTGCCCGGCCGCCGCCCGGTGACCGTCTCCGCCGACGTGGCCGCCGTCCTCGCCCGCTGCGACGGGGTCCGGCCGGCCCGGCGGATCGCCGCCGAACTCCCGGACACCGACGTGCCCGCCGTCCTGGCCGATCTGGTCGCCCGCCGCTGGGTCGTGTGGCGGCTGGAGGTCCCCGCGGGCACCCACCCCGACCGGGCCCTGCGCGCCTGGCTCGACTCGGTCGGCGCGCCGGAGCCGCGCCGGCGGGGGCTCGCCGCACTGGACCGGCTGGAGCGGGGCCGCGCGAAGGTGGCCGCCGCCCGTGACGTGGACGCCCTCGTCGAGGCGATGGGGGAGCTGGAGCGGGACTTCACCGAGCTGACCGACACGGCCGCCGTACGGGAGAAGTCCGCGTCGACGGCACCGTGCCGGGCGCTGGTGTACTCCGACACCCGCCGGTCCGCCACCGCCCGCGTCGGCCCCGCCGTGCTCGACGCGCTGCGCCCGCTGCGGCTGCTGATGGACGGTGCCGGCTGGCTCACCTCGCGGCTGGCCGCCTCGGTGACGGCCGAGACCCGCCGTGTGTACGACCGTCTCGCCGCCGAGGGCGAGGTCGACCTCGCGTCCTTCTGGTTCGCGTGCCTCCCGGTGCTGCACGGCGCCGCCCGCGCCACCGCCACCGAACTCCAAGGAGAGTTCGCCGCACGCTGGCAGCACCTGCTGGCCGTCCCCGAGGGCGCCCGCCGCGTGGTCGTCCGGTCGGCGGACATCGAGGCGGCCGTGGCGGAAGCGTTCCCCGGCACCGGCGGCGGCTGGACGGCGGCCCGCTATCTGAGTCCCGACGTGATGATCGCCGCCGACGGCGCGGAGGCGGTCGCCCGCGGCGACTTCACCCTCGTCCTCGGCGAACTGCACCTCGCCGCCAACACGTTGGGCGCCTCCCTCTTCACCCACCAGCACCCGGACGTCGAGGAACTGCTCCGCCTCACCGACCGCGACCACCCCGGCCCGCGCCTCCTGCCGCTGATCCCCAAGGAGCACCGCTCGCGCCTGTCCGTCCGGGTCCGGCAGACGCTCGTACGGCCCCAGGACCACCAGGTCGCCCTGGCCGACTTCACCGCGGACCCCGCCCGTCCCCGGGCCGTCCGCAGCGCCGACGCCACCGTCGAGGAGCGCGAGGGGGACCTGGTGGTGCGGCTCCCGGACGGGTCTGCCTTCCCGGCCGTGGACGTCTTCTCCCACGTCCTGACCACCCTGGCGATGGACCTCTTCCAGGTCCTGCCGGAGGCGGAGCACACCCCCCGGGTCACCCTCGACCGCCTGGTGGTCGCCCGGGAGACCTGGCGGCTGTCCGCGACGGACGCGGAGTTCGCCGACGACAAGGACGAGGCCCGCCGCTTCGTCCGCGCCCGCCACTGGCGCACCCGACTCGGCCTGCCGCGCCACGTGTTCGTCGTCCTCCCGACCGAGACACGGCCCTTCTACGTCGACTTCGACAGCCCCGTCTACGTCACGATCCTCGCCAAGGCGCTGCGCCGCCTCGCCCGCAGGGAACCGGACGGCACGCTCACCATCACCGAGATGCTGCCCACGCCGGAACAGACGTGGCTGACCGACGACGAAGGGCGCCGGTACACCTCGGAGTTGCGCTTCGTGGCCTTCGACACGGAAGGGACGGCGGCCCGCCCCGCTCCCTGAGCGCAGCGCCGGTCCCCGGCCTCCCGGCCACCGGGCGGGAGCACATCCCCTCTCCACGTGCGGAGTTGGGCTCCACCGAGCGCGACCGGGCCGCACTCCTCCACCACTACGGGACGGGAGGCGGCTTCCGCGGCGGCGGCCGGGTTCCGGTGACCCGCCCGCCGGCCGACGCCGGTCACGCGGGCAACAGGGTTTCCCTGGCGCGCAGTTGACAGGGCTCAGGCGCCGCGCTCGTCGGCGATCCTCTTCAGCTGGTTGATGGCGGTCACGGCGTTGGGCCAGCCCGCGTAGAAGGCCAGATGGGTGATGGCCTCGGACAGCTCCTCGACGGTCAGCCCGTTGTCGAGGGCGACCCCGAGGCGGTACCCGATCTGCTCGACGCGGTAGAGGGCGGCGAGCACGCTGACGGTCACCAGGCTGCGATCGCGCGGGGAGAGGCCGGGGCGCTCCCAGACGTCGCCGAAAAGGACGGTGTCGGTGAGCTCGACGAGCTTGGGCGCGATGGCCGCCAGCTCCTGGGGAGCGGACTGCTTCGGCATGGGACGACTCCTTGTGGGTCGGTCGAGTGACGGACAGGGGATGGCGAACGGCGACGGGTCGGCGCCTCCAGAGCCATCGTGCGCGGCGCGCCGCGCTTCCCGGCAGCCGCTGTCACCCGCGCCCGCTCCGACCAGCGGAACGCGGTGCGGGGAGCCGGAGAAGGATCTGGGACCACAGGTACCGACAGTGCCCCCGCCGACAGCACGCCGTGCGATGCGGGCACGACGGTACAGGTACTGACAAGGCGCCCCAGGACCGCGGCGGCCGTCCTGGCCGCCCGCCGACGCACCCCCCGCTCGTCCCGACGCACCCCCCGCTGGGGCGGCGCGTGGGCCCAACTCGCTTACGCCGCACGGCCGTCGTACGCCCAAGAGCCGTACGGCGCACCGCCTCGTACGCCGGTGAGCCGACCGCGCACCCGCCCCCGCCGTCGCCCGGTGGCCGCGCGCCACAAGGCTCCCGCCGCGCGGTGTCCCGGCGGGAGCGTCCGGCCGCGCCGGCGGCGTCCGCAGCGGCACGACCTCGGCGCCATGTCACGGCTCGGCCCCGGCTCGCCCCCCACTCCGAACGAACTCGGACGACAGGCAGCCATACTGGACGGATCAGGAGAGGGCGGGGTGGGCGACGACGGGGGCGAGCGCGGCAGATGGGGGACAGCAAGCTGATCCAGGGGCGCTACCGGCTGCTCGATCTGATCGGGCGCGGTGGCATGGGCGAGGTGTGGCGGGCGCGGGACGAGTCGCTGGGCCGGCAGGTCGCCGTGAAGTGCCTCAAGCCGATGACCCCCCACCGCGACCAGGCCTTCACCGGCGTCCTCCAGGAGAGGTTCCGGCGTGAGGCGCGGGTGGCCGCGGCCCTCCAGCACCGCGGGGTGACCGTCGTACACGACTTCGGCGAGTCCGACGGGGTCCTCTACCTGGTCATGGAGCTCCTCGACGGCCGTAACCTCAGCCAGCTCCTGGACGACAACGAACAGCGTCCACTGCCCGTCGCCGACGTCGTCGAGATCGCCGACCAGGTCGCCGGCGCCCTCGCCTACACCCATCAACAGGGCATCGTGCACCGGGACTTGAAACCCGCCAACATCATGCGGCTGACCGACGGCACGGTGAAGATCTGCGACTTCGGCATCGCCCGCCTCGGCCACGACATCGGCTTCTCCGCCCGGCTCACCGGCACCGGCATCGCCATGGGCACCCCGCACTACATGTCGCCGGAGCAGATCGGCGGCGACGAGGTCGACCAGCGCAGCGACCTCTACTCCCTCGGCTGTGTGCTGTACGAACTCGCCACCGGGGCACCGCCGTTCGACTTCGACGACGCCTGGGCGATCCTGATCGGCCACCGCGACACCCCGCCCCGCCCGCCGCGCTCCCACCGTGCCGAACTCCCCGGCTACCTGGAACACATCATCCTCGACCTGCTGGCCAAGAGCCCGGAGGAACGCCCGTACGACGCGTACGAGGTGGGCCGGCGGATCGGGGCCGGGCGGACGACACCGACGTACGTCCCGACCGTGGTGGCACCACAGCCCCGGCTCAGGCCGACCGAGCCGGTCGGCCCGGTCGAGCCGGCCGGCCGAGGTGCCCGGCTGCCGTCCTGGACACGGGGCATGACCACCGGACCCAAGGCGACCGGCGCCGGACCCCGGGCCACGCCCGCCGACGCCGCCGCCGGCCTCACCGGCGAGTGGATCGCGCGCCCCGCCCCCGGCCGCCCCGCAGGGCCCGGCCCGGCCGGCCCGCCCGACGCGTCGGCGGAGGCGGTCGCCGCCCTGACCCGACAGCACGACGCGGGCCTCGGCCTCGGGCGGCTCGGCCGCTGGGACGAGGCGGCCGAGGTGCACCGCGCGGTCGCCGCCGCCCGCGAGCGCCTCCTCGGCCCCGACCACCCCGACACCGTCGCCAGCCGGTACGAGATCGGCTTCGCACTCAGCCGTACCGGCCGCGCCGCCGACGCCCTGAGCGAGTACACCCGAGTCGCGCGGATCCGCGACCACGTACTCGGCGCCGACCACCCCGACACCCTCGCCGCCCGCCAGGAAATGGCTTTCGTACTGGGCCGGTTGGGGCGCCACTTCGAGGCGCACCAGGAGTACACGGCGGTCCTCGCCGCCCGCGAGCGCACCCTGGGCGCCGACCATCCCGACACCCTGCGGTGCCGGCACAACCTCGCCTTCAACCTCAGCCGGCTCGGCCGCCCGGAGGACTCGTACCGCATGGCGTGCGACGTCGCCGCGGCCCGCGCCCGGGTACTCGGCGCCGAGCACCCCGACACCCTGGTCTCGCGTGACGAAGTCGCCTACGCGCTCGGCCGGTCGGGCCGCTGGACCGAAGCGCTGCAGACGTATGAGGAGGTCGCCGGGGCGCGCGCCCGTGCGCTCGGCCCCGACCACCCGGACACCCTCGCCGCCCGCTACGAGATCGGCGTCAGCCTGGGCCGGCTCGGCCGCAGCGCCGACGCGCTCACGCTGTACCGCGAACTGATCGCCGACCGTGTCCGGGTCGACGGTCCCGCCCACCCCGAGACGCTCCGCGCCCGGCACGGCCTCGGCGTCAACCTGGGCCGCCTGGCCCGCTGGGAGGAGGCCCTCGCCGAGTCCCGTGACGTGTGCGCGCTCCGCGAGCGGGTCCTCGGCGCCGACCACCCGGACACGCTGGTCAGCCGGCGCGAGGTGGCGGTGGGTCTTGGCTGGCTCGGCCGCTGGGCCGACGCCCTCGCCGAGTACCGCCGGGTCGCCGAAGCCCGCGAACGGGTTCTCGGCCCCGAGCACCCCGACACCCTCGCCGGCCGCACCGACGAGGCGCACTGCCTGGAGCAGCTCGGCCGGAGCGCGGAGGCCGTCGAGCTGTACCGCCGGGTGGCCGTCCTCAGACAGCGGCGGGCGCCCGACGGAGAGTGACCCCCATCGCGCCCACCTCTGGCCGACCTGGATCACCCCGTGTTACCAAGAACCATGGCCGCACCCGAGGGACACCGGACATACGACGCCGTCATCGTGGGAGGAGGCCACAACGGCCTGGTCGCCGCCGCCTACCTGGCGCGGGCCGGGCGGACCGTGCTGGTACTGGAACGGCTGGCCGCCACCGGCGGCGCCGCCGTCTCGACCCGCCCGTTCGCCGGGGTCGACGCCCGGCTGTCCCGGTACTCCTACCTGGTCAGCCTGCTGCCCAAGAAGATCGTGCGGGACCTGAACCTCGACTTCCGGGTCCGCGGGCGCACCGTCTCGTCGTACACCCCCGTGGAACGCGACGGGCGCCCCACCGGCCTCCTCGTCGGCGGCGGCGAGCGCCGCACCCGCGAGGCCTTCGCCCGCCTGACCGGCGGCACCCGCGAGTACGAGTCCTGGCAGCGCTTCTACGGCATGACCGGCCACGTCGCCGGGCGGGTCTTCCCCACGCTCACCGAACCGCTGCCCACCCGCGAGGAACTGCGCCGGCGCGTCGACGACGAGGACGCCTGGCGGACCCTCTTCGAGGAACCGATCGGCGTGGCGATCGAGGAGACCTTCGCCGACGACCTGGTGCGCGGGGTCGTCCTCACCGACGCCCTCATCGGCACCTTCGCCGACGCCCACGACCCGGCGCTCGCCCAGAACCGCTGCTTCCTCTACCACGTGATCGGCGGCGGCACCGGGGCCTGGGACGTCCCGGTCGGCGGCATGGGCGCCCTCACCGGCGCACTGGCCGGTGCCGCACGCGCGGCGGGCGCCGTCCTCGCGACCGGCCACGAGGCGGTACGGATCGACACCGACGGCCGCTCCGCGCAGGTCACCTACCGGACGGCGGACGGCGAGGGCACGGTCGACGCCCGGCACGTCCTCGTCAACGCGGCGCCCAGGGAACTGGCGGCACTGACCGGCGACACACCTCCGGCGCCCGCCGAGGGCGCCCAGCTCAAGGTGAACATGCTCCTGAAACGGCTGCCCCGGCTCCGCGACTCCTCCGTCGACCCGCGCGAGGCGTTCGCCGGGACCTTCCACATCGCCGAGGGGTACGGCCAACTGGCCGCCGCGCACGCCCAGGCCGCCGCCGGAGGACTGCCCGACACGCCACCCTCCGAGATCTACTGCCACACCCTCACCGACCCCACCATCCTCGGCCGCGACCTCGTCGAGGACGGCTACCAGACCCTCACCCTCTTCGGTCTGCACACCCCCGCCCGGCTCTTCGAGCGCGACAACGACGCCGTACGCGAGGAACTCCTGAAGTCGACCCTCGCCCAGCTCGACGCCCACCTCGCCGAACCGCTCGCGGACTGTCTGGCGGCCGACGCGGACGGCCGGCCGTGCATCGAGGCCAGGACACCGCTCGACCTGGACCGTGACCTCGGGCTGCCCGGCGGCCACATCTTCCACCGCGACCTTTCCTGGCCGTACGCCCAAGAGGGCGCCGGCCGCTGGGGCGTGGAGACCCGGCACGCGAACGTGCTGCTGTGCGGGGCGGGCGCGGTGCGCGGCGGCGGGGTGAGCGGGGTGCCGGGACACAACGCGGCGATGGCGGTGCTGGAGGAGCGCGCCGGATGACGGCCGCGGGGTGAAGGGGCGGAGTGACGGGACGGAGTGACAGGGCGGGGCCCGGCCGGACCTCGCTCCCCGCCCGCCGGGCCCCGCCAGAAATCTGACGGACCATCAGAAAAAGTCTTCCGTCGTCCGGAGAAGTGCGGCATTCTGCGCCCATGCAGACGGAGTTGAGCAAGAGACTCGGAGTCGAGCACGCCATATTCGGCTTCACACCGTTCCCCGCCGTCGCCGCGGCCATCAGCCGGGCCGGCGGCTTCGGAGTGCTCGGCGCGGTCCGCTACACCGATCCCGGCGAACTCAAGCGCGACCTCGACTGGCTGGCGGCGCACGTCGACGGAAGGCCGTACGGCCTGGACGTCGTGATGCCCGCGAAGAAGGTGGAGGGCGTCACCGAGGCCGAGGTCGAGGCGATGATCCCGGAAGGGCACCGGCGGTTCGTCACCGACACCCTCGCCAAGTACGGCGTGCCGGAACTCGACGACGGCGAGGTGTCCGGCTGGCGCATCACCGGGTGGATGGAACAGGTCGCCCGCACCCAGCTCGACGTCGCCTTCGAGTACCCGATCAGCCTGCTCGCCAACGCCCTCGGCTCCCCGCCGCCCGACGTCGTCGCCCGCGCCCACGACCGGGGCGTCCTGGTCGCCGCGCTCGCGGGCAGCGCCCGGCACGCCCGCAAGCACGCCGAGGGCGGTATCGACATCGTCGTCGCGCAGGGGTACGAGGGGGGCGGGCACACCGGAGAGATCGCCTCCATGGTGCTGACGCCCGAGGTCGTCGACGCCGTCGGCCCGCTGCCCGTGCTGGCCGCCGGCGGCATCGGCAGCGGGCAGCAGGTGGCCGCCGCGTTCAGTCTCGGCGCCCAGGGGGTGTGGCTGGGCTCGCTGTGGCTGACCACCACGGAGGCCGACCTGCACTCGACCGCCGTGACCCGCAAACTGCTCGCCGCCGGGTCCGGCGACACCGTCCGCTCCCGCGCCCTGACCGGCAAACCCGCCCGCCAGCTGCGCACCGAGTGGACCGACGCCTGGGACGACCCGGACGGCCCCGGCACCCTCCCCATGCCCCTCCAGGGCCTGCTGGTCGCCGAGGCCCTGTCCCGCATCCAGAAGTACGAGGTCGAACCCCTGCTCGGCACCCCCGTCGGCCAGATCGTCGGCCGGATGAACAGCGAACGCAGTGTCCAGGCCGTCTTCGACGACCTCACCCGCGGCTTCGAGCAGGCCGTCGACCGCGTCAACCGCATCGCCGGAAGGAGCGGTCAGTCGTGACCACACCCCCCATCGGATTCTGGGCCCAGGCCACCGCGGACCCGGAGCGTACGGTCCTCGTCGCCCCCGACGGCGAGGAGTGGACCGCCGGCCGGCTGCACGCCGCGGCCAACCGGCTCGTCCACGGACTGCGCGCCGCCGGACTCGCGCGCGGCGACGCCTTCGCGGTCGTCCTGCCCAACGGCGTCGAGTTCCTCACGGCCTATCTGGCCGCCTCCCAGGCCGGGTTCTACCTCGTCCCGGTCAACCACCACTTCGTCGGACCCGAGATCGCCTGGATCGTCGCCGACTCCGGGGCCAAGGTGCTCATCGCGCACGAACGGTTCGCGGGCCCGGCCCGGCACGCCGCCGACGCGGCGGGACTGCCGGTCACCCACCGGTACGCGGCCGGCCCGGTCGAGGGGTTCCGGCCGTACGCCGAACTCCTCGACGGTCAGCCGGAGTCGGTGCCCGAGGACCGCACGCTCGGCTGGGTCATGAACTACACCTCGGGCACCACCGGCCGCCCGCGCGGCATCCGCCGCCCACTGTCCGGCAAGCCGCCCGAGGAGGCGTATCTCGGCGGCTTCCTCGGCATCTTCGGCATCAGGCCGTTCGACGGCAACGTGCACCTCGTCTGCTCGCCGCTCTACCACACGGCCGTCCTCCAGTTCGCGGGCGCGAGCCTGCACATCGGGCACCCACTGGTCCTGATGGACAAGTGGAGCCCCGAGGAGATGCTCCGCGCGATCGACACCCACCGGTGCACCCACACCCACATGGTCCCCACCCAGTTCCACCGCCTCCTCGCCCTCCCCGCGCGGACACGGGAGCGCTACGACGTCTCGTCCATGCGGCACGCCATCCACGGCGCCGCCCCCTGCCCCGACCACGTGAAACGGGCGATGATCGACTGGTGGGGCACGTGCGTCGAGGAGTACTACGCGGCGAGCGAGGGCGGCGGAGCCTTCGCGACCGCCGAGGACTGGCTGAAGAGGCCCGGCACGGTCGGCAAGGCGTGGCCCATCAGCGAACTCGCGGTCTTCGACGACGACGGCAACCGGCTGCCGCCCGGTGAACTGGGCACCGTCTACCTGAAGATGAACACCGGCGGCTTCTCCTACCACAGGGACGAGGCCAAGACGGCGAAGAACCGCATCGGCGACTTCTTCACCGTCGGCGACCTGGGTTACCTCGACGAGGACGGCTACCTCTTCCTCCGCGACCGCAAGATCGACATGATCATCTCGGGCGGCGTCAACATCTACCCCGCCGAGATCGAGTCGGTCCTGCTCGCCCACCCCGCCGTCGCCGACGCCGCCGCCTTCGGCATCCCGCACGACGACTGGGGCGAGGAGGTCAAGGCCGTCGTCGAACCGGCGCCCGGCCACGAACCCGGCGCCGCCCTCGCCACGGCCCTCCTGGACCACTGCGCCGGACAGCTCGCCGGCTACAAGCGGCCCAAGAGCGTCGACTTCATCACCGAGATGCCCCGCGACCCCAACGGCAAACTCTACAAACGACGGCTGCGGGACCCCTACTGGGAGGGTCGCACCCGGCAGATGTGAGCGGTCCGGTGCCGGCCGTCCGGCTTGACCTGCCCCGGCGGCGGCCCGAGGATCATGTGTCATGACGCCCGGACAAGGCAGCACCGTGGACGGGGTGCTGCGACGCAGCGCCCGGCGTACCCCCGCGCGGGTGGCGGTCGAGTACCGCGACCGCACGTGGACGTACGGGGAACTGGACGACGCCGTCTCCCGGGCGGCGAGCGTGCTGCTCGGGGAGGGGCTCGAACCGGGCGACCGGGTCGGCGCCTACGGCCACAACTCCGACGCCTACCTCATCGGCTTCCTCGCCTGCGCCCGCGCGGGACTCGTGCACGTGCCGGTCAACCAGAACCTGACCGGCGACGACCTCGCCTACATCGTCGGCCAGTCCGGCAGCGCGCTCGTCCTCGCCGACCCCGCTCTCACCGGCCGACTCCCGGACGGCGTACGGACGTTGCCGCTGCGGGACGCGGACGACGCGCTGCTGGCCCGGCTGGCGTCGGCCACGCCGTACGACGGGCCCGAGCCGCGCACCGAGGACCTGGCGCAGTTGCTCTACACCTCGGGCACGACCGCGCTGCCCAAGGGCGCCATGATGAGCCACCGGGCCCTGGTGCACGAGTACTTGAGCGCGATCACGGCGCTCGACCTGAGCGCCGGTGACCGGCCCGCGCACGCGCTGCCGCTGTACCACTCGGCGCAGACACATGTCTTCCTGCTGCCCTACCTCGCCGTCGGCGCGACCAACCTCATCCTCGACGCGCCGGACGGGGACCTCCTCTTCGACCTGATCGAGGCCGGGCGCGTGGACAGCCTGTTCGCGCCGCCCACCGTGTGGATCGGGCTGGCGAACCGCCCCGACTTCACGACCCGCGACCTGAGCGGAGTGCGCAAGGCGTACTACGGGGCCTCGATCATGCCGGTGCCCGTCCTGGAGCGGCTGCGTGAGCGGCTGCCGAAGCTCGCGTTCTACAACTGCTTCGGGCAGAGCGAGATCGGCCCGCTCGCCATGGTCCTGGGACCCGACGAGCACAAGGGCCGCCTCGACTCCTGCGGCCGGCCCGTGCTCTTCGTGGACGCCCGGGTGGTGGACGAGGGCGGCGAGGAGGTGCCCGACGGCACGACCGGTGAAGTCGTCTACCGCTCCCCGCAGTTGTGCGAGGGCTACTGGGAGAAGCCCGAGGAGACCGCCGACGCCTTCCGGGACGGCTGGTTCCACTCCGGCGATCTCGCGGTACGGGACGCGCACGGCTTCTTCACCGTCGTCGACCGGGTGAAGGACGTCATCAACTCCGGTGGCGTCCTGGTCGCCTCCCGCCAGGTCGAGGACGCGCTCTACACCCATGACGGCGTCGCCGAGGTCGCGGTGATCGGGCTGCCCGACGACCGCTGGATCGAGGCCGTCACCGCGGTCGTCGTCCCGCGCGGCGAGGTCACCGAGGCCCAACTCCTGGACCACGTACGTGAGAAGCTCGCCCACTTCAAGGCACCCAAGCGGGTGCTGTTCGTGGACGAGCTGCCGCGCAACGCCAGCGGGAAGATCCTCAAGCGTGAACTGAGGAAGCGGTTCGGCCCGCGCGACTGAGGCGGACCGGCCCGGGCGTCAGCGCGGGCGCAGGTCCACGATCCGCCGGATCTTGCCCACGCTCCGCTCCAGGGACTCCGGTGCGACGATCTCGACCGTCACGGACACGCCGATGCCGTCCTTCACGGCGGCCGCGATGGCACGGGACGCCGCCTCCCGGACCCCGTCAGTGGCGTCGGGTCGCGCCTCCGCCCGTACGGTGAGCGCGTCGAGCCGGCCCTCGCGGGTCAGCCGCAGCTGGAAGTGGGGCGCGACGCCCGGGGTGCGCAGGACGATCTCCTCGATCTGGGTGGGGAACAGGTTCACCCCGCGCAGGATCACCAGATCGTCGCTGCGGCCGGTGATCTTCTCCATCCGCCGGAAGACCCGGGCGGTGCCGGGCAGCAGCCGGGTCAGGTCCCGGGTGCGGTAACGGATCACCGGCATGGCCTCCTTGGTGAGCGAGGTGAGGACCAGCTCGCCCTTCTCGCCCTCCGGGAGCACCTCGCCCGTGACGGGGTCGACGACCTCCGGGAAGAAGTGGTCCTCCCAGATGTGCAGCCCGTCCTTGGTCTCCACGCACTCCTGCGCCACCCCCGGACCGATCACCTCCGAGAGCCCGTAGAGGTCCACCGCGTCGATCGCGAACCGCTCCTCGATCTCCGCGCGCATGCTTTCGGTCCAGGGCTCCGCCCCGAACACCCCCACCCGCAGGGAGGTTCCGCGCGGGTCGACGCCCTGCCGTTCGAACTCGTCGAGCAGCGCCAGCATGTACGAGGGGGTCACCATGATGACCCGCGGCCGGAGGTCCTGGATCAGCTGGACCTGACGGGCCGTCATGCCCCCGGACGCCGGGACGACCGTACAGCCCAGCCGTTCGGCTCCGTAGTGCGCGCCCAGGCCACCGGTGAACAGCCCGTAACCGTAGGCGACATGGACGATGTCACCGCGTCTGCCGCCCGCCGCGCGGATCGAGCGGGCCACCATGTCCGCCCACAGGGAGAGGTCGTTGTCCGTGTAGCCGACCACCGTGGGGCGTCCGGTGGTGCCGCTCGACGCGTGGAGCCGGCGGACACGCTCGCGGGGGACGGCGAACATGCCGTACGGGTAGTTCTCCCGCAGGTCCGCCTTGGTGGTGAAGGGGAAGCGGGCGAGGTCGGCGAGCGAGCGGCAGTCGTCGGGGCGCACCCCCGCCCGGTCGAAGGAGTGCCGGTAGAAAGGCACGTTCTCGTAGGCGTGCCGCAGTGAGCTCCGCAGCCGCTCCAGTTGCAGGGCCCGCAGCCCGTCCGGGTCGAGCCGTTCCCCCGAGTCCAGCAGCTCCGCCGCGCCCGCCATCGGCACTCTCCTCACCCGAGTACATTCCGGACGACCGATCATTCGGTCGTGCCGTTCGGGATCAGTAATTCAGGCCACCCCGGCGCGGGCAAGAGGTCTGCCGACCTTTTTCACCGGCGGACCGGTCGTCGTCCTTCCCCGGCCCTCGTCCGTCACCCGTCAGCCGACGCCGCCACCTCCCGCGCCCACCGGTAGTCGGCCTTGCCGCTGGGGGAGCGCTGGATGGCGTCGGCGATGACCAGCTGGCGCGGGATCTTGTACCCGGCGAGGCGGGAGCGGCAGTGCGTCCGGATGTCCTCCAGGGACGGCGGGGCCGCACCCGCGCGCAGCTGGACGACGGCCGCCACATGGTTGCCCCACGTCGCGTCCGGCACTCCCGCCACCAGTGCGTCGTACACGTCCGGGTGGGACTTGAGCGCCTGCTCGACCTCCTCCGGATACACCTTCTCGCCACCGGTGTTGATGCACTGCGAGCCCCGGCCCAGGACGGTCACGACGCCGTCCTCGTCGACCGTGGCCATGTCGCCGAGCAGCACCCACCGCAGGCCGTCCTTCTGGAAGAAGGTGTCGGCGGTCTTCGCCGGGTCGTTGTAGTAGCCGAGCGGTACGTGACCGCACTGGGCGACCCGCCCGACCTCGCCGACGGCCACCGGCTCGTACGTGGCCGGATCGACGACCTGCGTACGGGAGTTGACCCGGATGCGGAAGCCCCGCTCGGGGCCGGAGTCCGCCGTCGCGGTGCCGTTGAAGCCGGACTCGGAGGAGCCGAAGTTGTTGAGCAGCAGCACGTGGGGGACGAGGGCCTGGAACTGCTCGCGGACCGTCTCCGACATGATCGCGCCCGACGACGAGACGGTGAACAGCGAGGAGCAGTCGGTCCCCTTCATCGGCCCGTCGAGCGCGTCGATCAGCGGTCGCAGCATCGCGTCGCCGACCAGCGACATGCTGGTGACCTTCTCCTTCGCCACCGTCCGCAACACCTCTTCGGGCACGAACTTGCGGTGGAGCACGACGCGTTGGCCGAAGCCGAAGCCGATGAACGCGGTCAGGGTGGAGGTGCCGTGCATCAGCGGGGGAGTGGGGAAGAAGGTGAGCCCGGAGCCGCCGGCCGCGACCCGCTCGGCGAGCTCCTCCGGCCTGCGCACCGGCTCACCGGTCGGCGCGCCGCCGCCGAGCCCCGAGAAGAACAGGTCCTCCTGGCGCCACATCACGCCCTTGGGCATCCCGGTGGTGCCACCGGTGTAGATGATGAACTGGTCGTCGCCGGAGCGGGCCGGGAACCCGCGCTCCGGCGAACCGGCGGCCTCCGCCTCCGCGAACGGCACGGCGGCCACGTCCGGCGCCCCCGGCTCCGCCGCCCCGACGCGCACCAGGTGCCGCAGCTTCTCCGTCCGGGGCAGCGAGGCCGCCACCCGCTCGGTGAACTCCGCGTCGAAGACCAGCGCCACCACATCCGCGTCCCGATAGAGGTAAACCAACTCCTCTTCGACGTAACGGTAGTTGACGTTGACCGGCACCACCCGTGCCTTCAGGCAGCCGAGCACCGTCTGGAGGTACTCGACGCCGTTGTAGAGGTGGAGGCCGAGGTGCTCGCCCGGCCGTATCCCGCGGTCGATCAGGTGATGGGCGATCCGGTTCGCCGCCGCGTCCAACTCGGCGTAGGTCAGGCGGCGTTCCGCGCCGGTGCCCGGGTGGTCGAGGTGGACGAGCGCCTCGCGGTCGGGCACCGCGTCGACGACCGACTCGAACAGGTCGGCAAGGTTGTACTCCACCGCTCCTCCTGACCCCGGGGCGTGCCTCGTATCGGTCGGTTCGCCGGTCATCAGAGCAAACGGCGCCACAAGTGGGAAGGGGCCGCGCAGAAAGAATCTGACTGTCTGTCAGAAACCTCTTGTACTGGCCGGGCGGCTCCTGCAACCTGTTCTCGTTCCGGAGGCGGCACGGCGACGGGAGAACACGATGGGTGGGACGGAACACCTCACCGTGCGGCGCGAAGGCGCCACGGTGGTACTCACGCTCAACAGGCCGGAGGCCAGGAACGCACTCTCCCTGCCGATGCTCGTCGGCCTCTACGACGGCTGGCTCGACGCCGACGCCGACGACACGGTCCGCTCGGTCGTCCTGACCGGCGCGGGCGGCGCGTTCTGCGCCGGAATGGATCTGAAGGCCCTGGCGGGCAAGGGCATGGCGGGCGAGGAGTACCGGGAGCGGCTCACGGCCGACCCGGACCTGCACTGGAAGGCGATGCTGCGCCACCACCGCCCCCGCAAGCCGGTGATCGCCGCCGTCGAGGGGTACTGCGTGGCCGGCGGCACCGAGATCCTCCAGGGCACCGACATCCGGGTCGCCGCCGAGTCCGCCACCTTCGGGCTCTTCGAGGTCCGACGCGGCCTCTTCCCGATCGGCGGCTCCACGGTCCGGCTGCAACGCCAGATCCCGCGCACCCACGCCCTGGAGATGCTGCTCACCGGCCGCTCCTACACCGCCCGGGAAGCCGCCGGCATCGGCCTCGTCGGACATGTCGTGCCCGACGGCACGGCGCTCGCCAAGGCGCTGGAGATCGCCGAACAGATCAACGCCTGCGGCCCGTTGGCCGTCGAGGCGGTCAAGGCGTCGGTGTACGAGACCGCGGGACTGACCGAGACCGAGGGACTCGCCGCCGAACTGAAGCGCGGCTGGCCCGTCTTCGACACCGCCGACGCCAAGGAAGGCGCCCGCGCCTTCGCGGAGAAACGGCCGCCCGTCTACCGGCGCGCGTAACCGCTCCGCCCCGAGCCGCAGAGGTCACCGCCCGCGCCCCCCGAGGCGCGGTCCCCGGACAGTGAGGAGACGCCGTGCCCGAAGTCCTCAGAGCCCCGCTGATCGTCGAGTTCCCCTTCACCCGCTCCCTCGGCCCGGTCCAGAGCGCCTTCCTCACCGGCCTGCGCGAACAGGTCGTGCTCGGCGTGCGGACCGGCGACGGCCGCACCCTCGTACCCCCCGTCGAGTACGACCCCGTCACCGCCGAAGAACTCCGTGACCTGGTGGAGGTCGCCCCCACCGGCACGGTCACCACCTGGGCCTGGAACCACCAGCCCCGGCGCGGCCAGCCCCTGGACACGCCCTTCGCCTGGGTCCTCGTCCGGCTCGACGGCGCCGACACCGCCCTGCTGCACGCCCTCGACGCACCGGGCCCCGACGCCGTGCGCACCGGCCTGCGCGTCCGCGTCCGCTGGGCCGGGAGTCGCAGCGGGGCCATCACCGACATCGCCTGCTTCGAACCGTACGAGAGCGACGCGGCCGAAGCCCCCGGTCAACTCAGCCAGCACAGCGGCGAGTTCGAGAACATGGTCACCGGCATCGTCGCGCCCGCCCGCCTCGACTACGTCTACTCGCCGGGCCGCGCCCAGTCCGCCTACATCCAGGCGCTCTCCGAACGCCGCACCGTCGGCGAACGCTGCCCCTCCTGCCGGAAGGTGTACGTCCCGCCCAGGGGCGCCTGCCCCACCTGCGGTATCGCCACGGCCGAACAGGTCGAGGTCGGTCCGCGCGGCACCGTCACCACGTTCTGCATCGTCAACATCAAGGCGAAGAACCTCGACATCGACGTCCCGTACGTCTACGCGCACATCGCCCTCGACGGAGCCGGCCTCGCGCTGCACGGACGCATCGGCGGCATCCCCTACGACCAGGTGCGGATGGGGCTGCGCGTGGAGGCGGTGTGGACCGAGGGCGGCCGGTATCCGGACCACTACCGGCCCACCGGCGAACCGGACGCCGACTACGACGCCTACAAGGAGCTGCTGTGACGCGTGAGATCGCCGTCGTCGCCTTCGCGCAGACCGACCACCGCCGCACCACCGACGAGCTCTCCGAGGTGGAGATGCTCATGCCGGTCCTGCACGGCGTGCTCGAACAGACCGGGCTGAAGACCGCCGACATCGGCTTCACCTGCTCCGGCTCCAGCGACTACCTCGCGGGCCGCGCCTTCTCCTTCACCCTCGCCCTCGACGGGGTCGGCGCCTGGCCGCCGATCTCGGAGTCGCACGTCGAGATGGACGGCGCCTGGGCGCTGTACGAGGCCTGGACCAAACTCCTGACCGGCGACGCGGACACCGCGCTCGTCTACTCGTACGGAAAATGCTCACCCGGCTCGGTGCGCGACGTCCTCACCCGGCAGCTCGACCCGTACTACGTCGCCCCCCTCTGGCCGGACTCCGTCGCGCTCGCCGCCCTCCAGGCGCGGGCCCTCATCGACGCCGGCGACACCGACGAACCCGCCCTCGCCGCCGTGGCGGCCCGCAGCAGAACCGACGCGAGCGCCAACTCCCATGCCCAGCTCCGCGGTTCGGTACCGCACGGCGACTACGCCGTACGGCCGCTGCGCACCGGCGACTGCCCGCCGGTCGGCGACGGGGCCGCCGCCGTGATCCTCGCGGCCGGCGACCGGGCCCGCGCCCTGTGCGCACGGCCCGCCTGGATCCGGGGCATCGACCACCGTATCGAGGCACACGGCCTGGGCGTACGGGAGTTGACCGACTCACCGTCCGCGCGGCTGGCCGCCGAGAAGGCCGGAGCCTTCGAACGGCCCGTCGACACCGCTGAGTTGCACGCCCCCTTCACCTCCCAGGAGATCGTGCTGCGCAAGGCGCTGCGGCTCGACGACAGCGTGCGCGTCAACCCCTCCGGGGGCGCCCTCGCCGCCAACCCGGTGATGGCCGCCGGGCTCATCCGCATCGGCGAGGCCGCCGCCCGTATCCACCGGGGCGAGTCCGACCGGGCCCTCGCCCACGCCACGTCCGGCCCCTGTCTGCAACAGAACCTGGTCGCCGTACTCGAAGGGGATCCGCGATGAGCAAGGAGCCCGTGGCCGTCGTAGGCATCGGCCAGACCAAGCACGTCGCCGCGCGCCGGGACGTGTCGATCGCGGGACTCGTCCGCGAGGCCGCCCGACGGGCCCTGGACGACGCCGAGTTGGACTGGGCCGACATCGATGCCGTGGTGATCGGCAAGGCGCCCGACTTCTTCGAAGGCGTCATGATGCCCGAGCTGTACCTCGCCGACGCGCTGGGTGCCGTGGGCAAGCCCATGCTGCGGGTGCACACCGCCGGCTCGGTCGGCGGATCGACGGCCCTGGTCGCCGCCAATCTCGTCGCGGCCCGCGTGCACGGCACGGTCCTCACCCTCGCCTTCGAGAAGCAGTCCGAGTCCAACGCCATGTGGGGACTCTCCCTGCCGATCCCCTTCCAGCAGCCGCTGCTCGCCGGTGCGGGCGGCTTCTTCGCCCCCCATGTGCGCGCCTACATGCGGCGCACCGGCGCACCCGACACGGTCGGCTCCCTGGTGGCGTACAAGGACCGGCGCAACGCGCTGAAGAACCCCTACGCGCACCTCCACGAGCACGACCTCACCCTGGAGAAGGTCCAGTCCTCGCCCATGCTGTGGGACCCGATCCGGTACTCCGAGACCTGCCCCTCCTCGGACGGCGCCTGCGCGATGGTCCTCACCGACCGGGCCGGGGCGGCCCGCGCGCCCCGCCCGGCCGCCTGGATGCACGGCGGCGCCATGCGGAGCGAACCCACGCTCTTCGCCGGCAAGGACTGCGTGTCCCCGCAGGCCGGCAAGGACTGCGCGGCCGACGTCTACCGGCAGGCGGGCATCGCCGACCCCCGCCGGGACATCGACGCCGTCGAGATGTACGTGCCGTTCTCCTGGTACGAGCCGATGTGGCTGGAGAACCTGGGGTTCGCCGAGGAGGGCGGCGGCTGGAAGCTCACCGAGTCCGGGGTGACCGAACTCGACGGCGACCTCCCCGTGAACATGTCAGGAGGGGTCCTGTCGGCCAATCCGATCGGCGCCTCGGGCATGATCCGCTTCGCCGAAGCGGCCCTCCAGGTCCGCGGCCAGGCCGGAGAACACCAGGTGGAGGGCGCCCGGCGGGTGCTCGGTCACGCCTATGGCGGCGGTTCCCAGTTCTTCTCCATGTGGCTGGTGGGCAGCGAACCTCCCGACTCCTGAAAGGTCCCCCTCACGTGGCCTGTTGGCATCCAAAGCCGATCGCTAGGCTGGCCGCGGACGACGAGATCGGGAGGAGCACGGACGTGGCCGAGAGCACCATCCAGCAGCACCCGCTTGCGGGCTGGGACAAGCCGGAGCTGAACCTCAGTGACGCCGACTGGCATTCGAGCAGCCGGGGCCTGGGGGATGTCCAGATCGCCTTTGTCGAGGGATTCATCGCGATGCGCAACAGCGGCCGCCCGGAGAGCCCCTCCCTGATCTTCACGCCCGCCGAATGGGGCGCGTTCGTGTCGGGGGCGCGGGAAGGGGAGTTCGATCTGACGTGACCCGCGGACCGCCGGCCCGCGCCGACGGGCCGATCCGGGGGTGTGACCTCCGTTATTCCGGACACGCGACCTTGAGTGCCCTTCTGGAGTCCCTCGCTGAGCGAGGCTGGCCCCGGAGGGGGAAGGCCGTACTGCGGAAGATGAGGAACCCATGAGCACCCTGCCGGTCATCGCGGCGGTCGACGGCTCCGACGACAGCCTGCGCGCCCTGGACTGGGCCCTCGACGCCGCCCGCGGGCGCGCCGCACCGCTGCGGGTGGTGCACGTACAGCAGCCCTCCGTGCGGACCCGGCCCGACGAACCCGGCGCCGTCTCCTCCGGCCCGGACGAGGACCAGGTGCTCGCACGGGCCCGCGCCCGGGTGGCGGAACACCCCGACCGGCCGGCCGCGGAGTACCTGGGCCTGTCGGGGGTCTCCGCTGACCTGCTTCCCCAACTCGGCTCCGACGCACAGCTGTTGGTGCTCGGCTCCCGGGGCCGCGGCGGCTTCGTCAGTCTGCTGCTCGGCTCCAACGGCATGGCGGCGGCCCAGGACGCGCGGTGCCCGGTCGTCGTGGTGCCCCCGCCCGGCCGCGAGGTGCACGGCGAGGGACCGGCCGAGCCCGGCCCCCGGGTGGTCGTCGGCCTGCACGTCGACAACCCCGACGAGACCACCCTCGCCTTCGCCATCGCCGAGGCGGAGCTGCGCGCGGCCCGGCTCCAGGTGGTCGCCGCCTATCCGTGGCCGCTCCAGAGCTGGGCGGCGCCCGGCGAACTCGTCCCGCCGACCATCGACCAGGACACCGTCGAGGACGAGACCCGCACCCTCGTCGAGGGCATCGTCGGCGCACACGGCAAGCGTCACCCCGACGTCCGGATCGACCCCTACGTGGCTCCCGGCGACGCGGCCGGTCATCTCGTCGCCGCCTCCCGGGACGCCGAACTCGTCGTCGTGGGCCGCCACCGGCGCCGACTGCTCGCCCCCGCGCGCCTGATGGGCTCCGTCACCCGGGCGGTCCTGCTGCACGCCGCGAGCCCGGTCGCCGTGGTGCCGCCGGAGGAGCTGGCGACGCCGGAGGAGTGACCAACTCCCCTACCTATAAAGCGGGTTGACAAGCCGCTCCGGCTCCGACCCCCGGACGAGTGGCTCCGTGGCGTCCGCCCACAAAGCCCTCGGGGAAAAGCCGTTGGCGGACCACGGCGGCCACTGCTACTTTTCCGGAGGCCGTGCGAGAGAACGAGGAGGTGGTACCCGTGAACGCAGTATCGACATGGGTGCTCTCCTGCGGGGTCACGGTCGGACGTTAGACAGGTCGTCCGGGAGCGCCGTTCACAGCCCTCCCGAAAGGCACGACCATGCACCTCACCCCCGGACAACGCCTCGACGACGGCGTCCTGGAACGCGAGTTCACCCTCGGCGAGATCCCGGGCACCCTGTGGACGCCCGCGTCCGCCGCACCGGCCCCGCTGATCCTGATGGCCCACAACAACGGCCTGCCCCAGAGGGAACCCCGGCTGGTGGCCCGGGCCCGGTACACCGCGGCGCGCGGCTACGCGGTGGCCACCATCGACGCCGCCGGCTGCGGCGACCGGCCCCGCCCCGCCGCCGACGAGCGGGCCCGCGCCGACCTCCGCCGGGCGATGCGGGCGGGCGAGCCGGTCGACGAGATCTTCGAGTCCTTCATCGGCCCGCTGGTCGAGAACGCGGTCCCGGACTGGCGGACCACCCTGGACGCCCTCCTGGCGCTGCCCGAGATCGGCGGCCCGGTCGGGTACTCGGGGTGGACCGCCGTCGGCATCCGGCTGGCGGTGACCGAGCCACGCATCGCGGCCGCCGGTCTCTTCGCCGGAGGTTACGTGCCCCGCGCCCAGCGCGAGGAGGCCCGGCAGGTCACCGTTCCGCTGCTGCTCCTGGTGCAGTGGGACGACGAGGGCAACCCCCGGCAACGGGCCCTGGACCTGTTCGACGCCTTCGGCAGCAAGGAGAAGACGCTCCACGCCAACCTGGGCGGACACACCGGTACCCCGTGGTTCGAGCTGGAGGACACGTGCCGGTTCTTCGGCCGGCACCTGAAGTGAGGCCGGGCCGTCGGACCGGCGAAAGACGGTCGAAGTGAGGCCGGGCCGTCCGGCCGGCGACAGACGGTAGCTGGGGCCGGCCGTCAGGCCGCTGTCGGGGTGCCGAGTTCGTCCAGGACGGGCTGCCCCATGCGGGTCATGGTGCGCATGGAG
>NZ_JBEXET010000069.1:0-28284 GCF_040606415.1 Streptomyces sp. NPDC005423 | reverse complement strand
CGAGCTCACAGCACCGCAGACCCCCGTCGCGCTGAGCTGACACGCTCACAGCAAGTCACCAACATGGGTTGACAACTCCATTGGGAATCCTTTCGAGGACGGAAACGCATGGGACATGCGGAAGGGAGGGGGGAAGCCGCGGGCGGAGGGCGAACGAGCGCTCCTCGGGGGCGGCGGAGAACATCACCTCGGGTACGGCGGAAGAAACGCCGGTCACGAAGTGGTGCGGGGAGAGCCGATGCGCCGGGAGACTTCCACGGGCGGACCGACGAACTGAGGAGGAACTGGCACCGGCGCCACAGCTGGGCGTACACAAGTGCTGAAAGCACGATACCACGCGGTGCGCGGATCCGGCAGTGTCCCCGGTTCGGCGGCTGACAAGTAAGCCGTACGGAAAGGGAGTTCGGGAGCCGGGCCATCGCCGTCGGCCGGACGGTGTGCGGACCGTCCGCCACCTTCCGAAGTTTTTCCGCGCGGGATGTCGATCCGGCTCGGTCGCGTTCGTCGGTGGGGTGTAGGAAGCTCATCCAAGACCAGGAGGACCCATGAAGTACATGCTGCTCGTCTGCGGCGACGACACCGCCGACGCCTCGGGGATGGCGCCCGTGGAACCCTGGGTGGAGACCCTCGGCGACCAGGGCGTGCGCCTGCACGGCCACCGGCTCGCCGCGCCCGCGGACGCCGTCACCGTCCGGGTGCGCGGCGGTGAAGTGCTGCGCACCGACGGTCCGTTCGCCGAGACGAAGGAGTACGTCGCCGGATTCGACATCCTGGAGTGCGCCGGCCTGGAGGAGGCGGTGGAGGCGGCCGCCCGGCATCCCGTCGCCGCGCTCGGAGCCCTGGAGGTCCGCCCCTTCTGGCCGACGGAGGGCGAGGACGACGCCGAGACCGAGCTCCGCCGCCTCGACGCCGAACTGACCGAGGCGGTCCGCGCCCGGGACACCGACCGTGTCCTCACCTGCTACGCGCCGGACGCGACGGCCTTCCACTCCGCCGACGGCCCGGTCCAGCGGGGCCTCGACGCGCTCCGCGCCTCCCTGGAGGAGACCTTCGCGGGCACCACCGGGCCGGTGCACCGCGAGGTCCTGCGGTTCCGCGTGCACCTCGACGAGAGCATCGCCTTCGGGCACGCCCTCGTCCGGCTGCGGGCCACCCGCACCGACGGCACGGAACGGGACGAAACCCTGAGGGTGAGCACCGGCTACAGCCACACCGGTCTGCGCTGGCAGATCCTGCACGAGCACGTCTCCACCACCGACACGAAGACCGAGGAGCGGTCATGAAGTACGCCCTGCTCATCTGCACCCCGGTCGACGGCGAGGAACTCAGCCCCTGGCAGATCGCCGACGACCCCCGCTTCGCCTCGTACATCGACGAGGTCCGCAGCCGCGACATCGTCCGGGGCGGCGCCCGGCTGCGGCCGCCCTCCGACGCCACCACCGTGCGCGTCCGGGGCGACGAAGTCCTGCTCACCGACGGGCCGTTCGTCGAGTCGAAGGAGTACGTCGCGGGCATCGACATCGTCGAGGTCGCCGACCTCGACGAGGCGATCTCGCTCGCCTCCCGGCACCCGGCCGCGCTCGCCGGCGGCTCGGTCGAGGTACGGCCGGTCTGGGAATGACCGAGGCGGTGCGGGAGGCGGTGGCCGCCGCCTTCCGGGAGGAGTGGGGCCAGGTCGTCGCCACCCTGATCAGGGTGACCGGCGACTGGGACCTCGCGGAGGAGTGCGCTCAGGACGCCTTCGCCCAGGCCCTCGACCGGTGGCGACGCGACGGTGTCCCGCGCCGCCCCGGCGCCTGGCTCACCACGACCGCCCGCCACCGGGCCTTCGACGTACTGCGCCGGGACGCCGTCGGCGCGGCGAGACTTCGGGAGGCGGCCGTGCTGACACGGGACGAGGGTCCATACGACCCGGAGTACGACGGCGACGACAGCGGGGTGTCCGACGACCGGCTGCGGCTGATCTTCACCTGCTGTCACCCCGCGCTGCCCATCGAAGCCAGGGTCGCGCTCACCCTGCGCACCCTCGCGGGCCTGACCACCGCCGAGATCGCCCGGGCCTTCCTCGTCCCGGAGGCGACCATGGCGCAGCGGCTGGTGCGCGCCAAGCGGAAGATCCGCAACGCCGGCATCCCCTACCGGGTACCGCCCGCGCACCTCCTGCCGGAACGCACCACCGGCGTGCTCGGCGTGGTCTACCTCCTCTTCAACGAGGGCTACGCGGCCACGACCGGCACCGGCCTCGTCCGCACGAACCTGTGCGCGGAGGCCGTCCGGCTGGCCCGCGTACTGGTCCGGCTGATGCCCGACGAGCCCGAAGTGCCGGGCCTGCTCGCCCTGTTGCTGCTGCACGACGCCCGTCGCACCACCCGGGTCGACGGGGCGGGCGACCTGGTGACCCTGGAGGAGCAGGACCGTACGGCCTGGGACCGGGCCGAAGTGGCGGAAGGGGGCGCCCTGTTGGAGGCCACGCTGCGCCGGGGCCGCCCCGGCCCGTACCAGATCCAGGCCGCCATCGCCGCCTGCCACACCACCGCGCCCACCGCCGAGGAGACCGACTGGGCCGACATCGTCGCCCTGTACGGCGAGTTGGAGCGGCACGTGCCCTCCGCCGTGGTCCGGCTCAACCGGGCGGTGGCCGTGGGCATGGCCCAAAACCCGTCAGCAGGGCTGGAGTTGGTGGCGGAGCTGGAGCGGTCGGGCGAGCTGGCCGGTTACCATCTGCTGCCCGCCACCCGGGCGGACCTTCTGCGCCGGATGGGCCGCCGCGCCGAAGCGGCCGAATCCTACGCCGCCGCCCTGGAGTTGGCGGAGAACGATGCCGAGCGACGCTTCCTGCGACGGCGGCTCACCGAGTGCGAGCGCGCGGGGTGAGCGCGCACGCGAAGGCCACCGCCCTCACCCCCGCCGGGCTCGAACGGGCGCCCGCCCGCCGAGTCCCGCCCGACAACCGGCGCCTCGCGCGACCGCGACGCTCACGCGAGGCGCCCCTCCGCCTCCTTCGCGATCCGCTCGAACTGCGCGGCCATGGCCTCCTGGAGGGCCTGTGCGCCCGACAGCGGACGGACCATGACCATCAGCTCGTCGATCAGCCCCTCCTCGTCGACATGGATGAAGTCGCAGCCGGTCAGCTGGCGGTCGCCGACCCGCGCGGTGAACACCAGCGCGTGGTCGGGGCCGTCCGGGTCGCCGATCTCCCGCTCGTAGCGGAAGTCCTCGAAGACCCGCGCGACCGCGTGCAGGATCGCCGCGGTGATCGCCTTGCCGGGGTACGGCTTGAACACGACCGGGCTGGTGAAGACGACGTCCTCGGCCAGCAG
Source organism: Streptomyces sp. NPDC005423 (assembly GCF_040606415.1). NCBI lineage: Bacteria > Bacillati > Actinomycetota > Actinomycetes > Kitasatosporales > Streptomycetaceae > Streptomyces > Streptomyces sp. NPDC005423. The sequence continues at coordinate 24,964 of NZ_JBEXET010000069.1, read as the reverse complement.
CGCCTCGACGGCGTCCATGTCCTGTGCCTCGACGGCCTCGCGGAACGCGCGCATCGGCTCACCTCGTAGTCAACTCGTCGATGGGGTGGGGACGACAATAGTCAACGGCTCCGCACGCCCGCCGAGCGCGCTCCCGGCGGCCGGCGGCGGGTGCTCTAGGCTGACCCGGATGTTCAGCCCCGAAGGTCCCAGTCTGCGTGAACTCGCCGTCCAGGCACTGTCGTCCGTCGAGCACGGCTACGACCTGCTGGCGCCGAAGTTCGACCACACCCCCTTCCGCACCCCGGCTCCGATCCTCGACGCGGTCGCCTCGGCGCTGGAGCGCATGGGGCCCTTCGATGACGGGCTCGACCTGTGCTGCGGCACGGGGGCGGGCGCCGAGGTGCTCACAGGGGTGTGCCGCGGGAGCGTCACCGGCGTCGACTTCAGCGCGGGGATGCTCGCCGTCGCCCGCGAGCGCCTCCCGGCCGGCGACCCCGGGCCCGGCGACGCACGGAGCGCCGGGCCAGGGGCCGCCGGGCCACGGATCGCCGGGTCACCGGGCGTAGGGCCCCGCGCCGCAGAGCCCCGAGCCGTAGAGCCCCGAGCCGCCGGGCCGCGGGTCGGCTGGGTGCGCGGCGATGCCCGCGCCCTGCCCTTCGCCTCGGCGTTCGACCTGGTGGTGAGCTTCGGCGCGTTCGGTCACTTCCTCCCCCGTGAGCTGCCAGGGCTGTTCGCCCAGGTCCACTCCGTGCTCCGGCCCGGCGGTCGCTTCGCGTTCCCGGTGCTCGCCCCGCCGCGCCCCGGATCGGCCGGATACTGGCTGCTGTCGGGCTTCGACGCGGTGATGAAGGTGCGCAACGCCGTCTGGCGTCCGCCGTTCGTCATGTACTACCGGGACTTCCGACTTCCTTACGTCTGGCGGGAGTTGGAGCGGGCCGGCTTCCGCGTGGAGCTGCACGCCCTGCCCGAGTTCGGGCGGCGGGACGACGGCAGCCCCCGGGCCCGTCTGCTCGCGGCCAGGCGGCCGGCCTAGGGAACGGTCCGGGCGTCACCGCGGCCCGGTCGCCGCAGGCAGGGTGAACTCGTAGACCAGGGCCTCCTGTTGGGCGTCCACGACCAGGTCGGTGATCTCCAGCGGGCGGGCGTACTGGTCGTGCACGCGCCGGGTCACCCGGACCGACGGGACGTCCGCCGCCCGCGTGATGGTGTCCCGGTGGTGCAGGGTCAGGCCGGCCTTGCGCATCCAGTCGTAGGCCAGGCGCAGTTGGGCCGCGGCGGAGCCGTCCGCGCGGTCGCGGTAGCGGGCCAGTTCCTCGACCTCGGCCAGGGCCACCGCCGAGAAGGAGGTGACGGCCGTGCGCAGCTCCCCGCCGTCGGCCCCGGCGGACGCGTAGCGGTGCACCAGGGTGGGCCGGTGCGGTGCGAGGCCCAGCGCCTCGGCGTGCCGGGCCGGGGGCGCCTCCCAGACCACCGTGGCCCGGTCGAACGCGGACGGTTCGGTACCGCGCGCCCCGACCGGGAAGGCGAGCGAGGAGGGCGTCTCGACCGGCAGACCGGGCAGGGTCGCGTGGCTGCCCCGCCGGTCGGTGGCGACCTGACCGCTGTGCCGGAGCACGTCGAGGGCCTGCCGTACGGTCTCCCGGCTGACTCCGAAGTGCCCGGCCAACTGCCGTTCGCCGGGCAGCCGTTCACCGGGCGGGACGGTTCCGTCGCGCAGTTCGCGGAGCAGTTGTGCCGCGATTCTCCAGTAGAGCGGCCGGTCGTCGGTGGGCGAGGGGTCCTGCGGGGTGGTGCGGGCCATGCCGCGCCTCCTGTTGGTGACAAGACGTAGCCGTGCGGGCTCATTGCGCGACCAGATCTAGCATTGGTCTAAACCACCAGGGAAGGGCGGCCGGGCAGTTAGGCCGAAAGCAGCCGCCCGGCAGTTTCAGCGCGCCGGGCCGGTGACTTCCTCGGTGCCGACCACGGCGAGCAGGTCGAGGAGGCCGGCGCTGTCCGTACCGACCGCCGGGGTGAACCAGAGCAGCCGCTGCCGCCCGTCCTCGCTGAACAGGTTGAGGCAGTTGACCTCGATCAGGCCGAGGGCGGGGTGGTTGAGGCGTTTGCGGTCGTCGCGCCGGAACGCCACGTCGTGGTCGGCCCACACGGCGGCGAACTCGGGGGAGGAGTCGAGCAGGGTAGCGATCATCGAGCGGGCTTCGGTGTCCTTGGCGTCCCGTCGGGCGGCGGCGGCCCGCAGGTCGGCGACGAGGACCCGGGACTGGGCCTCGTGATCGGCGTCCGGATAGAGCCGCCGGGCGTCCGGGTCGGTGAACCACCGGTGGACGAAACTGGATCGGGCGCCCCGGAAACCGGAGTGGTCCCCGAGCAGCGCCACCGCCAACGGGTTCTGTACGAGGGTGACGTGCAGGTCGGTGATGACCTGCGCGGGGGTCGACGTCAGACGGGTGAGCAGGTCGAGCATGCCGGGGTGGACGTGCGAGGCCGGTCCGCCGTGCGCGGGCACCGGGCGGTCGGCCAGGTGGTAGAGGTAGTCGCGCTCGTCGGCGGTCAGCCGCAGCGCCCTCGCCAGCGCGGCGATCATCTGCTCGGAGGGCTGCGATCCGGCGCCGCGTTCGAGTTCGTTGTAGTAGTCCACCGACGCCCCGGCGAGCTGGGCGACCTCGTCCCGGCGCAGCCCTGGTACCCGGCGGCGCGCCCCGTGCGGGAATCCGACGTCGGCCGGGCGGATACGTTCGCGCCGCGAGCGCAGGAAGGCTCCCAGCTCGGTGTATTTCGCAGAACCCATACCGCCATTCTGCGTCCGGCCGGGCCGCCGACACAGGGGATGACATCCCCTGGTTCCGCCGGCCGGTGCCGCGCATCGTGGAGCCATGACTACGAACCACTCCCCAGTCCCACCTTCGCCGTCGGCCGTCCGGGTCGCCGTCGTCACCGGCGGATCGCGCGGCATCGGCCGGGCGGTCTCCCTCCAGCTCGCCCGGGAGGGCCTCGCCGTCGTGGTGAACTACGCCCGCGACGCTGCCGCCGCCGAGGAGACGGTGGCGGGGATCACCGCCACCGGCGGCCGGGCGGTCCCCGTCCAGGCGGACGTGGCGGACGAACACGCGGTCGCCGCCCTGTTCGACCGGGCGGAGCAGGAGTTCGGCGGTGTGGACGTGGTGGTGAACTGCGCCGGCCGGCTCGCTCTGTCGACCGTCGCCGACCTCGACCTGGCCGTGCTCGACGCCGTGCACCGCACCAACGTCCGCGGCACCTTCGTCGTGGCCCAGCAGGTCGCCCGGCGACTGCGCGCGGGCGGCTCGTTCGTGGCGTTCTCGACCTCCGTGGTCGGTACGCAGTTCCCCGCCTACGGCGCGTACGCGGCGAGCAAGGCGGCCGTCGAGTCCCTCACGCTGATCCTCGCCCGCGAGCTGCGCGGACGGGACATCACCGTGAACACGGTCGCCCCCGGCCCCACCGCCACCGACCTGTTCCTCGACGGCAAGACGCCCGAGGAGATCGACCGGCTCGCCATGGCCCCGCCCCTGGAGAGGCTGGGCACACCGGAGGACATCGCCCGCGCCGTCGCCTTCCTCACCGGCCCGGCGGGGCGCTGGGTGAACGGCCAGGTCCTGCGGGCCAACGGCGGCATGGTGTGAGGACGGGGACAGCCACCGGTCGATGACGCCGTCCAGCAGGCGACGTCCGCGTGCGGGCGCGCCGGGGAACGCCTCCGCGCCACCCACCTCGGACCCGGACTTCCGCGGCCCGGAAGAGAACACGCACAAGGAGAGACACCCATGCCCTTCGCCAACTTCAAGGTCCCCGCGGGCACCGTCACCGCCGAGGAGAAGAAGAAGATCGTCGAGCGCACCACCGACCTGTACGCCGAGATCTACGGTGAGCGGGCCCGCGCCAACACCGTCGTGCTGATCGACGAGGTCGCCGACGGCGGCTGGGGCTTCGGCGGCCACGTCCTGACCGCGGACATGCTCAACGGCGACGCCTGACCGCCTCCCTCGGTGCGGGGCCCCGGTGCTACGGCACCGGGCCCCGCACAGCCGTACCCCCGACGCACCGCGGGCGCACACCGCGCCGACCGGTCGGACCGGCCGCTCCGGTGAACCGTTCCGTGGTCCCGCCCGTCTCCATGGGCACAACGGCATCTCGGTGGATGAGGCAGCGGGATGCGCTTACGGCGTACGAATGTCGGCGTACGGATGTCTATGAGAAAGAAGCCCGAAACGGTGTTACGGAATCACAGGAACAGGAACACTCGCTGGATCGCCGGGGGTGCGCTCTCAGTGGTGGTCGTGGTCCTCACGGGGTGCTCGCACGGTGCGACTTCCAGCGCGGACAAGAGGTCCGCCGCGAGCGCCTCGACCGCGAGCGACGCGGGAAAGCAGGGGGGTACGAAGCGGGGGGACGCCACGCCTTCGGCGCGGAGCTCGGCCGCCGACCGGTCGACGGCCGAGGGGACGGTCGCCGCGTGGGTCACCGCGGTCATCAAGGGCAAGCCGAAGGACGCGTGTCTGCTGATGGGGGAGGCGGCCAGCGGCTCGTCGCCCGCCCGGGCCGGCACCGAGTCGACGTGCGGCGGCGACTCGTCGCAGGCGAAGCAGATGCTGGAGAACATCGGGCGGATCCGTACGTCGTTCACGCCCAAGCCGCCCACGGACGATCCGAAGGTGGAGGTCGCACATGTCGCGCCCACCGGTGACGAGGTGGTGACCCCCGCGGAGAAGGTGACCGTCGACGGCCAGACACTCGACAAGGTCATCCTGTCCCACTCCACCGGTGTGAAGGCCGACCAACTGGACGTCAAGGTGCACTCCACCAAGATCGAAGACGCCTGGTACGTCACGGACCTCGACTTCAACATCGGCTGACAGCCCCGTCCACGCCGACCTGGGAGACCCGCACCACCAGCCCGCCGAGCGGGTCTCCCGGAACCGTCCTGGTCGAGCGGTACTGGCGCGAGATCAGCTCCGGTCTCGCCCAACACGCCATCCCTGTAAGGCACTTCGTTCTCCACGCAGACCAGGACACCCTCCGTGAGCGCATCGAGGGGGACACTGTGCTCGGTCCCTCCCCGTTCCGCCTCGCTCACCTGGAGCCCTACGCCGAGGCGGCCCGCACCTGGCTGCACGACGAGGCCGAGGTCGTCGACACCACGCACCTCACGCCCGCCGAGGCGGCCTTGCGGATCGCCGAGGCCGTCAGGAGCTGAGGGCCACCCGCGACGCGGAACAGGCGGAGCGGGTGGCAGTCGCGTAGCCCGACGAGGGTGCGGACCCACCCCAGTGGTTCGGTCAACTCCCGCTCAGGGCGGGCCCCGGACGGGAAACCGCAGCGGCCGTGTGTCCGCCGCTCAGGCGTGCGTGCGCAGCCAGTCCAGTTGCACCGCTTCCTGGTAGGGGCCGCCGCCCTCGTGGTCGTTGAAGTCGTAGACCTCGATCGTCTTGTCCTCGTGCGCCCAGGAGTTGAAGGCCGCGAACACGGTGGAGGGCGGGCACGTCTGGTCCTCCAGGGCCGCCGAGAAGAGGGCGGGGGCGGTGCCCCGGGAGGCGAAGTGGACGCCGTCGAAGTAGGACAGGGTGCGCAGCACGTCCCCGGTGCGGCCGCGATGCGTCTTGAGGTAGCTGCCGATCTCGCGGTACGGGTGCCGGTCGGTGATCGTGGCCGCGCGCGGGTAGTCGCAGAGGAACGGGACGTCCGGCGCGACCCCCGTCAGGTCCGGGACGAGCCCGCCCACCGCGATGCTGATGCCGCCGCCCTGGCTCGCGCCCAGTACCACCGTGCGCGCCGGGTCGGTCAGCGGATGGGCGCGGGCCGCCTCGACGGCGCGCACCGCGTCCGTGAACACCCGCCGGTAGTAGTAGTTCTCGGGGTCGTCGATGCCCCGGGTCATGAAACCGGGGTACGCGGGCGCCCCGCCCACCGGGTCCGGCGTGCCACCGCCGCCGCCCCACGCGCTGCCCTGGCCACGCGTGTCCATGATGAAGTGGGCGCGCCCCGTCGACGCCCACAGCAGGTCCTCGTGCGGCAGGCCGCGCCCACCGCCGTAGCCGACGAACTGCACGATCAGGGGAAGCGGTTCGGCCGCCCCGGCCGGCAACCGCAGCCAGCCCTTCACCGGGTGGCCGCCGAATCCGGCGAAGGTCACGTCGTACACCCGCACCGTGGAGAGCCCGGTGTCGACCGGTTCGAAGCGGGCGTCGAGGTCGTGCTCGCGGGCCTCCTGGAGCGTCTTGGACCAGAAGTCGTCGAAGTCGTCGGGCTCGGCGGACTCGCTGCGGTAGGCGCGGAGTTCGTCGAGCGGAAGGTCGAACAGGGCCATCGATGACCGCCTTTGAGGAGAGGGGGTGCGGGTGATCACACGGTACGTGCGGGGTCCGTCGCGCAGCCAGGCCCGCGCGCCGGCACGGCAGCGCGCGGCGACGGCGAGGGTGAGAGCGAGGGGAGGTCGGCCGCGCGGCGACAGTGGGGGGAGGTCGAGCGCGGCACCGGGGCGGCACGGCGCACGGTACCGAAGCGGCCCCCGCGGGCGACGGCTCGCGGGTCACGGCTCGCGGGTCACGCCCGGCGTCGCGTCCACTCCGGTTCCGTGCGGGCCCAGTCGCGCTCCCACTCGGCCAGCCGGTGGCGCAGGGAGACCCGGCGGGTCACCGAGTGCGTCAGGAGGACCACCCCGATCGCCCCGCCCGCGACGCCCAGTCCCACCCCGACCGTGTGCTGCCACACCGCCGCGTCGTCGGGCGGCGGGGCGACGCTCCGGCCCCGCGAGTCGAACCACACGTCCACCACGTCGCCGTGCCCGGTGCCCGCCGGCACCTGGGCGGTCGCGGTGTACGTCCCCCGGCCGGGCACGGTCCAGCGCACCGCCACGTCGAAGGTGTGCGGGCGGGTGCCCTCCACGGCGGGGAGGTCGGTGGGCGGATTCCCGGTCACTTCGGCGCGGACGCTGTGCCGGTCGGCGCGCTGGACCGCGGCCACGCGGTGCGCCGTGTCGTGGGCCCACAGCCCCGCGACGGCACCGGCCAGCGGCGCGCCCACGAACAGCAGGACCGCCACGGCCAGCACCGTCCACGCCTCGACGACGTCCGACCGGCGCCGTAGCGGATTGTGCCGCCACCGTCGGCCGCGCTTCCTGGTCCGCATGCCGACCTCCTCGCCGTCATCGGAACCGGAGGAGCCGGGCGTCCACCGCCGGAGCCGGTCCGCCACGCGTTCCGCACCGCGCACGCATGCGAGCGTCCACACAGCTGTGGTACCCCCTGCGGGCCCCTTCCCTCAACCGGAAGCGACCGGATCGCCAGCACGGCAGGAGCGTTCCTCGGCCGGACCTCCGCCACGGCGTCGGGAACGGGCCCCGTCCGAGCCCGGACGCGGACGCCCCGGCCGAGCCCCGACGGGCCCCGGCCGGGGCGTCCATGTCCGGTGCGGTACCTCAGCCGAAGCGTTCGATGCGGATCCGGTCGACCGGCTGCCCCGCCTCGACCAGGAGCCGGGAGGCGTGCTCGGCGAAGCCGTTCGAGCCGCACACGTACGCCTCCCATCCGCCGGACGGCGCCTCGGCCACCAGCGGTGCCACCTGCGCCGCCGCCAGCCGTCCGACCGCCACACCCGGGGGCGCGCTCCGCGTGAAGACCCGCGTGGTCTCCGGACCGTACTCCCGCGCGTAGATCAACTCCTCGGGGCTGCGCGCCGACACCACCAGCCGCAGCGGCACGGACAGCCGCCCCGCCCGGTGCCGGCGCAGCATCGAGATCAGCGGTACGACCCCGGAACCGGCGCCGAGCAGCAGCGCCGGCCGGTCGCCGGGCCAGGCGAAGAAGCCGCTCAGCGGGCCGCGCACCTCGATCACGTCACCGGGGCGGGCGACCGTGTGGAACCAGCCGGAGACCTCACCGCCGTCGACGTGGTCCAGGGTCAGCTCGATGTGCCCGGCGTCGTCCGGGGGCGAGGCGATGGAGTAGTGCCGCTGGGCCGCGTAGCCGTCCGCGGCGGTCAGCCGCAGCATCAGGTGCTGGCCGGGCAGATGGCCCGCCCAGCCGGGCACGGCGAACCGGAACGTGGACGCGTACGGGGTCTCCCGCCGGATCTGGGTGAGCGTGGCGGGCTGCCACACGGCCGCCGCCCGGCCGCTCACGGCGATCCGCCCCGGCACCGCGAACCGGGTCTCGGGCGCGAAGGTCTCAGTCACCGGCGTACCGCTGTTCCTCCCAGGGGTTGCCCCGGGCGTGATAGCCGTTGCGCTCCCAGAACCCCGGCTCGTCGTGGTCCAGGAGCCGCACTCCGGCGATCCACTTGGCGCTCTTCCAGAAGTACAGGTGGGGCACGAGCAGCCGGGCCGGCCCGCCGTGCTCCGGGGGCAGCGGGCGGCCGTCGTACTCCCAGGCGATCCAGGCCCGGCCGCCGGTCACGTCCGACAGCGGCAGGTTCGTGGAGTACCCGGTGTGCGAGTAGGCGACCACGTGGGTGGCCTCCGCGCGGGGGCGCGCCACGTCGAGGAAGGCGTCCAGGGACACCCCGCCGAACCGCACGCCGAACTTCGACCAGCTCGTCACACAGTGGATGTCACCGCCGTAGACCGAGGACGGCAGCTCGTGCGCCTGCTCCCAGCTCCAGGTGCGCGGCCGCTCCACCAGTCCGTCGACGCGGAACGTCCAGTCGGCGGGCGGCAGTTCGGGCGTGACCTCCGCGGACAGGACGGGCCAGTCGTCGCCCGCGTCGTACTGACCGGGCGGGAGGCCGGAGTTGTGGGTGCGGGGGCGCCCGGTGAAGCCTCGGGTGACGTTCATGCGGTGGAGCCTCCAGGCCGTCTGCTCCGACGGCCCGCCGGTCGGGTTCGATCAGTGCTTACCGTTCCACCGTACGTGCTCGCCCGCCGTGCCCACGTCCGCGTCCGCTCCTCGATCATTGCGGCCGTATGAACACTCCGCGGGCGCGGGAATAGCCGCTCCGCCCATGACCTTGCCGTTGAGTGCCGGCAGCGGAGGTCCGTACCACCGGTGCCCGGCGACCGCGAAGGAGAGTGAGGCGGCACATGCCCAAGGCGTACGTCTTCAAGCGCTACGGAGGACCCGACACCGAGGCGCTCGTGGAGCTGGAGCGGCCCCGTCCCGGCCCCGGGCAGGTACTGGTGGCGGTGCGCGCGGCCGGGGTGAACCCGGTCGACTGGAAGCAGCGCACGGGCTATCGCCGCCCCGGGGAGACCGGTTCGCACGACTTCCCCGCCGTCCTCGGCAACGAGGTCTCCGGGATCGTCGAGGAGACCGGCGCCGACGCGGGCGACTTCGCCGTGGGGGACGAGGTGTTCGGCAACACCGTGGCCGGCGGCTACGCCGAGTACGCCCTGCTGCCCGTCGCCGTGACCGCCCGCAAGCCCGCCGGGCTGTCCTTCCGGGACGCGGCCACCCTCCCCGTGGCGGCGGCGACCGCCCACGACGGGATCCACCAGCTCGGCCTGCCGTCCGGCGCGACCCTGTTGATCACCGGCGCCGGCGGCGGGGTCGGCGTCGCCGCGCTCCAGATCGCCCGCGCGCTCGGCGTACGGGCCGTGGGCGTCGCGAGCGAGGGCAAGAAGGAGTTGGTCGAGTCGCTGGGCGCGGTCCACGTCCCGTCCGGGCCCGGTCTGGCGGCGCGGGTGCGGGCGGCTGCACCCGCCGGAGTGGACGGTGTCTTCGACCTCGTCGGCGGCGAAGTGCTCGCCGAGGCAGCCGAGTTGATCACCGACCGCACCCGGCTGATCACCGCGGGCGCCTCGGCCCCGGACGTGGAGCGGCTCGGCGGCGCCCGGGTCGAGCGGGCCCGCACGGCCGCCGTCCTCGATGCGGTGGCGGGTCTCGTCGTCGCCGGGGAGCTGGACCCGCGGGTGAGCGAGGTGTTCCCGCTCGACCGGGCGGGCGAGGCGCTGCGCACGGTCGAGGACGGGCACGCCCGGGGCAAGGTCGTGATCGAGGTCGCCGGATGAGCGCCGCGGAGCCGGGCGCCCCGCGCGTGCCGCACGTTCTCGACAACCCCGCGCGTGCCGCCCTGACCGGTCCGCACGCCCACTTCGCCGAGCGGCGCGGAAGGGTGCTGCGCTACCCCGTCGACGTGACCCCGTGGCTGGCCCTGCCGGACGCCCCGGACGCGGACGACTGGGCGGACATCGCCGGGCTCTCCGGGCCGGGCACCGAGGTCCCGCTGCTCGGCTTCAGCGGCAGCGTCCCGGACGGCTGGGAGATCACCTTCCACATCGACGGTGTCCAGCTGGTGGACGAGGGCATGGACGTCGCGCCCGACCCGGAGGCGGTCGTCCTCGGCCCGGCCGACGTGCCGGAGATGCTCGACCTGGTGGAGCGGACGAGACCGGGCCCCTTCCTGCCCCGTACCGTCGAACTCGGCACCTACCTGGGCATACGGCGCGAGGGCGCCCTGGTCGCCATGGCGGGGGAGCGGCTGCACCCGCCGGGCTGGACCGAGATCAGCGCCGTCTGCACCGACCCGTCGGCCCGGGGCGAGGGACTGGCGACCCGGCTGATCCGGGCCGTCGGACACGGCATCCGCGAACGCGGGGAGACGCCGTTCCTGCACACCGGGGCCGGGAACGCCACCGCCATCCGCCTGTACGAGTCGCTGGGCTTCCGTCTGCGCCGCACCACCGCGTTCCTCGCGGCCCGCGCGCCGGAACACCTGACGGAGACCCGGCCGGTACCGGTGCCGTAGAACTCGTAGAACTCGTGGAACTCGTAGAACTCGTAGAACTCGTAGAACCGGTAGGACCGGCAGCACTCGTGGACCCGTAAAGCCCGTGATCCGTCAGGGACTTGGAACCCGGGGTGCCGGTAACCCCGGCACCCCGGGTTCCGGGGCGTCCGGCGTGGTCAGTCGCCGCTCTCGGTCTCCCGCCCGGGTGTGGCCGACAGGGGCGGGGTCCAGGCGTTGTAGCGCGCGAGGTAGCCCGCGAAGCGTGTCAGATCCTCCTCCGGCCAGTCGGCGAGGCGCTCCCGGAAGGCAGCGCGGCGGCTCTCGGTGACCCGCGCGAGGATCAGCTTGCCCGCCTCGGTGAGATACAGGACCTGGCCGCGGTGGTCCTCCGGGTCGAGGCGGCGCTCGACGAGACCGGTTCCCTCCAGGGCGGCGACCTGGCGGCTGACCGTGGACTTGTCGAGGGCGTAGTGCGCGGCCAGGTCGGTGGCCCGGCAGCCGCCGCTCTCTTCCAGATGCCCGAGCAGCGTGTACGACACGAGCGACAGCTCGGGGTGCATGCGGCCCGCCGAGGCCCGGGCGCGGCGGGCGAAGATCGTCATCTCGTGCTGGATCGTCTCCACGGCCTCGGTCGCGTCCACGGGGGCCTCACTTCCTTTCGCGGCTTCCTGGTTGTACAGTACAACTGAATGCTGGGTTGTATAAGCCAACCAATAGAGCTCAACCGATGGAGGTCGGGAACATGAGGTCCCCCGCAGTGCGCCACGTGCTCACGCACCTGGTCACCCCGCTGCTGATGTGTCTGGGCATGGGACTCGCCTACATGGGGGCGTTCGTGACCCCGGAACCGCACCATCTGCCCGTCGCGGTCGTCGGTTCGGGACCCGAGGTGAAGGTGTTCGCGCAGACCCTCAAGGACGGGGCGGGGGACCGGCTCGACGTCCGGACCGTCGACACCCGCGCCCAGGCCGTCACCCTCCTCACCTCCCGGGACATCACGGGCGCCTACGTGCCGAGCGCGAAGAGCCCCGAACTGGTCGTCGCCACCGCCGCCTCCGACATGGGTGCCACGGCGGTCGAGAAGGTCTTCAGCCCGGTCGCCGACCAGCAGGGCGTCCCGCTGAAGGTCACCGACGTCGCCCCGCCCGCCGCCGACGACCCCACCGGACAGGGCCTGTTCTTCCTGCTGATCGCCCTGAGCATCGGCTCGTACGCGTCCGTGGCCGCGCTCGGCGCCGCGGGTGCCACCCTGCCGATGCGCGTCCGGGCCCTGTTCGCCCTCGGTGTCTCGGCGGTGGTGAGCGGCATCGGCGCGCTGCTCGCCGGTCCCGTCTTCCACCTGGCGCACCACGATCTGGCAGGCGTGTGGGGCCTGGCCTGGCTCTACTCGGCGGGCATCCTCTTCGTCGGCGTCGGTCTGCACACCTTCCTCAAGCGGTGGACCACCCTCGCCATGATGGTGCTGTTCGTGATGCTCAACTTCACCAGCTCCGGCGGTCTGTTCCGGCCCGAGTTGCAGAACGGCTTCTTCGGCACCCTGCACGCCTTCTGGAACGGCGCCGGCTTCGTCGAGGGCGCCCGCAGCCTCCTCTACTTCGGCTCCGACGGCCTCACCCGCACCATCGTGACGCTCGGTGCCTGGCTGCTGCTGGGCCTCACGGCCACGGCCATCGCGGGGGCGTACGAGCGGGCCAAGGCCCCTGCCGCCGCCACCGTCTCCGGGTCCGCACCGGCCCCCGCCGCCGATGAGGCGGCCGGACGGGAGCACGAGCCGGCCGAGCGGGAGACCGAACAGGAGCGGGAGACCGAGCGGGAGGAAGAGGCCGAGGAGGCTGTCGCGGTCTGACCGTTCGGGTAGGGTTGCCCTCCGGCTGCGGAGGGACCCAGCCATGAACGTCCGGGAGGTGAGACCCATTACCGCAGTGACAGGTCGGGTGCTCTCCCCCGAGACAGTTCGGATCGCCGACAGTAGGTGACCTCGGGAGCACCCTTCGGTTCCCGTCCGAAAGGCTCCCGGCTTCCATGCCCTCCCTTCCCCCTGTACCTCCGCTCTCTCCCGCCTCCGTCGTCACCGCGCTGCGCGCCGCCGGCTGTGTCTTCGCCGAGGACGAGGCGGAACTGATCCTCGCCTCCGCCCGCACCCCCGAGGAAGTCGCCGCCATGGTGGACCGCCGGGTCGCGGGCCTGCCCCTCGAACACGTCGTCGGCTGGGCCGGCTTCCGCGGTCTGCGCATAGTCGTCGGACCGGGCGTGTTCGTGCCGCGCCGGCGCACCGAGCTCCTCGTCGAAGAAGCCCTCGCGCAGGCCCCGGAGGCGTCCGTCGTCGTGGACCTGTGCTGCGGCTCGGGCGCGGTCGGCGCGGCCCTGGCCGCCGCCCTCGGCCCGGTCGAACTGCACGCGGCCGACCTCGACCCGGCCGTCGCGCCCTGCGCCCGCCGTAACGTCGCCCCCTTCGGCGGACACGTCCACACCGGCGACCTCTTCTCCGCGCTCCCCGGCGAGCTGCGCGGACGCGTCGACATCCTCGCGGCCAACGTCCCCTACGTCCCCACCGGCGAGGTCGCCCTGCTGCCGGCCGAGGCCCGCGAGCACGAACCACTGGTCGCGCTCGACGGCGGCGCGGACGGGCTCGACGTACTGCGCCGGGTCGCCGCCGGGGCGCCCTCCTGGCTGGCGCCGGGCGGCTGTCTGCTGGTCGAGACGAGCGAGCGTCAAGCCCCGTCCGCCGTAAGGGAGTTCATCTTGGCCGGACTGGACACCCGGCTCGCCGTGTCCGAGGAGCGGTACGCGAACGTCGTCATCGGCGTCAGGCCGTAGCGCGGCCGTAGTGTCCTCCGGTCGCCGGCACCCCCTTCCCGGTCCGGCCGCCGAAACGGTGCGGGGGCGGTGCGGGGGTGCGCGGTCCTACGACCGCCCCGCGCACCCCCGCCCCGCCCCGCCCCTGACCGCTCGGCGCACCCCTGCCCCGCGCACCCCCGCCCCGCCCCGCCCCTGACCGCTCGGCGCACCCCTGCCCCACCCCCGCGCACCCCTGTCCCGCGCCCCGCCCACCCCGCTCTTTATGCAACTAGTTGCATAAACGCCTCCGCGTCCTCTACAACAGAGACACCACACCGCGCACGGAGGGCCCGATGAGCCGTTACCCGCACCTGCTGAACCCTCTCGACCTGGGCTTCACCACCCTGCCCAACCGCGTCCTCATGGGCTCGATGCACATCGGGCTGGAAGAGGCCGAAGGCGGCTTCGAGCGCATGGCGGAGTTCTACGCGGCCCGCGCGCGCGGCGGGGTCGGCCTGATCGTCACCGGCGGCATCGCGCCCAACGAGGCCGGCCGGCCGCACGAGCACGGCGCCAAGCTGACCACCGAGGCCGAGGCCGAACAGCACACGGCGGTCACGTCCGCCGTACACCGCGAGGGCGGCCGGATCGCTCTGCAGATCCTGCACTTCGGGCGGTACGCCTACCACCGGGACCTGGTCGCGCCGAGCCCCCTCCAGGCACCGATCAGCCCCTTCCCGCCCCGCGCGCTCACCGACGACGAGGTCGAGCGGACCATCGACGACTACGCCCGCACCGCACGCCTCGCCCGGCGGGCGGGCTACGACGGCGTGGAGATCATGGGCTCCGAGGGCTACCTGATCAACGAGTTCATCGCCGCGCGGACCAACCACCGCGAGGACCGCTGGGGCGGCTCCTACGAGAACCGGACACGGTTCCCCGTCGAGATCGTGCGCCGGGTGCGCGAAGCGGTCGGCGAGGACTTCATCATCGTCTACCGGCTGTCCATGCTGGACCTCGTGCCCGGCGGATCCTCCCTGGACGAGGTGGTCACGCTCGCCAAGGCCGTCGAGGCCGCCGGGGCGACCATCATCAACACCGGTATCGGCTGGCACGAGGCCCGTATCCCCACCATCGCGACCTCGGTGCCGCGCGGCGCGTACACCTGGGTGACCAAGAAGCTCATGGGCGCCGTCTCCGTCCCGCTCGTCACCACCAACCGCATCAACACCCCTGAAGTAGCCGAGCAGTTGCTCGCCGACGGACACGCCGACATGGTGTCCATGGCCCGCCCGATGCTCGCCGACCCGGACTTCGTCGCCAAGGCCGCCGCCGGCCGCGCCGACTCCATCAACACCTGCATCGGCTGCAACCAGGCCTGCCTCGACCACACCTTCAGCGGCAGGATCACCTCCTGCCTGGTCAACCCGCGCGCCTGCCACGAGACCGAACTCGTCCTCGCCCCCACGCGGTCGGCCAAGCGCGTCGCGGTCGTCGGCGCGGGCCCGGCCGGTCTCGCCTGCGCGGTCAGCGCGGCCGAACGCGGCCACCACGTCACCCTCTTCGACGCCGCGAGTGAGATCGGCGGCCAGCTCAACGTGGCCCGGAAGGTCCCCGGCAAGCGGGAGTTCGACGAGACGCTGCGCTACTACCGCACCCGGCTCGCCGAACTGGGCGTGGACGTACGCCTGAACACCTGGGCGGACGCCCAACTCCTCGCCCCGTACGATGAGATCGCCGTCGCCACCGGAGTCACCCCGCGCACCCCCGACATCCCCGGCGTCGACCACCCGAGCGTCGTCGGCTACCTCGACGTCCTGCGCGACGGCGTCCCCGTCGGCGACCGCGTCGCGATCCTCGGCGCGGGCGGCATCGGCTTCGACGTCGCCGAGTTCCTCACGGACGGCGGCGAGAGGACGAGCGAGGACCCTGCGGCCTACTTCCGCCAGTGGGGCGTCGACACGGAGTACACGACCCCCGGCGGCCTCACCGCGCCCGAGCGGCCCGCCCCGCCGCGCACCGTCCACCTCCTCCAGCGCAAGGAGTCCAAGGTCGGCGCCGGCCTCGGCAAGACCACCGGCTGGATCCACCGCACCGAACTGAGACACCGCGGGGTCACCATGGTCCCGGGCGTCCGCTACGACCTGATCGACGACGCCGGCCTGCACCTCACCGTCGACGGCACCCCGGCCCTCCTGGAGGTCGACACCGTCGTGCTCTGCACCGGACAGGAACCGCGCCGCGCCCTGTACGAGGAACTGGCCGCCGCCGGACGCAGCGTGCACCTCATCGGCGGTGCCGACGTGGCCGCCGAGCTCGACGCCAAGCGCGCCATCAAGCAGGGCACCGAGCTGGCCGCCGCCCTCTGAGAGCCCCGCCCCCGTCCCTAGGATGACTCCATGTCACTCCCGCACGCGATCCTCACCGCTCTGCTGGAGAGGCCGTCGTCCGGCCTCGAACTGACCCGGCGCTTCGACCGGTCCATCGGCTACTTCTGGTCCGCGACGCACCAGCAGATCTACCGCGAGCTGGGACGACTGGAGGCGGACGGGGCGATCAGGGCCCTCGCCGCCGAGCAGCCGGCCCGTGGACAGAAGAAGCGGTACGAGGTCCTGCCGGCCGGCCGAGCCGAACTGGCCCGCTGGACCGCCGCCTCGCAGGACCCCAAACCGCACCGCGATGTGCTGCTGCTTCGGCTGCGCGCGGCGGCCGTGGTCGGCACGGCGGGCGTCGAGGCCGATCTGCGTCGCCATCTCGACCTGCACCGGCGGCAGTTGGCGGAGTACGAGGAGATCGAGCGGCGCGACTTCCCGCCGGGCAGGGACAGTGCCCAGGACCGCATCCAGCACCTGGTGCTGCGGGCGGGCATCGACCTGGAGACCTTCTGGACCAAGTGGCTCACGCATGCGCTGGAGGAGCTGGCCGCACTGCCGTAGAAGCTCGGCCGGTCGGCGGGTCCGAACGGGAGGGCCGCTCGTCCGGTGGGTCCGGGCGGGCGGCCCCGCGTGGTGGTGGTTCCCCGTCGCTCAGAACCGGTGCGGCTTGGCGCGCCGGGTCAGGAACCAGACGGCGCCGATGACACCCGCTCCCACCAGCGCCCCGCCGCCCGCGAGCGTGACGGGGCCGTAGTCCCTGGCGGCCCCGCCGAGGCCGCCCATGACGCCCCGTGAGGGCGAGGACGTGGCGGAGATCGTCGGGGCGGAGGCGGCGGAGACGATCACGGACTGGCTGCCCGCGGTACTGGTGTTGGAGCACATGACGATGACGGTGTAGGTGCCCGGGCTGACGTTCGACCAGGCGGCGGACTGGCTGACGGTGGTCCCCGACAGGGCGACCTGACGGCCCTGGGCGAAGCTCGACTGCCTGCTGCTGAGCAGCGAACCCGTGCCCCAACTGCCGTTGAGCTGGGCGCAGGCACTCGTCGTGACCGAGACGGTGGCCCCGATCGTGCTCACGTTGATCCCCGAAGCCGCGACGGCGGGGCCGGCGGTCAGGCCGAGCGGAAGAGCGACGGCGGCGGTCACGGTCAGGCCGGAGCGGAGAAGTGGCTGAAGAATGCGCATGGGTCTGCCCTCCGGCGGCACGGTTGGCGGAACATCCTTGCGCCGCCGGGGTCGGGGAGTGGCCGTGCTGCCTCGGGGGAAGCCAACGTGCCCCCGGCCCCTCCCGCATCCGGACGGCCACCGGCCAGGTGACGTTCTCCCCCGTCCGGCGCACGACCGGCCGTCCGCCGGCCGTGCGCCGGACGCGCGGAGAGCCGCCTCCTCCGCCGCCGCCCGCGTCCGCCGGGGCAGGCCCGCGCTGGCCGCTCGGCTCACGTCCGCTCCGCCGCGGTCCCGCCCCGGGTCCCGCCGGGCGGCCTGACCCCGATCCGCACCCGACGGGTCACGCCCGGTCATCTCCCGCGCGGCAGCTGTACGTCGCATGGTCGCTCGGCGCCGCGCGCGGGGGCGTTCCGGCACGGGGATCGTTGGCGACCGGCCGGAGAGGTTACGTGTGCTGGTCTCCTCCCGGCTGAACTCGCTCTGGGTGCGGGGGAGTTCGTGCCGCCGGCGCGGACCGCTGTCGTCGCTGATCCCGCGCCCCGCGCGGGTGGCCGGGTGGCCGGAGCCGACACCGGCTCGGGCCACCCGGCCCCTGTCGTCAGCGGGGCAGTGCACCGTACGGCCCCTCAGCGGTGGCCCGGTGGCCGGAGCGGGACCAAGGTGGGCCGCGTGCCCGTCAGTGTCCCCAGGAGAGGCTCCCTCATCGTGCGTGTTCCGCTGCTGACGCTGGCGGCGGCCGGCGCCGCCCTGCTCGCCCCGACCGTGTCGGCCTCCGCCTCAGTCTCCGCCCCCGTCCGTCCCCGGGCGGCGGAGCCGGCGCCTCACGAGGGTTCTGTCGGCGCCGCCGAACTGCTGGCCAGGGTGCGTCACTGCGTGCCCGTCTCCCGCGGCAAGTACCGCACCGACGCCCACGCGCCCGCGACGGTCCCGGTCTGCGGCACCCGGGACGCCGTCTTCTGGAAGGCGGACATGGACATCGACTGCGACGGCCGCGCCGGTGCGCGGTGCAACGCGCGCACCGACCCGTTCTACTCGTCGATGACCGCGTACCGGCAGTCCGACGGCCGCTATCTGGACGCCGAGCGCCTCCCCTACATCGTGGTGCCCGCCGCGAGCGGCATCTGGAACCATCGCGCCCACGGGATCGGCGGCGGTTCGATCGCGGCCGTCGTCTACCGGAACCGGGTGCGGTACGCCGTGGTCGGCGACACCGGACCGCACGACATCATCGGCGAGGCGTCGTACGCCACCGCGAGGTCCCTCGGCATCCGCGCCGACCCGCGCCACGGCGGCGTCGGCCACGGGGTCACCTACATCGTGTTCAAGAACGCGAAGGCCAGGCCCATCGAGGACCACGCGGCGGCCGTGGCGCGGGGCGAGCTGCTGGCGCGGCGGTTCGCCCGGCCGGCCGAACCGTCCCGGCCCCCGGACCCCCGGCCGGTCGCCGAGGAGCAGGACGGCACCGCCGACGTCGGCGAGAGCGCCGAAGGCGGGTGACGGCCAGGGCGCCGGCCGGCCCGTACCGCCCCGTGCGCACGAGGTGGTACGGGCCGGCCGGTGCCTCAGACCTTCCGGTAGGTGTACGCCTCCGAGGCCGCCGCCTCGACCGCGTCCAGGTCCGCTCCCGTGGAAGCGGTGACGACCGCGGCGACCGCTCCCTCGACGAAGGGGGCGTCCAACAGGCGTGTCCCGGGCGGGAGTTCGTCGCCCTCGGCGAGCAGCGCCTTCACGGTGAGCACCGCGCTGCCGAGGTCGGTGAGGACCGCGACCCCGGCGCCCCGGTCGACGGAGGCGGCCGCCGCGGCGATGAGTTCGGAGCTGGTGCCCAGCCCGCCGCCCTCCGTACCGCCCGCCGGGGCCAGCGGCACCGCCGCCCCGCCGCCCGCGAGACCACGCGCCAGCTCGGCCACCGAGGCGGCGACCTGAGCGCTGTGCGACACCAGGACGATCCCGACCAGCTTCTCGTCACTCACCAGCGGCCTCCACCAGTGCGGCGATGAGCAGCGACGCGGACGTGGCGCCCGGGTCCTGGTGCCCGATGCTCCGCTCCCCGAGGTAGCTCGCCCTGCCCTTGCGGGCCCGCAAGGGCGTCGTCGCCACGGCGCCCTCCCTGGCCGCGACCCGCGCGGCGCCGAAACCGTCCCCGAGCGCGTCGACCGCCGGGACCAACGCGTCGATCATGGTCTTGTCGCCCGGTGCGGCACCACCGAGCGTGCGGACCGCGTCCACCCCGGTCCGCAGCGCGTCGGCGAACTCCTCCGCACTCACCTCGGCGGCCTCCCCGAGCGCCTTGCCGGTGCGGCGCAGCAGGGTGCCGTACAGCGGCCCGGAGGCGCCGCCGACCGTGGAGATCAGCTGGCGCCCGGCGAGGGTGAGGACGGCGCCGGGGGTCTGCGGCGCCTCCTTCTCCAGCGTGGCGGCCACCGCGGTGAACCCGCGCTGCAGATTGCTGCCGTGGTCGGCGTCCCCGATGGCCGAGTCGAGGTCGGTCAGCCACCCCGCCTCACGGTCCACGGACGCGGCGGTCGCCGTCATCCAACGGCGGAAGAAATCGGCGTCGAGCACGGAATCTCCTTGCGTGGAAGGTACGTCGGTCGGTGGGCTCCCGCCCTCACACACCCCAGCGGAGCCCAGGTGTCCTCACCGGCGCGTCCCACAGCCGCAGCATCTCCTCGTCGATCTGGCACAGGGTGACCGAGGCGCCGGCCATGTCCAGGGACGTCACGTAGTTGCCGACCAGTGTGCGCGCGACGGCGACGCCGCGCTCGGCCAGCACCCGCTGCACCTCGGCGTTGAAGCCGTACAGCTCGAGGAGCGGGGTCGCGCCCATGCCGTTGACCAGGACCAGCACCGGATTACGGGGGGACATGTCCTCCAGGATCGCGTGGACGGCGAAGTCGGCGATCTCGCCCGAGGTCATCATCGACCGCCGCTCCCGGCCCGGCTCGCCATGGATGCCGACGCCCAACTCCAGTTCGCCGGGCGGCAGATCGAAGGTGGGGCTGCCCTTGGCGGGGGTGGTGCAGGCGCTCAGGGCGACACCGAAACTGCGCGCGTTCTCGTTGACCTGCCGGGCCACCGTCGCGACCCGGTCCAGTGGCTGTCCCTCGGCCGCCGCGGCCCCCGCGATCTTCTCCACGAAGAGCGTCGCACCGGTGCCGCGCCGCCCTGCCGTGTAGAGGCTGTCGGTCACCGCCACGTCGTCGTCGACGAGCACCTTCGCGATCTGGATGCCCTCGTCCGCGGCGAGCTCGGCCGCCATGTCGAAGTTGAGCACGTCCCCCGTGTAGTTCTTCACGATGAACAGCACACCGGCCCCGCTGTCCACGGCGGCGGCGGCCCGCACCATCTGGTCGGGCACGGGCGAGGTGAACACCTCACCGGGACAGGCCGCCGACAGCATCCCGGGCCCCACGAATCCGCCGTGCAGCGGCTCATGCCCCGAACCCCCGCCGGAGACCAGCCCGACCTGCCCGGCCACCGGAGCGTCCCGCCGTACGATCACCCGGTTCTCGACATCGACGGCCAGCTCCGGATGGGCGGCCGCCATCCCGCGCAGCGCGTCCGCGACCACGGTCTCCGCGACGTTGATCAACATCTTCATGGGTGCCTCCTGGTGAATTCGGCAGATACGGTCCTGACCTGTGCCTTCGCCGGTCGCGGCGAGGGACGGGAAACGCGTGGGCACTACCGCACCTATGGGAAGTATCGACCTTGTGGCGGCGAAGGTCACGGGCTGGGAGGCTCCGGGGCCGCGGAACCCCGCGGACGAGGGCGAGCCCCGCACGTCGACAGCGACACCTGGGCCGGGTGCGGGACTCGCCACGGTCGCCGTGAAGCGCGAGGGATCCTCACTCCCGTGGGGCACGGATTGTCCGGTGCGCGCTGTGCGTAATCGCCCGTTCCGTCCGGTCTGTGAGGGGTGCACGGCGGCCACGGGGACCACGGCGCCCGAGCGGCCGATGAGAGGCGAGCATGACGACGTACGGCTGTTTCCTGTCCTCCGAGGAGTTCACCCCGGCCGAGCTGCTCTGCCAGGCCAGGCCAGGGCCGCCGAGGAGGCCGTGCTGGTGATGCCGGCTGTTCACCGGCGAAGGCACGGAGCGTGAGCGCGGCCCCGGCGCGGCCATCCGCCGCTGACGAAAGGCGACCCCGTGGACACCAGTGACAGAACGGCACTCGTCGTCATCGACATGATCAACACCTACGACCACGAGGACGCCGAACTCCTCGTGCCGTCCGTGCGGAAGGCGGCGCCGGCGATCGCACGGCTGCTGCGACGCGCGCGGGCCGGCGACGTTCCCGTCGTCTACGTCAACGACAACTTCGGCGAGTGGCGGTCCCACCACGGAGAACTGCTGGAGACGGCGCTCGCGGGCCCGCACGCCGAACTGGTCGAGCCGCTGCGGCCCGACGGCGCCTCGCTCTTCGTCGTGAAGGCCAGACACTCGATCTTCTACGAGACGCCCCTGCACTACCTGCTCACCCAACAGGGCGTCGGACACGTGGTGTTGTGCGGACAGGTCACGGAGCAGTGCGTGCTGTACTCGGCGCTCGACGCGCACATGCGGCACCTGCGGGTGACGATCCCCGAGGACGCGGTGGCCCACATCCACGAGGATCTCGCCCGAGCCGCGCTGGGCATGATGAGCCGCAACATGGACGCCGACATCCGTCCCGCCGACGACATCTTCCTCTAGTACCGCAACGGTGCGTGCCGTGACTGCTGGCCAGCTCGGTCGTTGGTGTGGTGATGGGTGGGGACCTTGCTGATGTCAGGTTGTGGGCCGGTGAACTGGACGCTCTTCATGAGCGGTTCGTGCACCGGTTCAACCGGGAGGAGCCGCGTCAGTCGGCGCTGGCTTACTGGCGCTTCGAGCTGGAGCAGGCCGAGATCTTCCACGTCATGGCCACCCCCCGCCACGACACCGTCGTCACCCGCTGGGCACTCGACCACCCCGTCCACGACCTGTTTCCCGGCCTGCCGCGGCAGAAATGGAAACGCCGCTCCTGCGGCGAAGGAGCCCACGGCCGGCGGATCTACGACTGGGCCCGCGTCGAGGTGCGCCCCTGGCACCGCGAGGACCGCCGGCACTGGGTCCTCGCCCGCCGTAGCGTCAGCAGGCCCGAGGAGATCTCCTACTACATCGCCTACTGCGCCGCCGACACCACACTGGACGAGTTGATCCGCATCGCGGGCAGCCGCTGGGCCGTCGAGGAGTGCTTCCAGACCGCCAAGCAGGAATGCGGCCTGGACGACTACCAGGTCCGCCGCTACCCGGGCCGGCACCCCCACATGACCCTCGCTATGGCCGCCCACGCCTGCCTGACCGTCCTGCGGGCCCGCCAGCTGGATGCGGACAAAGCAGAAACGGATCCTCCCAGCTCATCCACCTCAGCCTCGCCGAAATCCGACGCCTGATCACCCGACTCACCGACCGCCGCCCCACCCCGGTCGACCACATCCTGCACTGGTCAGATCACCGACCACCTCGGCTATGACAAGCACGACCCTGCCGGGAAGAACGGCGGAACAGCCGCGACGGGACCCGGGCCAAGACCCTGTTGACAGACGTCGGCCCGGTCGGGACAGCCGTGCCCCGCGACCGCGAGGGCACCTTCGCCTGGCTCTGCCTGGCCGCGCTCGGCTCGCTCCGGTCACCACCGTCGTCCGGCCCCACCGCCCGGGGGAGCGCTGAGGCCCTATGCGACAGCCTCGCGTGCCGTCCGCTCGACCAGGGTGATCCCGTCCCTCATCGAGGCGCTGCCGTTCGACAGTACGGCCACCAGGCAGCGGTGTCCCTTCACGGTGACCTGGCCGACGCTGTTGACGTCCCAGAGGCCGGAAGTGGTGCGCTGCAGCCAGCCGTTCTTCAGTGCCCGCGGGGTCCCGGAGCCTCCGACGGTCGAGATACCCCAGGTCTGCTCGGGGACGACCTGGCTCATGAGGGTGCGGACATAGGTCCGGGACTCCTGGTTCAGGGCGGACTTCGCGGTGGAGCCGGGCCGTGCCGCCGTGTCACCGTCGAACACGGCCCGCAGCAGCCGTATCTGGTCGCTCGCGGTCGTCCGGGTCAGCCCCCATTTCCCGCCCGGACCCCCCGTGGTCGAGGCCAGCCCCAGCCGCTTGTTTGCCGCGGTCAGCCCGGAGGCCCGGCCGATCTGCCGCCAGAGCGCGTCGGCCGCCGCGTTGTCGCTGCGCTCGATCATCGGTTCGGCCAGGCCGCGCTCCTCGGCGGTGAGCCGGCGTCCCGCGTCCTGTGCCTGGAGCAGCAGCGTCGCGAGGATGTCGACCTTGACGATGCTGGCGGTGTCGTACGCGCTGTCCCGCCCGCGCAGCACCGAGGTGCGGCCGGCTCCGTCCAGGTCGAGCACGGCGACCGTGGCATGCGGGGAGGAGGCCGCCGCGGAGGCCGCCGCGGCCGGTACCGGGTGCAGGGCGCCGACGGCGACGAGGGCCGCGACCGAGGCCAGAAGGGCGCTGGCCCGCGTGCGTACGGTCGTGAAGGAGGAGGAAGACGGCATGGCGACGAACATAGACAAAACGCGTGCCGGTCGACGTGGCGACGATCACCTTCGGTCCTATTGGGCGGCGATTTGTGAGGAAAGTCATCGAGGCCGCCAACGGGACGTATTGCGGCATCCCGGCCGGCCCCGTGACGGCGTGTACGCACATCTGGGCCGCGCGCCTCGCCCCTCGCCGGCCAGGCACCGGCATCTGGAGTGATCACGGAAAGGGCGGATGAAGTGGCTGGTGTGGCTGGCCGGTCTCCCCTTCTCGGGAAGGGGAGACCTGGTGCAGCGGGGTGAGTTCGGAGGTCAGAGTTCGTCCGGCCCGCCCGGCCGCAGAGGGTGTTGGACGACGTTCCCGCCTCGTGCTGCTCTTTCACATGGCGGGCTCCTGGGAGGTCTGTGCAGCGGAACCGTGGGCGTGGCAGCGAAAGAAAGGCAAGGCAAGAAGGAAGTAAGTACGTCTCACCCGAGTGAGATGCAGCTTTGCGCCAATAGGTACTCCTCGGCACCGGTTACTACCGTTTCCAAGTCGCCACGCGGATGATCCTGGATAAGCATGGAGGGGCGCGATCGGCTTCGTGGGTCGTATGCGCCGCAGGGGGAATCCGTCACCCAATGGGAGACCGCCATGCATGCCACTCTCCGCAGCCGCTGTGTCCGTGCGCTCGCCGCAGGCGCCCTGTCCGCCGCGCTGGTATCGGCTGGATCGGCTGGAGCCTTCGCCGCCGGCGACGCGCCGATGCCGACGCCGAGCGCCACGCACAGCAAGACGCCGATGACCAAGGCATCGATCACGATCAAGGCCAACCACGCGTCCGTCAAGGCCGGGCAGAGCGTCACCTTGACCGGACAGACCACCGGGCTGAAGTCCGGCACCAAGCTGGTCCTGCAGCGCCTGAGCAACGGCAAGTGGACCGGGCTGAGCCCGAGCACCACGGTGACGAAGAGCCACACCTACACGCTGACCGGCAAGTTCAGCACCAAGGGCACGCAGCACCTGCGGGTGTCGACGTCCGGCACGACGCACTCCCCCACGGTGATCGTCAAGGTGTCCTGACCGAGGCCGAGGCCGAGGCCGGGGCCGCAGCCCACGACCGCGGTCTCCCACGACCGCGGTCTCTGCCGCAGCAGGGAGAGGGCCGCCTGGAGCTCGCCCGCGACTGGCCGCTCCCACTCCCGCGCGTGGAACGGGTCGAAGCGGCCGGTCGCGTGTCCTTGTGCGGGTTCTGTGAGGCCGCGGAAACCCATCCTCCGTCCTCGCGACCCGGCACACCATCCGAAGGGTCAATTGACCGATTTTCCGGTCGATCCACTCTTACTGACTTCGGCTCGTTAGGGTGATCCGTCTCGAAGTCCCTGATGGTGCGGCGCGGTTGGTTGTATCTCCTGGCGTGTGAGGTATGCGGATGGGGGCGGGCTGACGCCCGTGGGGCGTCGGCGCCGTGAGGCGGTACGGATGCAGGCGGCCG
>NZ_JBEXET010000068.1:0-29393 GCF_040606415.1 Streptomyces sp. NPDC005423 | reverse complement strand
TCCCACCTCCCCCGCCCCCAGCCCGCCGCGCCCCGGCGTGGCGCCCGGCCCGGGGCGGGCGGCGGCGGTGCGGTGACGGGGCGCTGAAGGCGACCAGCAGCAGTAGGACAAGCTCGCGCCTCCGAGCTTGTCCTACCGTTCTTGCGCGGGCCCACGCCGGTCATTCGGAGGATCGGTGAGCCCGAGGACTCCGCTCTGAGCTGTACGCGTGTCTGACGGCGCGGGGCGACGCGTTGTTCGAGTTGTGCGACGCGCTGCTGTGCACGGATGGGCCGGTGCGGACGCTGGTTGATCTCGCGCTCCCGCCCGCGGGGTGGGTGGACGGATGTCAGGTCAGGACGAGTTCCAGGACCGTGACGGAGAGCGGCGGCAGGGTGCTGGTGAAGGCGGCTGCCGCGCCGGCGACGGTGCCGGTTCTGGGGATCAGTGTGGTGGGTTCGGTCAGTGTGTTGGTGGCGGTGCGCGAGGGTCCGGTCAGGACCGTGGCGGTGGCCTTCTTCTTCACGCCCTCCGGCAGGCCCCTCAGTTCGATCGGTACGTTCACCTTCTCCGTTCCGGAGTTGACGACCGCCAGGTAGAGACGGTTCCCCGCGCGGGTGGCGACCGTGGCGATGACGGGCAACGCACGTGTGGTGGCCGGCAATACCGTTCTGCCCAGCCTGCTCGTCAGCATCTGCTGCGCCCAGTAGCTGGGTGACACGTAGCTGGTGAGGTTGTCGTAGGCGATCAGGTTGGTCGCCCAGACGTTGTTCTTGACGTGGGAGAAGAGCGGGGCGTAGCACTCCATGAGGACTTGGTCGGAGTTGCGGATCAGCCCGGCCAGCCATGCGGCGTCGCCCAGCGCGGCGTTGAGGTCGGGCGTGGGGCGTCCCTCCTGCGCGGCCCACTCCCCGACGAAGACCTTGGTCGAGGCGCGGTCCCGGTTGTCGTACTTGTGGGTGGCGGCCTGGGCGGCGGACGGCGCGAGGTAGTAGTGTTCGTCGATCAGGTCAGGTGTGCGGCTCGTCACCGGCGCTGTGGCGATCAGCTTCAGGTGCGGGTACTTCGCTTTGATCGCGTCGTAGAAGGCCGCGAACCGCTCGTTGTAGGACCCGGAAGAGTCGAACCAGTCCTCGTTGCCGATCTCTACGAACTCCAGCGGGAACGGCTCCGGGTGGCCGTCGGCCGCGCGCTTCGCGCCCCAGGTGCTGGTGACCGGACCGGTGACGTACTCGATCTCGTCGAGGGCGTCCTGTACGTACGGCGTGAGGGCGTCGCCGGTGACGTGCTCGCCCTTTAGCGTGTAGCCGGCGAAGACGGCCAGGACCGGCTGGGCGTGCATGTCTTCGACCCAGTGCAGGTATTCGAGGAGTCCGAGCCCGTCCGTGGACCAGTAGCCCCAGGCGTCGTCCATGTGGCCGGGGCGTTCCCAGGCCGGACCGATGGTGTTCTTCCAGTTGAAGCGGGTTGCGATGGTGTTGCCCTCGAGGAAGTTGCCGCCGGGGAAGCGCAGGAACTTCGGCTTCAGGGCGACCAGTTTCTCCATCAGGTCGATGCGCAGGCCGTTGGGGCGGTTGTTGTAGGTGGGCGGGAAGAGGGAGACGTACTGGAGCCAGAGCGTCCCGCCCGCGGCGGACGGGTCGTCGGTGGTCACGGTCAGTCTCGCGTCGCCGACCACAGGAGTGCGCGGACCGGTGCGCAGGGTGAGTTCGAAGGGGCGGTCGGGGAAGTCGGTGCCGACGTGGTGCAGGCGTGCGGAGGCGTACACCGTCGAGCCGTCCGCCGACTCGACGGCCACGGTGAGGGGGCCGATCCGGTGCGATGCCTTGGCGAACAGCCGGGCGGTGTAGGTGGTTCGGGGGCGCACGGGGATGCCCCAGAATCCGTCGTTGGCCACTCCGGCCCGGTTGCCGGCGCCGGTACCGCTCGGCAGTGCGACCTTGAGGGAGCGGTTGAGGGCGTCGTTGAGGGGTGTGGTGGTGTCGAGCGCGAGGGTTGTCCCGCCGACGGTGGACCAGTGGACGGCTGAGGTGTCGCTGGCCATCATCGTGCGGTTTTGTACCAGTTCGGCATAGATGCCGCCCTCGCCGGAGTGGTTGATGTCCTCGAACATCAGGCCGGGAAGGACGGGGGACACGGCGTGCGCCGGGTTGGCGACGTCCACGCTCAGCAACGGCGTCGTGGACTCCACCGGAACCCCGGCCAGCGTCGCGACCTGGTCTGAGGTGAGGGCGGTCGGGAACATCCACACGTCGTCGATCAGACCGTGCCACTGGTCGACGTGCCCGCCGCCGTAGAGGGCGCGGCCGATGGCGGTGTCGCCGATGCCTGCCCAGCCCGCGGCGTAGTCGCTCTGCCCCTCCAGCACGCCGTTGACGTAGAGACGGGTGACACCGGCCGACGGGTCGCTGACTCCGACGAGGTGGGTCCAGGTGCCGGTGGTGGGCGCGGAGGCGGCTGCCGCGACGGCGGCACCCTGTGTGGCGTCCGAGGCGAGCCGGGCGAAGGCGAAGGTGCCGGTGTCGTCGCGCAGCCCGAGGTAGAAGGCGCTGACGACCTGGCCGTCGATACTGACGGCGGTCTGGTAGCCGCCCAGCTGGCTGAGGTTCACCCAGGCGGCCACCGAGAACGCCTCGGAGGTGTCGAGGGCGGGCCCGGTGGCCGAGGCGTTGCCTCCTGCGGTGAGGCTCAGGCTGTGGGCGCCGATCTTGCCGGTGTCCCAGGCGGCCGCGCCCTGGAGGACGGCGGTGTGAGCGTGGCCGGACGAGTCGGCGGCGGAGGATCCGGAGCCCTCGTCGAAGGTCCAGTGCGCGGCTGCGGGGGGCAGGTCCGAGGCGGTGGCGTCCGCCGAGGTGCCGGAACGTCCGGCGGCCTGTGCGGGCGCGGCGCCGAAGGTTCCGGCCAGGGACGCGGCGCCGAGGGCCGTGAGGACGGTTCTGCGGGGCAGTCCGGTTTCTGCGGGCATGCGGGATTTCCTTTGCGAGGCGAATCGATCGGACAGCTGCGTATGGGGCGCGGTGAAGGGGGGTGCTGAACGGGGGAGGAGTGGTGAGTGCCTCTCCGCGGTGGGTTCCGAACGAGTGGGGGCGTGTGGTGAGTGCTCGTCTTGAATATCGACGGCCGGGACGGGCCGATGGTCTGCCGTCGGGGAGGCCGGCGGACCATCGGCGGGTCGGTTCTCCGGTCAGGAGGCGATGTCCCACTGCTGGCAGGTGTTGTCGAGCTGCTGCCACTGGCGCACCATGGTGCCGTTGGCCGTTCCGCAGTTCGTGACGTCCAGTGTCATGCCGGTGTTGACGTTGGAGATGGTGTAGTGGCCGCCGACCTTGGTGACGTCCCACTGCTGGCAGGTGTTGCCGAGCGAGGCCCACAACTGGACGGCCGTGCCGTTGCTCTGCCCGCAGTTCTTGTCGTCCAGGACCGTGCCACTGTTGACGTTGGTGATCGTGTAGTGGCCGTTGCCCACGCCGGCGAACTTCCACTGCTGGCAGGTGTTGCCGAGCGAGGACCAGAGGTCGACCGAAGTGCCGTTGGCCGTACCACAGTTCACCGCGTCCAGGACCTTGCCGGAATTGGTGTTGGTCAGGCGGTAGGCGGTGCCGGTGACGGGGAAGCTCGCGGTCGGCGTGCTGTAGGCGACGGACGTGACGTCGGCCTGCACGGCGTTGTCGGTGGCGTCGGTCGGGTAACCGGAGGTCATGACGCCTTCGAAGAAGGAGCCGTCGGACCCGTTGCTGTTGTCACCGCCGGTGCCGAGGACGATGGCTCCTTCCTTGTGCATCGGGTTGTATCCGCTGGTGGTGGGCAGGGCCCCGTTGTAGAAGGTGCTCAGTGAACCCGACTGGGCGTTGCCGCCCTTGATCGCGTAGGCCGAGGTGCCGTTGTTCTTCTCCATGGCGGTGACGTACTCGCTGGAGATGCCGGTGTTGCCCGAGTAGGCGCCGTTCGCCCCGAAGAACAGTCCGTTCTCCAGGTCCGCCTCCACCCAGGGGCCGGAGCCGGTGCAGGAGAACCAGCACTCCGTACCGAAGTTGATCGCGTCCATGTGGCCGTTGCCGGTGTCGTCGCCGGACGTCTCGGCGTTGCCGTAGTCGAAGCAGCACCGGTTGTTCACGTGGTGGCCGCTGGTCACCATGTACGCGCCCTCGGGGGAGCTGCCGGTGGCGATGCCCGTGGTGCTGTTGTCGCGGTAACCGACACCCGCGGAGACGAAGACTCCGTACGCCGCGTGGCCGCCGACCGTGACCGGCAGGGCGTTGGCGATCGCGCCGACGTCCTGGCCGCCGTTGCCGCCCGGACCCTCGATGGTCAGGTCGTTTCGGTGCGAGCTCTGGTCGTAGATCTTGGTGATGATGCAGGTCGTGCCGGAGCAGAAGGAGTCCTGTGCCGCGGCGTTGGCGTAGCCGCCGGTGCTGAGGACGCCGATGTCGCGGGTGGCGGAGTCCGAGGCACGCTTGACCTGGTAGAGAGCGCCGGTGTAGGAGGCGTAGAGGGCTCGCGTGGTGCTGTGCGCCGCGGCGCAGGGGGTGCCGGCGGAGGCGTAGATGTCACACGGCAGGGACGAGGCCGCCTGGGCGGTGCCCGCGGCGCCGATGGCCCCGACCAGGATGCCGGCGACAAGTGCGAGGACCGCGCCGACCACCCTCAGCCGGAGCCCTCTCAGATGCCTTGCTATCACTGTGAACCTCTTCCGTGTCGCGTTCTTCTCGGGCCCGGCGTCGCCTGCGCAGCGAGCGGGCGGACGTCCGGTATGCGGTGGTCTGCATGCCGGGAGCTGCCGCCGGGACATGGCGTCGGCGCTGAACGGGACATTGCCGTCCCGCCCGGCGGGAAATGTGAGCGCTAACAATCGAGGTTCCCGGATGCCGTCACTCATCCGGGCTCCATGGGGACGGGGGTGTTGGCGGCCTGTGTGTTCCTCTGTTCGGGCACGGCTGCCGAGCGTGATGACTGCATGCCGGAACGGGTGACCCGGCCTGGAACCGGGGCGTTGTGCATGTGCCGGTCTCGTACGGTCGACGGTGATCGACCGGTGTCGCAACTCCGCCTTTTTTACGCGGGGATGAATGGGCGGTCAACAGTGGAGGACGGTCAAGAATGTGGAAACGAATGCCCTGGATTTCGTGGGGGATGGTCTGCGGTCACGGTGGAGCGGGGCCTTTCTCGGCAACGACCTGCCAGGTCAGGGCAGTTGGAGGGCGCGTGACAACGCTGTCCGAAACATCCGGAAGCGAGCAGTTGTGATCCTTGACCCCTCCGGAATGTGTGCGCTAACAATTCTCCACGGCAGGCTGGTGCCGGCCGGAGAAGCAACCGATCGGAAACACGGCAGCACGTGAGGAGGCGGAGGATGGACGGGGAACGCGCACCGGTGATGGCGGATGTGGCCCGGATCGCGGGCGTCTCGCACCAGACCGTTTCGCGGGTCCTCAACGACCACCCCAACGTACGGTCCGCCACCCGTGACCGTGTGCTCGCCGCAGTCCGTGAACTCGGCTACCGCCCCAACGCCGCCGCCCGCAACCTGGCCACCCGACGCACCCGCACCTTGGGTGTGATCAGCTTCAACACCACGCTGTACGGGCCGGCCTGCATGCTCTACGGCATCGAGCAGGCGGCCAGACAACACGAGTACTTCGTCATAGTGGCCGCTGTCGGCACGCTCGATCGCCGTTCGGTGCTGGACGCCGTCGACCGGCTCCGGGACCAGGGTGTCGAGGGGATCATCGTGATCGCGCCGCAGGCCTCGGCCGTCGGAGCGCTGGGGAGCGTGCCGTCGGACGTACCGCTGGTCGCGGTCGGCTGCGGCACCCACGCCAAACTGGCCTCGGTCGCCGTGGACAACGAGGCTGGTGCCGAACTCGCCACCTCCTATCTGCTCGACCTCGGCCATCGCACCGTGCACCACATGGTCGGGCCGCGTTCCTGGCTCGACGCGCAGGAGCGCGAGGCAGGATGGCGCAGCACCCTGGAAAAGCGGGGTGTTCCGGTGGTCGAACCGCTGGGCGGCGCTGACTGGACGTCCCGTACCGGATTCGAGGTCGGTCAGCGGATCGCCGCCGACTCCGAAGTCACCGCGGTGTTCTGTGCCAACGATCACATGGCCCTCGGCCTGCTGCGGGCTGTTCAACAGGCCGGCCGCCGGGTGCCCGAGGACATCAGCGTCGTCGGATTCGACGACATGCCGGAGACCGAGTACTTCGGCCCGTCACTGACCAGCGTCCGTCAGGACTTCGACGAACTCGGCCGGCGTGCCCTGCGTGCTCTGATCGAGATCGTCGGTGACCCGGACGCGGGGCTCCCGGCGGCCGACGAGAGACCTCACATCGTCATCCCACCCAGTCTTGTGGTGCGCACGTCGGCGACCCGCCCCCGGCACTGACCGGCGCCTCGGTCCCACCACCCAGGCCTGCCCAGAGAAGAGGAAACGAGAGGGGCCGACTCCCCTTAGCGTGACCGCCGACCATCGGCGGCTGCGGGTCCTTGAACGTCCGGGTGGCGTCGCAGGTGAGTGCCGCAGGCCGAACGACCGCTCTTCCCAGTCCACTTGGGTCGCAGGACGGGACGAGTGGTCCGTCCTGCGACCCGACGGTCCCCGCCACCTGACATACCGTCAGGCAGCCGTGCATTGCCGCCCTCGGCGCGTTCACCATGGTCGGCCTCCACACTCCTGCAGCCGACTTCTCGCTCCCCAGGACCTCCTGACCGGCATGGGACGGCGGCGTTCCCGCGGCGGTCCGCCTGATCCGCGAAGCGGCGGCAGCCGCTGCGAACACCCAGCCGCCTCCGACGGACTGATCTGCGCTCTACGGTCGGCCTCCGCGGTCCGCCCACGCAAGGCAGGTTGCGCGGCAGCGCCGACGGAGACACAGGCTGATCGTCGGCATCACGGCGGCGCTGGCCACCCACCGGGGTTGTCGTCTCCCTGGTGGTGGCGTCGCTCTCCGACCATGAGACCGATGCGGCAGTGGTCGCGGTCACCCCGGGAACTCCGGCGGAAACACCGGCCACCACAGGCACCCTGACGCCGACGCCGACGCCGACGCCGACGCCGACGCCGACGCCAACGCCCACCGCGACGGGAACGCCCACGTCGACGGGTACTCCGACGCCGACGGCTGCCGCGAGCAAAGCGTCGGCACGGCCGTCGGCCACCAGGACCGACCGCACCACGTCGGCTTCCGCGGGCCCGGCAGGACAGATTCGCCCCAGCACCACCTACCGAGGGGTAGCCACCGTCTACCAAGCCGGAAACGCTGACGGAGCATGCTCGTTCGGCGCCAGCGGCGACATGATGATCGCCGCGATGAACACCACTGACTACGAATCGTCCCGGGCCTGTGGGTCGTTTGTGCTCGTCCGAACGGCGAACGGCGAACGGCGCCTCGGTCACGGTGCGGATCGCCAACGAGTGCCCCCTGCCCTGCGCACCCGGACAACTGGACCTCAGCGAGCAGGCTTTCGCCAAGCTGGCCGATCCCAAGCTCGGCAGGATTCCGATCTCCTGGACACTGATCAGCCCCACCACCTCCCAGAAGATCTCCCTGCGGTACAAGGTCGGGTCGAGCCAGTACTGGTGCGCCCTTCAGGTGATCGGCCATCGCAATCCGATCGCCCGCCTGGACGTCCGCGTCGGAGCCGGCTGGCGGCAACTGCCTCGGACCGGCTACAACTACTTCCTCTCATCCGACGGAGGCGGCTGCGGCGGCGCTGTCAGGATCACCGACATCTACGGGGAACGTCTGATGGTCGGAGGGATCGCGATACGACCGGATGTCGTGCAGGCGACGGGCGTTCAGTTCGCTCGGCACTGAGCAATGACATAGGTGTGCGGGTGGTACCGGCCGGGTCGGTACCACCGACGCACCACGGATCGGCGGGACAGGAGGGGGTGGCGTTGCGCGAAGCGCCCCGACCCGTAAGGGGGCCACGGTTGCCGGGTGTCTCCATGGAGCGTGGCACCTCTCCCACGCTCCGACGCGGACTGCATGTCGGCCCAGACTGGGTGTCGGCATCGTGCGGAGATCGGAATGTCCGCGCCGGCTCGGTGAGTTGTGCGGCCGAATCGCTCTCGCGCCGGCGCTGGGCCGGCCTGAAGCGCCCGACCGTCCGCTACGCCGGATCGGCATTCGATCGCAGGTGCTCCCGCAGCCAGTGCTCGGTGTTGCTGACGTGCAGCAGCGCCGCGGCCTGACTCACTGCGGAGTCGCGGGTGACGAGGGCGTTGTAGATGGCCTCGTGTTCGGCGAGGGTGCGCCCGGAGGACTGGTCGTCGAGCTGGCCGCGCCAGATTCGGGCGCGCAGGGTGCGGCCGGAGATGCCTTCGAGCAGGGCGAGCAGGCTCTCGTTGCCGGTGGCCGAAACGACGGAGCGGTGGAAGGCGGCGTCGTGGGCGTTGAGCCGCTCGACGTCGTCGCTCGCCGAGCGCATCGCGTCCAAGTGGCCTTTGACCTCCGCCAGTTGGTCGTCGCTGATCCTCGTGGCGGCGAGTCCGGTGGCGAGTGGTTCGAGCAGCCGACGGACCTCCATCAGATCCAGCAGGGCACCTGTGTCGCTCTGGAGAAGTTCCACCGCGCCGCCGAGCCCGTCCAGCAGCAGGCTGGGCTGGAGGCTGGTCACATACGTGCCGTCGCCTCGGCGTACCTCAAGCACCCGGGCCACGGCCAGCGCCTTGACCGCCTCGCGGGCGAGGTTGCGGGAGAGGCCGAGCTGCGCGGCGAGTTCCGCCTCCGGGGGCAGTTTCGCGCCTGGTGACAGCGCGCCGGAGCGGATGAGCTCACGGATCTGCCCGATGGCCCTGTCGGTGAGGGACAACGTGAGCTCCTTCCGTGAGGGGGCGTGCCGTCCGGTAGGTGGATTGCCGGGTCGGCGTGCCCAGGGTGGCGCTGATCATACCGGGGAGGCGTGGGGTCTGCCGTCGGTGTGCTGGCCCTCCGGGTGTGGCGTCATGGGATGTCACTGGCGTGGCTCCAGACCCCGAAGACATTCTATGTTTGCGGGTGAGCAAAGAACACCAAATGCATAATCGACGCACAAATTAGCAGGTGGGAGACTCTTTTCATCCCTGCACGCCCGTTGACACGACAAGGCGACAGGGCGGACCTTCTTCCGTAACAGCCGACGCGATGGGTGGTGATCGACGCGCCGGTCCCACCGCTTCCGTCTGTCCCGCGCAGCATGTACATCGGCGGGAGCAACGCCAACACGCATCACGTCGCGACCTACCAAGACCCCTCGGCCTGGCCGTACCACAACTTCATCAACGGAGCGAACGACAAGCGGGCCGCTTCAGCCAGTTCGCGCCCAAACTCAAGTCCGCCGTCTGCTTCTCGTGCGGAGGGCAGTCGCCCAGGAGGTGTTCGACCGCTTCGGCCCAGCGCGCCCAGCCTCCGGCGAGGACGCAGACGGGCCAGTCGGAGCCGAACATCAGCCGTTCGGGGCCGAAGGCGGCCAGCAGGGTGTCCCACACGGGGCGGATGTCGTCGAGGGTCCACGTGCGGTGGTCGGCCTCGGTGATCAGTCCGGAGACTTTGCACCGCACCTGGGGGTGGGCCGCGAGTGCGTGCACCCCGTGGGTCCAGTCGGAGAGTGTGTGGTGTCCGATGGGTGGTTTGCCCGCGTGGTCAAGGACGAGGGGGAGGTCCGGGAAGCGCTGGGCGAGGTGGATCGCCTGGGGGAACTGGTGGCTGCGGATGAGCACGTCGTAGCCGAGGCCCCGGTGCTGTGCGGCGCGCAGGCCCCGTTCGACGGACGGTTGTTGCAGCCACTCGGGGTCGTTCTCGCTCTGCACGAGGTGGCGCAGGGCTCGCAGGTATCCGCCGCCGGGGGCGGATCGCAGTTCGTCGAGTACGTCGCCGATCGCGGGGGAGGTCAGGTCCGCCCAGCCGACCACCGCGGCGACCAGGGGTTCCTGGTCGGCGAGGGTGAGGAGTTCCGTCGTTTCCTCCGTGGAGGCGACACACTGCACGACCACGGTGCTGGTCAGCCGTCGCCCCGCCAGGTGCCGGTCGGCGGCTCGGCGCAGGTCCTCGATGCCGTGGCTGCGGCGGATCGCCTCGTGGCCGGGTTCGTCGAGCCAGGGCTGGGGGCGGTGGTCCAGGTCCCAGACATGGTGGTGGGCGTCGACCAGGGGGAGGAGGTCAGACACGGGCGGACCAGACCGGGCCGTCGGGGTAGCTGTACTCCTTGAGTGAGGCGGGGTGCATCTGCGCGCTCAGTCCGGGCAGTGTCGGGGCGAGGTAGTGGCCCTCGACGATGCGTACCGGGTCGACGAAGTGTTCGTGCAGGTGGTCGACGTACTCGATGACCCGGTCCTCGGTGGTGCCGGAGACGGCGATGTAGTCGAATATCGACAGGTGCTGCACCATCTCGCACAGGCCGACGCCGCCTGCGTGCGGGCAGACCGGCACGCCGAACTTCGCGGCCAGCAGCAGGATGGCGATGTTCTCGTTGACGCCGCCGACGCGAGCCGAGTCGATCTGGACGATGTCGACCGCGCCGGCCTGAAGGAGCTGCTTGAACACCACGCGGTTGGCGATGTGTTCGCCGGTGGCGACCTTGATGGGACTGAGCGCCTTGCGGATGGCGGCGTGGCCGAGGATGTCGTCGGGGGAGGTGGGCTCCTCGATCCAGTACGGGTCGTAGGGGGCCAGGGCCCGCATCCAGTCGATGGCGGGCTGCACGTCCCATCTCTGGTTGGCGTCGACGGCGATGCGGATGTCCGGGCCGACGGTCTCGCGGGCCGTGCGCAGGCGCCGCGTGTCCTCCTGAAGGTCGGCTCCGACCTTCAGCTTGATCTGGGTGAAGCCGTCCGCGACGGCCTCGCGGGAGAGTCGGGCCAGCTTCTCGTCGGAGTAGCCGAGCCAGCCGGGGGTGGTGGTGTAGGCGGGGTAGCCGCGTTCCAGCAGGTGGGCGATGCGCTCCTGGCGGCCGGCTTCGGCGCGGCGCAGGATCTGAAGCGCCTCCTCGGGGGTGAGGGCGTCGGACAGCCAGCGGAAGTCCACCTGTGCGACCAGCTCCTCGGGCGACATCTCACCGAGGAAACGCCATACCGGCTTGCCCGCGCGTTTGGCAGCGAGGTCCCAGGCGGCGTTGATGACCGCGCCGATCGCCATGTGGATGGCGCCCTTCTCCGGTCCCAGCCACCGCAGTTGGGGGTCGTGGACCAGAGAACGGGAGAACGCGCCGAGGTCGGAGCAGACCTGTTCCACCGACAGGCCGACCACATGCGGGGCGAGGGTGGCGATGGCGGCGGCCTGGGCGTCGTTGCCGCGTCCGGTGGTGAAGGCCAGGGCGTGGCCCTCCAGTCCGTCGCCCGCATCGGTGCGCAGGACCACGTAGGCGGCGGAGTAGTCGGGCTCGGGGTTCATGGCGTCCGAGCCGTCGAGGTGTTCGGAGGTGGGGAACCGCACGTCCAGGACGTCCAGAGCGATGATGCGGGCGGATGAGGGCACGGGGGAGGACATGGCGGCAACTCCTGTGAGGAGCAAGGGAGATCGGTCCCCTTGCGACGAGACGTGAACGCGACGGAGGCCGGGCGGCCGGTACGGCCGCCCGGGTCACTCCTGGACCTTGCCGCCGGTGATGCGGGAGATGGCGAGGGCGACCAGGATGATCAGCCCGTTGAGGGCGCCGATCCACTGGGCGGGGATGCCGGCCAGCGTGAGCACGTTCTGGATCATGAAGAGGAGCAGGATGCCGCAGAACGCGCCGAACATGGTGCCCTTGCCGCCGTTGAGGCTGATGCCTCCGATGACGGCGGCGGCAAAGACGGTGAAGATGTAGCCATTGCCCTGCGCGGAGGCGACCGAGGCCAGGCGTCCGGAGAGCATCAGCCCGGCGAGGGCGGCGAGGACACTGCCGGTGACGATGACGATCCACAGCACCCGGTCGGTACGGATGCCGGCCGCCTTCGCGGCGTCGACGTTGCCGCCGATGGCGTACAGGGAGCGGCCGAAGCTCGTCCAGCCGAGCACCACGATGGCGATCGCGAACAGGGCCAGGCAGATCCAGATGGAGGCGGGCATGCCGAACCATTCGGCGGTGCCGGTGTAGAGCATCGACTGGGGCAGCTGGAAGAAGGTCTGGCCGCCGGAGATGCCGGTGAGGAGGCCGCGCAGCACGATCAGCATGCCGAGCGTGACGATGAAGCCGTTGAGGCCGAAGCGGATGATCAGCAGCGAGTTGATCACGCCGACGAGCGCGCCCACGGCGAGGGTGATGGGGATCGACCAGGCGCCGGGGAGCAGGCCGAGTCCGTGGCCGGCACCGGCCGGGACGACCAGCCAGGCCGCGACACCGGGCGCCAGACCCATGGTGGACTCGAGGGAGAGGTCCATCTTCTTGACGATCAGGATCATCGTCTGGGCGAGGACCAGCAGGGCCATCTCGGACATGGTCTGCAGGACGTTGATGAGGTTGTCCGTCTGCAGGAAGACCGGGTTGACGATCTGGCCGACGATCGCGATGACGACGATCGCCGGGACGAGTGCCAGATCGCGCAGCCGGGCCAGCGGGATCCGGCCGCCGAGCAGTGCGGTGCGCTTCTGTCCGGGTTCCACGGCCTGGGCGGCGGTGTCCGCGAGCACGGTGTCAGGCATTGAGGTCCACTCCTTCCATCGCGGCCACGAGGTCGTGGTCGTGCCAGCCGCGGGCCATCTCGGTGGTGACCCGGCCCTGGAACATCACCAGGATCCGGTCGCACATGCGGAGGTCATCGAGTTCGTCGGAGGCGATGAGCACTCCGGTTCCCGACTCGGCGGTCTCCTCGACCTTGCCGAGGAGGAACTCCTTGGAGCGCACGTCCACCCCGGCGGTCGGGTTGATCAGAACCAGCAGGCGGGGGTCGTTGGCCAGCGCGCGGGCCATGACGACCTTCTGCTGGTTGCCGCCGGACAGGCTGGAGACGGGCAGGTCGGGTCCCGGCGTCTTGATGGCCAGGTTCTCGATCATGCCGTCGGCGAGCCGGTCTCGGCGGGCGCGGCTGAGGAAGCCGTTCTTCCCGATCCGTTTCGGTACGGACAGGGTGGCGTTGTCGGCGATCGACATGTCGGGGACGAATCCCTGGTGGTGCCGGTCCTGAGGCACGAACCCGGCGCCGGCCGTGAGTGCGGCGGGCACGCTGCCGGGGCGGGGCCGGTGTCCGGCGATCTCCAAGTTCCCGGTCGCCGCGGCGCGCAGTCCTACGACGGTCTCGGCGACCTCGGTGCGTCCGCTGGCGGCGGCTCCCGCGAGGCCGACGATCTCACCGGCACCCACCTGGAAGGTGACTCCGGTGTACGTGTCGTCGCTGCCCAGCGCGTTCACGGACAGTGCGGGTGCGGTGCTCTTGTCCAGGGTGGTGGAGCGTTCCTGCCGCAGGCCGGCGGCGGCCTCGCCGGTCATGGCGGCGACCAGTTCGGCTCGGGGCAGGTCGGTGACCGGGGCGGTCACGATGTGGCGGGCGTCGCGGAACACCGTCACCATGTCGCAGATCTCGTAGACCTCCTGCAGGTGGTGGCTGATGAAGAGAAAGGTGACGCCCTGGCGTTGCAGATCGCGGATCCGGTCGAAGAGTCGGCTGATCGCCGCCGCGTCGAGTTGCGCGGTCGGCTCGTCGAGGATGATGAACCGGGCCCCGAACGACAGTGCCCGGGCGATCTCCACGAACTGCCGCTGCTCGACGTCGAGTTCACCGGCGAGGGTCTGCGGGTCGACGTCCACCGACCAGGTCGACAGCAGTTCCTGGGCCTGGCGGCGGACGCCACTCCAGCTGATGAGCCGGTTGGGACCGTGGTGGTGTCGGTTCAGGAAGAGGTTCTCGGCGACGGACAGCGTGGGGATGATCGTCGACTTCTGGTAGACGCAGGCCACGCGCTGTCGCCAGGCGTCGCGGTCACTGAGTCGTGGTGCGGGCTCGCCTCCGAAGGTGACCGTTCCCTCATCGGGGGCGTGCAGGCCGGTCAGGACGGACACGAGGGTCGACTTGCCGGCGCCGTTGCGGCCGACGAGCGCGTGGGTCTCGCCGGGATTGATGGTGATCCGGACGCCGTTGAGGGCCACCGTGGGACCGAATCGTTTGACTATGGCCGCCGCCTCGATGACAGGCACGACCGCGGGGGCCCGCTCGTCGCCCGCCGGGGCGGGCGCGGGGTTGGCTTCTCGCTCCCCGTCGCTCATCTCAACCGCCTAGTAATGGTTAGCCGATGGGTCTCTGCGGGGGCGGGTCAGCCGAGGTTGTTGCCCCACAGCGAGGGGTCGTCGCTCTTGACGCTGGCAACACCGCCGTAGGCGGCACCGTCGGCGGTGACCAAGGGGGCGGAGAGCTGGTCCTCCAGCACTCCGTCGCGGACCTGGATGATCGTGCTGTCGTGGTCCGTCTTGCCCGGCTTGAACGTCTTCCCGTCGATCGCGGCCTTGACGTAGGAGAGGGCGTACTTGGCGTACAGGTCGGCCGGCTGGGAGACGGTGGCGTCGATCTTGCCGGCGGCCATGTCCTTGAGCTCCTCGGGGATGCCGTCGTTGGACACGACGAAGACGTGCTTCTTGTCCTTCGGCCCCACGAGCAGCCCCTTCTGCTTGAGGACCTGGAGGGTGCCGGACAGGGCGAAGCTGGATTCCATGTAGACGCCCTTGATGTCCGGGTGCGCGGTCAGGTCCGTCTGCAGCTTCTGCGCGGCCACCGCCCCGTCCCAGTTGGTGGCCTCGCCGAACACCTTGATGCCGGGGTAGTTCTTCTTTATGCAGTCGTTGAACGCCTCGGTGCGGTCACGGCCGTTGATCGAGTCGAGGCCGCCCTCCAGCATGACGATCTTGCCTTTGCCGCCGAGCTTCGTACCGAGGAACTGGCAGGCCTTCTCGCCGTACGCGCGGTTGTCGGCCCGCACCACCATGAACACCTTGCCGCTGTCGGGTCGGGTGTCGACCGTGACGACCGGGATCTTCTTCGCATTGAGCTGCGCCAGGGTCGGCGCGATGGCTGCGGTGTCCTGCGGGGCCATCGCCACACCCTTGACGCCCTGGCTGATGAACGTCTGCACGTTGGCGGTGAGCTTGGCGACGTCGTTCTGGGAGTTCGTGGTCTTCAGGGACAGGCCCAGCTGCTTCGCGGACTCGGGCGTGTACTTGATGTACGAGTTCCAGAAGTCGGTGTCTGACCGCGGGTAGTCGACGCCCACGAGAGGCTTGCCACCCGACGAAGCGGTGGTGGAGCCGCTGTTGCAGGCGCTGAGCAGCGTCAGCGCGCAGACGACGGACGCGGTGGAGCCGAGTGCGGTTCTGAGTCTCATGGCTACTTCCTCGCGCTGGTCCCGGAGCGGGGTTGTTACGCCGATGCGACAGGTGGATGTCGCCGACGGAGAGATGGGATGTTTATAGGGCGGACTCAGCTGGATGTCCAGGGGGTGCGGCGAAACTTTTGGAGGGCGCGCCAAGATGGTGCAGGTGGTGGGTTTTCGTGGAATCAGAGGGGAGGATTCATCCCATGGATGTTGCCTATCCGTGATGGGATGTCTCTCGTGTCTGAATCCTGCGTGTCGCGCACGCGGTCCTTGCCGAGGTATTAGATGTGAGTACGGGAGCCGACATGGAACCCTCGAGCACCCGTTCCCGATTGCCGGTCGAGGACGCCTACACCGCCCCGCGCTGGCTGCACGAACACGCCGGAGAACCAGGCATCGACCGAGGCCGCATCGCAGTGAAGGGCGTGAGCGCCGGAGGTGTACCAGCCGCGGCTCTGTCGATCCTCACCCGAGAGCGCGGCGGTCCGGCAAGCACCCGGCAGATCCTGCTCATGCCGATGCTCGACGACCGCGCCACCACGCCTGACCCGCACATCGAGCCGTACCTGCTGTGGCCCTACGACGCAGCCGCACCGCGTGGCCGGCGCTGCTCGGGCCGCGGCGGGCGGTCCGGACGTGCCCGCCACGGCGGCTGCCGCCCGGCTCGAAGACGTGCCAGGGGCTGCCCCCGCCCACATCGAGATCGGCCAGCTTGATGCCTTCCGCGACGAGGACGCAGCGACTTTACGTTGTCCGGACTCTGAACGATCTCGGCCATTGACTTCGAGAAGATGGAGGAGATCGGGAAGCGGGTCCACAGGGACGCCGGCCCGCTGAGCTTGGTGGCGTAGGCGTGCCGGGTCCGTGCGGGGTGTGGACTCCCGGTGTTGCGCGCAGGGCCGCACCTCCACCTGCTGCACCGGACCGCCGACGACCTGACGATGCGTGCCCTGGACCCGTCGCTGCCGGATCTGCTTGCAGAGACGAACAGCCGTTTCGGGAAGGACGTTCTCGGCTACCGGGGCGACAGTTCCCAGCTGCGCGATGCGACCGTCGCCCTGTTCACGACGATCCGAGCCGACATGGCTTTCGACGCGCTGCGCGAACTGGTCGTCGACGAGCGCCCGGACGTCGTCGTCGCGGAGATGTGGGACTACGTCGCGCCGCTGCTCGCGCGCCAACTCGACATCCCGTTGGTGACCTTCGTGCACGGTCCGGCCACCGCGATCGACGAGGTGCTGCCGTTGTCGGTCGTCGCTTGCTGCTGTCGGACGGCCCGCAGACGGCCCAGCACCAGCAGTCACCAGCAGTCCCTCAGCCACGGACTGACCCCGGCTGAGGTTGGTGCTCGCCCTTGGCCTGGGCCGGAGTCTGTTCGGTACGGTTGGCCTGTGGCGGCCCCCGGCGAGGATGCCTTGCTCCTCCGGCTGGCGCCTTCTCATCTCGGAGGCGGACATCGGGCACGGTGTTGTGGAAGCGGGGAAGTCGGGGACCGATCACGTGAGCCATCTGGAAGTCCAGCTGTAGAAGATGTTGGACGGTGTGCTGTTGTGGTTGTCTACGCACTGGGGGTCGATGCAGATGGCCCCGCCCGGACAGCCGTACGCGGGCATGCCGCTGGCGTGTGCCGAGCCCGCAGCGAAGGCTGTTCACGGCGGCTGTGGTGATGGCGAGCGCGGCAGCGCCCCGAGTGATTCCGCGCATAGGGGTGTTCCTGGGTCCGCGGCCGACTTCCGTTCGCCGGCCGCCTGTGTTCAATTTCGCGTCGTCCGGGGTGCCTGATAGGCGATCAGGTTACGGACGGTCCACGTCTGAGTGTCGGGCCGGCACGGGTCCTCCCGTCCCTCCAAGTCGGCATCAGCCCGCGACCTGAGCATTGCGCGGTCCCTCTCTAAGACGAGCATCGAAAAGATGGACACCGGGGATGCTGTTGCCTGTGGGCACGGATTCAGGGTTCGTCGCCATGTCCGCGGCGATCAGGCGCACTCGCCCGCGGGCTGGCCGGGATGGAGACCCTCTTTCCTCCTGCTGGGTTCAGGTGCGGCGGAGCGCGTCCAGATGGTCGTGGGCGGGGGACCGGCCGCGCTCGGTGTAGCGCTCGGCGAATTCGGTCAGGACATGGCGCAGGACCGCCGGGGTGCCGGGAACGGCGAGGGCGCTTTCGGCAGCGGCAAAGCAGGCGCGGGCGGCCTTGGCTAGGTCCTGGTCATCGAGTCCGGTGCGGGCCGCCCGCAGCCAGACGTCGTTGGAGGGTACGGGTCGCCGTGAGTGCCGGCAGAGTTGCTCGGTTGCCGCATAGGCGGCATCGGCTGCCGCTGTGTTGTTCAGGAGCGTCGCGGCCGGCACGGTCGGCACGACCCAGTCGTCGCCGTCCTGCGCGTCGATCATCCGCAACTCGAGCCAGCCGCGAGGTCTGACCGGCGGGAACAGAGTGCCGAGGTGGTAGTCCAGGTCGGTCAGGGTCGGCGGCCGCAGCTCCGGTACGCCCGGCAGCCAGGCTCGAAGGGTCAGGCCTGGGGCGCGGACCAGTCCCCGTCGACATCGTCGGGTATGCACATCACCTGTGCACTGCCTACGCGGGAAGTCCGTCGCGTGTTGTGTGTGGCTTCGGCGGTCGCCACCATCACGGGGCCACTGGACATGTACGTCGCACGGTGCCACCCGCGCGGTATCAGGATGCGCCGCCAGGCCTGAAGAAGTCACGGTCCTGGGTGGCGAAGAGTGACTTCTCGGAGGAGAGCGGTCCTCGTGCCAGGGTCGAACTCCTCGAACGGCATGCCGAGGCCGACGCCGTCCTCGCCGCGCCGGACGCCACGGGGAGGGCCGGATGGTGGCTGACCGTCGAGGTGCCTGGCGGCCCAGCAACCGATGACGGAGAAGTCGCACGGTTTCGGACAGCGGCAGGACGTGCAATCTCCCCTTCATCGGGTTGGGGCTGCGGGCCCGTTTCACGTCTCACGACGTTACGAGCACAGGGCGAACCGATTCGACGCAAGCGATTCGACGGGATTTCACGTCCGGCGTTGCGCAGACCAGTCGCGTACTGCGAAGCGCAAACGGCGCCAATCCCCGTTCAGGGGAATCTGCTTCGGCGAGTGGCCTTCGCTCCGGTGCTCCGTCATCTGGGTGCAGTCGGAGACATTCCTGGTCAGTGACCTGATGAAGGGTCATCCGTAGGTTCGGTGGCCGGCCGTCGGCGGCACTGGCGCGGCCCCAGCACCATGGCGGCAGTAGGTCGGGCCGCGGCTCGGGCCCGTTCCATCGCAACTTTTCGTGCTTCCCAAGAGCTTGCGAACCGCGGCAATCAGCAGTCGAATCGATTCCGCAACAAGCACCGCAGGAAGGGTCTCCCCACCCTTGCCACCCTGCGAGACCTTTCACGCCGTCATCCCCGATGTGTCTCGGCAATCCCACTGCACAACGGCACGTTGAGGCGCTTCGGCATGTGTCACCGCCACCACCGCAACCAGACCGGGTTGCACCGGCACGGTAGGGAGTCCAGATGGGAACCACACGTACAAGACGGCGTCTGCTGCCCAGGCGCGACAGCGTCGAGCGGTTACTCGCGGCGGTACGCCACCGTGGCGCGCCCCGAAACGCGTCGCCTCGGACACATCTCCCTCCGTCGGCGGGCCCGGCCCGTTCCCGGTGGAAGACGTTCGCCCGGGCGGGGGCCGCAGCCGCGCTCGTCGCCGGCGCTCTCGCTGGCGCGACGGCCACGGCCGGCACAGCTCGGGCCGCCACGTCCGGGCCCTGTGACATCTACGCGGCAGGCGGCACGCCCTGTGTGGCGGCGCACAGCACCACACGAGCGCTCTACACCTCGTACAACGGGCCGCTGTACCAGGTCCGGCGCGCCTCCGACAGCTCCACCCGTGACATCGGGGTTCTGAGCGCGGGCGGGTACGCCGACGCCGCCGCCCAGGACTCGTTCTGCTCGGGGACGTCCTGCCTGATCACGGTCATCTACGACCAGTCCGGCCGCAACAACAACCTCACCCAGGCACCCGGCGGCGGTGCCGCGGGCGGCCCCGACAACCTC
Source organism: Streptomyces sp. NPDC005423 (assembly GCF_040606415.1). Classification (NCBI taxonomy): domain Bacteria; kingdom Bacillati; phylum Actinomycetota; class Actinomycetes; order Kitasatosporales; family Streptomycetaceae; genus Streptomyces; species Streptomyces sp. NPDC005423. Next base: position 10,115 of record NZ_JBEXET010000068.1, on the reverse strand, counting down.
GCGAACGCAACCGCCGCGCCCACCACAGTGGGCGGACACAAGGCCTACGGCGTCTTCGTGGCACCCGGTACGGGTTACCGGAACAACCACACGAACGGCATCGCCACCGGGGACAACGCCGAGGGCATGTACGCGATCTTCGACGGCACGCACTACAACGGCGGCTGCTGCTTCGACTACGGCAACGCCGAGACGGACAGCAACGACGACGGCAACGGCACGATGGAGGCCATCTACTTCGGCAACATCAAGGTGTGGGGCTACGGTTCGGGCAACGGTCCATGGATCATGGCCGACCTGGAGAACGGGCTCTTCTCCGGGGCGAACCAGCATTACAACGCCAACGACCCCACCATCAACTACCGCTACACCACCGCCATCATCAAGGGTGGCCCGAACCACTGGGCGATCCGTGGCGGCAACGCGCAGTCCGGCGGCCTGTCCACGTTCTACGACGGAGTACGCCCCAACGTCTCGGGATACAACCCGATGCGCAAGCAGGGCGCCATCATCCTGGGCACCGGCGGCGACAACAGCAAGGGTGCCCAAGGCACCTTTTACGAAGGCGTGATGACCTCCGGCTACCCGTCGGACGCCACGGAGAACGCGGTCCAGGCCAACATCACCGCGGTCGGGTACGGCAACTCCGCAGGGGGCGGAACGAGTACCGGCGCGCTGCACGCGGTGGGCGCGGGCAAGTGCCTGGACGTGCCGAACTCCTCCACCACGGCCGGTACACAACTGCAGATCTGGGACTGCAGCGGCGGCGCCAACCAGACGTGGACCCGCACCTCCTCGGGCCAGCTGACCGTGTACAGCGGCAGCAGCCAGATGTGTCTGGACGCGTACGACAACCAGACGTCCGCCGGCACCAAGGTGGTGACCTGGCCGTGCAACGGGGGTGCCAACCAGCAGTGGCAGGTGAACGCGGACGGCACCGTCACCGGCGTCCAGTCCGGGCTGTGCCTCGACGTCACCGGCGCTTCCACGGCCAACGGCGCCCTGGCAGAACTCTGGCCGTGCAACGGCGGCTCCAACCAGCGTTGGAGCCTCAACTGACCTGAAGGGCTCCGGTCTGCGGCCGGCCCACCACCGGCCGCGGGCCACTCGTCACCGGATGCGGACACCGGCCCCTGGCCCTGCAGGAGCGCGGCCGGCACCCACCGGGACTTGATCCCCCGCTGACCGTTCGATTCGTGTGCTCGTTCTCCCCACCCACTGTCCCGCACCAGTGAGGAACGCTCATGAAGAAGTGCTCGGTATCCCTTGCTGCCGCGCTGACGGCCGCGCTCGCCATCGGCGCGGCACCACCCGCGGCGTCCGCCACCGCCACCGGGGCGCCGCCCTCCGCCGAAGGCGCCGCCGCCGCGCCCGCCCCCCTGCGGCTGATGCCGCTGGGCGACTCGATCACCTGGGGCGTCGGCAGCCCGTCCGGGAACAGCTACCGCGGTTTCCTGGCGAACCAGCTGTCGGCCGAGGGGCATGCTCTGGACTTCGTCGGCTCGGGCCGCAACGGCACCCTGCCCGACCCGGACAACGAAGGCCACTCCGGCTGGCGGATCGACCAGATCGCCGGCATCGCCGACGCCGTGCTGGCTGGTTACCGCCCCAACGTGGTCACCCTGGAGATCGGCACCAATGACCTGAACGGCAGCTACCAGGTCCCGACCGCCCCCGACCGGCTCCGCGCGCTCATCGACCAGATCACCCGCGATGCCCCTGACGCGACCGTCCTCGTCGGCACCGTGATCGTCTCCACCAGCGGCACCGAGGAGGCGGTCCGTCCCGCGTTCAACGCCAAGCTCCCCGGAATCGTGCAGGCCGAGCAGACCGCCGGCAAACATGTACGGCTGGTGGACATGAACGCTCTGACCACCGCGGATCTCTCCGACGCCCTGCACCCCAACGACAACGGCTTCCGCAAGATGGCGGACGCCTTCAACGCGGGCGTCCAGGCCGCGGACGCGGCCGGCTGGATCAAGCCGCCGGCATCGGCGGGTGGTGAGGTGCGCTCCGGCATCGCGGGCAAGTGCCTCGACGTCGACAACGGCAGCACCGTCAACGGGACCGCCGCGGACATCGCGGCATGCAACGGCTCCGACGGACAGCAGTGGTCCGCGCTCTCCGACGGCACGCTGCGGGCACTCGGCAAGTGCCTCGACGCAACGGGCCGCGGTACCGCCAACGGCACGAGGATCGAGATCTGGGACTGCAACGGCGGCGGCAACCAGCTATGGCAGGCGTACAACGGTGGCTACCGCAACCCTGCCTCCGGCCGCTGCCTCGACGACCCCGGCTCGTCCACCACCGACGGAACGCAACTGGTCCTGTGGGACTGCAACGGCGGCGCCAACCAGCAGTGGACCGCGCTGCCGGTCGCCCCGCCCCAGTGACCCCACTCGGCCGGGGCACCGACTCCCGGCCGGTGCCATCCCCCACACAAGGAGACTGATCCCTCATGTCCTGGCTCAACGAAGAACCCCGTCCGCGCAAGATCCTGGCCCTGGCAGCCGTACTGGCAGCCGGCACGGCACTGGCTCTGGCCGGCCCTGCCAACCCCGCCGCGCACGCAGCTTCCGGCACGCTGGGGGCGTCAGCGGCCGACAGCGGCCGCTACTTCGGAACGGCCGTGGCCGCCGGGAAGCTCGGTGACGCGACCTACTCGGGGATCCTGGACCGCGAGTTCAACATGATCACGCCCGAGAACGAGATGAAGTGGGACACCACCGAACCCTCCCGCGGCAACTTCAACTTCGGCCCCGCCGACCAGATCGTCAACCATGCCACCGCCCACGGACAGCGGATGCGCGGCCACACCCTCGTCTGGCACTCCCAACTGCCCGGCTGGGTCAGCTCCATCACCGACGCGAACACCCTGCGCACGGTGATGGACAACCACATCACCACCGAGATGACCCACTTCAAGGGCAAGATCTACGCCTGGGACGTGGTCAACGAGGCGTTCGCGGACGGCAGCAGCCAGCACCGCAGCTCGGTGTTCCAGAACGTGCTGGGCAACGGCTTCATCGAAGAGGCCTTCCGCACCGCCCGGGCCGCCGACCCGTCGGCAAAGCTCTGCTACAACGACTACAACATCGAGAACTGGTCGGACGCCAAGACCCAGGGTGTCTACGCCATGGTGCGCGACTTCAAGTCCCGTGGTGTGCCCATCGACTGCGTCGGCTTCCAGTCCCACTTCGGCACCGGCGGCCCACCGTCGAGCTTCCAGACCACCCTGTCGAACTTCGCCGCGCTCGGCGTCGACGTACAGATCACCGAACTGGACATCGCGCAGGCACCCTCCACGGCGTACGCGAACACCGTCAAAGCCTGTATGAACGTGGCCCGCTGCACCGGCATCACCGTCTGGGGCATCCGGGACAGCGACTCCTGGCGGAGCGGGGACAACCCGCTGCTGTTCGACGGCGGAGGCAACAAGAAGCCGGCCTACGGCTCGGTCCTGAGCGCCCTGGGCGGCGGTGGGGGCGGCAACCCGGGCGGCATCGTTCCGGGGACGGTGTACTCCTTGACCGACGTCGCCGCGGGCCGGGCGCTGGACGTGCCGGGCGGGCAGACGGCCAACGGCACGACCCTGCAGGTCTGGGACGCCAACGGCGCCGCGAACCAGCAGTGGCGGGCGAGCCAGAACACCGACGGTTCGTTCACGCTGACGAATGTCGGCAGCGGGCGGGTTCTCGACGAGCCGGGCGGTCAGACGGGCAACGGCACACGGATGGAGATCTGGGACGCCAACGGCGGTGCCAACCAGCACTGGCGGGCGAGCCGGAACGGCGACGGCTCGTACACCCTGACCAACGTCGCCTCCGGCAGGGCGCTGGAAGTGCCCGCAGGGCAGACCGCCAACGGAAGTCCCGTCGAGGTGTGGGACGCCAACGGCGGCGCCCATCAGCACTGGAATCTCGGGTGAGGTGATCGGCGCGAGGTAGGCCGGAAGGCGACAACCCGCGCTCGGTACCGCAGCGGTCGCCGGGCGCGGGTTCAGGCATGCCCTCATGCGGTCCCATTATGAGCCAGACATGGGATGTATCGAGCGATGAGTTCCCAAGTACCTTCTATTGACAGGGCATTGAGCCTGTGGGATCACTATGCGACATGGGATGTATGCGTGTTCCCTGTGAGTGCTCTCGGGCACGCTGACGGGAGCGGTCGACACCCCTCACGCACCTTCTCGGACAGGCACAGCACTCTCCGTCCCCTTTCCCCCGTCCATGCGAGGACACAGAATGCAGCCTCCATCCGCTCCGCCCTGTCGCCCCACCGCTCCTGCGTCGCGCCCGTCCGCGGCGGCCGCCGTGATCGTGACGGGACTGCTGGCCATGCTGCTGGTGACCGGGCCGACATGGTCTGCGCCGGCGTCGGCGGCACCTGTGGTGAGTTCGGCGCCCCAGGGGTCCGGTCCGTGCGACATCTACGCCGCAGGCGGTACCCCGTGCGTCGCCGCGCACAGCACGGTGCGTGCCCTCTACCGCTCGTACAACGGCCCTCTGTACCAGGTGAGGCGAGCCTCGGACAGCGCGACCCGGGACATCGGCGTGCAGGCACCCGGCGGCTTCGCGGACGCCGCGGCCCAGGACGCCCTGTGGGACGGCGCGCTGCCCGGCGGATACAGCCCCATGAGGAAACAAGGGGCCATCGTCCTGGGCAGCGGCGGCGACTGCTGCAAGCCCGGCGGCGGCGCCAACCTGAGCGCCGGCACCTTCTACGAGGGAGCCGTCGTCGCAGGCTATCCCTCCGACGCGACCGACAACGCGGTGCAGGCCAACGTCACCGCCGCCGACTATCGCTGACCGCCCGTCAGTTTCCCCGACCCGGTCCAGGAGTAGATGCCCCATGCCCACGACCAATCCGCTGCCCCCGCTGCTGTCCCTGCGCAGAACCCTGGCGCTCACCCTCTCCGCCGTGCTGCTCGCCGTGGCCGCACCCCTGATCGCCCTCGGTACGGCACCACCCGCAGCCGCCCTCGGCAACGGACTCGCGCCGACCCCGCAGATGGGCTTCAACGACTGGAACGCCTACGGCTGCGACGTCTCCGAGGCGCTGATCAAGTCCACAGCCCAGGCGATGCACACCAACGGCATGCAGGCGGCGGGCTATTCGTACGTCAACATCGACGACTGCTGGATGACCCACAGCCGCGACTCCGGCGGTCACCTGGTGCCGGACCCGGCGAAGTTCCCCGACGGCATCAAGGGCACCGCCGACTACGTCCACTCGTTGGGCCTGAAGCTGGGGATCTACGAGGACGCGGGCACCGCCACCTGCGCGGGATACCCGGGCAGCCTCGGCCACGAGAGCACCGACGCGCAGTCGTTCGCGTCGTGGGGCGTGGACTACCTGAAGTACGACAACTGCAACAACACCGGCGTACCGGCACGGACCCGCTACACCGCGATGCGGGACGCGCTCGCGGCCACCGGCCGGCCGATCCTGTACAGCCTGTGCAACTGGGGCCAGGAGAACGTGTGGACCTGGGGCGCCGACGTGGGCAACAGCTGGCGCACCACGGGAGACATCAGCCCGACCTTCTCCAGCATGCTGTCGATCTTCCACAGCAATGTGGGGCTGGCCTCCTACGCCGGACCCGGCCACTGGAACGACCCGGACATGCTGGAGGTCGGCAACGGCTCGATGACGGCCACCGAGAACCGCAGCGAGTTCAGCCTCTGGGCGGAGATGGCCGCGCCGCTCATCGCCGGCACCAACATCCCCCAGGCGAGCGCCTCCACCCTGTCCACGCTGACCAACTCCCGCGTGATCGCGGTCGACCAGGACCTCCTCGGCAAGCAGGGCACCATGGTGTCGTCCGCCGGCGGCCTGGACGTGCTGGCCAAGCCGCTCGCGAACGGGGACGTGTCGGTCGCGTTGTTCAATGAGACGGGCTCCACGGCGACCATCACCACCACCGCGGCCGCGATCGGGAAGACCGGGGCGTCCGCCTACACCCTCACCGACCTGTGGTCGGGCGGGTCCTCGACCACCTCCGGCACCATCAGCGCCTCGGTACCGGCCCACGGCACGGTCATGTACCGCGTAGCGGGCGGCACCAGCGGCGGCGGAGGCACCGGCGTGACAGGAGAACTGCACGCGGTCGGCGCCGGCAAGTGCCTGGACGTACCCAACTCCACCACGACCGCAGGCACCCAGGTGGAGATCTGGACCTGCAACGGCGGCGCCAACCAGACCTGGACGCACACCGCGTCCGGCCGGCTCACCGTCTACTCCGGCAGCGCCCAGACGTGCCTGGACGCCTACGACAACCAGACCACGCCGGGGACGAAGGTGGAGATCTGGCCGTGCAACGGCCAGAGCAACCAGGAGTGGACGCTGAACTCCAACGGCACGATCACCGGCGTGCAGTCCGGCCTGTGCCTGAACGTCACCGGCGGGGCCACGGCTGACGGAACCCTCGCCGAGCTGTGGACCTGCAACGGGAGCAGCGGCCAGCAGTGGACGCTGGGCTGACTCCCTCTGCCCCTCGCACCGCCACGGAGGAGGACTCCTTGCCCGGATCAACAGCCGACCACCGGCGAAGGCGCTTCCCGGCCGGGTTCCTGGTCGCCCCGTTCCCGATCGCCTCGTTCCTCACCGCCCTGGCGATGGCCCTCGCCGCGTGGGGCACCCCGGCCTTCGCCACGTCCCCGCCGACCGGCACCACCAGCGCCCTACACGACTCGACCCACGGCCCCGCGGCCGCCGCGTCGCTGCCGTGCGACACCTATGCCGCCGGCGGCACGCCGTGCGTGACGGCCCACTCCACGACCAGGGCGCTCTTCGCGGCGTACGACGGACCGCTATACCAGATCCAGCGGTCCTCCGACCACGCCTACCGCGACATCGGGCTGCTCGCCCCAGGCGGGTACGCCGACGCCGCCTCCCAGGTGTCGTTCTGCGCTGGCACCTCGTGCACGATCACGAAGATCTACGACCAGACCACCCGCCACAACGACCTGCCGATCTCCTGGGGCGGCTACTGGAAAGGGCCCGGTCCGAGCGGATCCGACGTGGGAGCCGACGCCATGGCCCTGCCGGTGACCGCGGGCGGCCACCAGGTCTTCGGTGTCAAGGTCACCCCCGGTGTCGGTTACCGCATCGACCACGCGAGCGGCGTCGCCACCGGCTCCCAGCCCGAAGGCATCTACATGGTGACCTCGTCGAACTTCACCAACCAGTGGTGCTGCTTCGACTACGGCAGCGGCGAGAACACCCACACCGACACCGGCAACGCCACCATGAACGCCATCTACTGGGGCAACGCCTGCTGGTTCGGCGGCTGCACCGGCAGCGGCCCGTGGGTCGAGGCCGACCTGGAGAACGGCATGTTCCACACCAACACCGGCTCCAACAAGGACCCGAACAACCAGGGCGTGCACCACCCGTTCGTCAGCGCGTGGCTGAAGAACAACGGCACCAGCAACTTCACCCTCAAGTACGGCGACGGTACAAGCGGTGGACTGACCACCACCTTCTCCGGCCCCCTGCCCAACGGATACTCACCGATGAAGGTCGACAACTCCGTCCTCCTTGGCACCGGCGGCGACAACAGTGTCTCGGGACAGGGCGAGTTCTTCGAGGGCGCGATGACGGCGGGTTACCCCTCCGACGCCACCGAGAACGCCGTCCAGGCCGGCATCACCGCCGCGGGGTACGGGACGACGGGCGGCGGGGGCGGCACCACCGGTGCGCTGCACGCGGTGGGCGCGGGCAAGTGCCTGGAGGTACCGAGCAGTTCGACGACGCCGGGCACCCAGACGCAGATCCGGGACTGCTCCGGCGGGGCCAACCAGACCTGGTCCGAGAGCACCTCCGGTGAGCTGACCGTCTCCCTCGCAGGGAGCCGCCTGTGCCTGGACGCCTCCGGGCAGGGCACCAGCCCCGGCACGAAGGTCATCACCTGGACCTGCAACGGCCAGAGCAACCAGCAATGGACGCTCAACGCCAACGGCACCGTCACCAGCGCCCAGTCCGGGCTCTGCCTTGACGTGTCGGGCGCCGCCACCGCCAACGGAACCCCCGTACAGCTGTGGACCTGCAACGGCCAGCCCAACCAGAAATGGACGCTGAGCTGACCCGGTGAGCCAACGCGCCCGACTCCGGGGCGGGGGCATCGCGCCGCCGCCCCGACTCAGGAGGATCGGATGAGGATGACAGCGAGACCCGGCATTGCGGCCCTGGTGACCGGCATCGTCATGACACTCGTGCTGGCGCTCGTCACGACGGCGCCGAGCCAGGCCGCCTCGGGCACGTCGCTGAGCGTCGACCTGGCCTCGCCCCGGGGACCGTCGACCGGCGTGGGGGAGGGGTTCCTCTACGGCATCAGCCAGGACGGCACCCAGCCCGTCGACCAGTTCCTGCAGCCGCTGGGGATCAACGCGTTCCGCGGCGGCGGATGGTTCTCCGGCGGTTGGATCAGGGACGGCTACCAGTATGGTTCGGCGACCCGGGCCGACCTCGACTCGATCACCGCGCAGGCCCGGCGGCTCACCCGGCCGCCGTACCACGCGCAGTACCAGGTGCTGGTCAGCGACATCTACGGCGCCAACGGCGGCCAGCCCTCGGACACCAGGTATCCGTGCGACAACGGCGACTGCTCGAGCTGGATCAGCTTCATCGACGCCACGGTGGGGGCCCTGCAGGCGTCGGGGCTCACGTTCTCCTACGACATCTGGAACGAGCCGGACATCTCCGTGTTCTGGACCCGGGGCGTCAACAGCGCGCAGTACTTCCGGATGTGGGACACCGCCTACCGGGAGATCCGCCGCATCGCCCCCGGGGCGCAGATCGTGGGCCCGTCCCTCGCCTTCACCCCGCAGCACAACCCGGGGGAGTGGCAGACCTGGCTCGCACACGTGAAGGCCGCCGGCACCGTCCCCGACATGATCAGCAACCACAACGAGGGTGACGTCGACGACCCCGTCACCGTCGCCCAGAGTCTGCGCAACGCCCTGAGCTCGGCGGGCATCGGCCCGCTGCCGCTGTCCTCGAACGAGTACCAGCCCGCCGACCGGCAGACCGCCGGTGTGACGGCCTGGTACCTGGCGCGGCTCGCGCAGTCCGGATACACCAACGCCATGCGCGGCAACTGGGTGTGCTGCGTCACGCCGAACCTGACGGGAGTGCTCACCCAGAGCGGGGGCACCTGGCAGCCGACCGGCAACTGGTGGGCGCTTCGGGACTACGCCGACATGACGGGAACCCTCGTCGGCACCTCCGGGCAGGTCGGCTCCACGGCCGTAGCCGCCTCCGAGGACTCCGCCGCCAAACGCGCCGTGGCGCTCATCGGCGACTCCAACGGGTACGCTGGCGCCGCGTCCGTGACCTTCGACGGACTGTCCTCCGTGTCCTGGCTGACGAATGCGGGCAGCGTCCGCGTCACCGTGCACCGCATCCCGGACCAGGCACCGCTCGGTGCGCCGCAGACCGTGTACGACCAGAACGTGAGCGCATCCGGTGGCTCGCTCACCGTGCCGCTCACCTTCCAGGGTGCGCACGACGCGTTCGCCGTCTATCTCACCCCGGCCTCCTCCGGCGCCACGGGCTTTCCGGACGGCTACCACCCACTCGTCGTCGCCGATGACAACCTGTGCCTGGACGTCTACGGCAACTCCACCGCGGCGGGCGCCGTGGTCGACCAGTGGCCCTGCAACGGGCAGGACAACCAGCGGTTCCTGTTCGTGCCGGCCGCCGACGGCTACGGCGAACTGCGCGCCCAGCACTCCGGCCAGGACGTGGCGGTCGCGGGCAGCTCCACGACGGCCGGCACCCCGGACATCGTGCAGCAGGCCCCCGGCACCGCCGCCAACGCCCTCTGGCTGCCCGTGCGCCAGTCCGACGGCTCCTACGCCTTCCAGAATCGCAACAGCGGCCTGTGCCTGGACGTCTACGGCGCCGGCAGCACCCCGGGACAGCAATTGGACCAGTGGCAGTGCAAGAACGCCCCGGGCACCAACCAGGACTTCGTCGTCCGCTGATACCGCACCCGACGCGGACTCCACCGACCTGCGAAAGGATTCCCAATGGAGTTGTCAACCCATGTTGGTGACTTGCTGTGAGCGTGTCAGCTCAGCGCGACGGGGGTCTGCGGTGCTGTGAGCTCG
>NZ_JBEXET010000067.1:0-29472 GCF_040606415.1 Streptomyces sp. NPDC005423 | reverse complement strand
CGCGTGCTGACCCGCTACGGCCTGGCCCGCCTCACCCATCTGGACCGGGCCACCGGCCATGTCATACGCCGCTACGAACGCGACCGCCCGGGCGAACTGGTCCACGTCGACATCAAGAAACTCGGCAACATCCCCGACGGCGGCGGACACAGGACTCTGGGCCGGCAGGCCGGCCGCAAGAACCGCGCCGCCGGCGGCTACAGCTACCTGCACACCGCCGTCGACGACCACTCCCGCCTCGCCTACAGCGAGATCCACGCAGACGAGAAGAAGGAGACCGCCACCGGCTTCTGGGCCCGCGCCCAGGCGTTCTTCACCCACGCCGGGATCACCGTCGAGCGCGTGCTGACCGACAACGGCTCCTGCTACCGCTCCCGCGACGGGCGCGATGCTCTGGCGGCGGCCGGGATCACCCACAAACGCACCCGCCCCTACCGGCCCCAGACCAACGGCAAGGTCGAACGCTTCAACCGCACCCTGCTCGACGAATGGGCCTACGCCCGCCCCTACCGCTCGGAGCGGGAACGACGCGACGCCTTCCCCGCCTGGCTGCACACCTACAATCACCACCGCGGACACACCGCGCTCAAAGGCCAACCACCCGCCAGCCGCGTCCCCAACCTCACGGGTCAATACACCTGTTCAGGCCCGTCTCCTTGGCGACCTCCGTCAAAGTCACCGCACCGGACTCGAACAGGGCACGGAAGCGCCGGAGTTCCAACCAGCGTTGCGGGTCCAAGACCATCGTCAGCTGCCCTCCGCCGCCCCTTACCGACCAGCAGCAGAGTGCCGAGCAACAGGACTCACCACATCAACAAGCGGCCCTTTTCACTCGTACGTGACTGGCCGCGTTCACACGTACGGCGACATCAGCGCAGGATGTGGGCGCAGGGGTGCTGTCGGTGTGGCTGGGCTCGATGCGCAGCCGCGTGCGCGAGGCGAAGCGGCGGTTGAGTTTCCAGTCGGCCGTGGACATGCGTGCCGGTGCCTGACGCTGTCGGGATCTTCGGAATTGTGGCCGCGGGACAGTCCGGCTGGGCGCGGTCAGGAGGGCTGCCGGCCGGCCGGGTCTCCGCCGGGGTCGTCGGCCAGCTCGATGACCGCGGTGATGCGCTTGCCCACCGGTTCCCGGTGAACACAGAAGGTCTGGGACACCGCCATGGCGATCTCCAGGCCGTGCTGGCCGATCCGCTGCGGGTCGGCTGCCTGGATGGACGGCAGGGTGGTGCTGCTGTCCCACACGCTGATCTGGACGGCGCCCTCGCTGATCTCCAGGTCCAGCAGGCACGGGCCCGGCGCGTACTTGCGGGCGTTGGTCACCAGCTCACTCACCACCAGCTGCACCATGCCCATCGCCCGGGCCGACACCGGCAGCCCGTGCACGGCCTGCACGGAGGTGAGGAAGTCGCGGGCCATGTCACGGGCCTCAGCGATCTCCGCACTGCCCTCGAACACAGCACCGGCCCTGATCGGGCGGTCGACAAGCGGCTCCTGGCCCTCGCTCTGGGCAGAAGTATCCACGAACCCGCCTCACTCCCGAAGCGCCGAGCAGTGCCCACCCCGCCTGCCCCCGCAACGTCACGGCACGCGCAAACAACGATAACTGTTTCCAGAAAAACGCTGCGGGTATCCCACTTGAGCAGAGCTGAAGGGACGGACCAGACATGAGCGAACAGGCCGGGCAGTGGCACTTCCTCACCAACCACGCCCGCGTGCTGTTCGCCATCGCACGCGACCCTGCCACCCGGCTCCGCGACATCGCCGCGGCCTGCCGCATCACCGAACGCACCGCGCAGAGCATCGTCACCGACCTCGAACACGCCGGCTACATGCGCCGCGAACGCGTAGGACGCCGCACGCGCTACACCCTCTGCCTGGACGGCACCCTCCGCCATCCAGCAGAGGCACACGTGCCCGTCCAGGAACTGCTCGACGTCTTCACCTCCCACGACAACCCGCACTGACCAGCGCCCGCCCCCTGGGCGCCGCTCAAAGCGGGCAAAGGCGAGCGTGGCGGCGGTCAGCGGCTTTATGCCCGGCCAACTCCCCTGCGCTGCCCGTCAGTCACGGCCGGGCGGTGAGGAGCACCCCCCAGTCCGGTGGCATGCCCGCCGACGGCGCGCGGCGGGCCCGCCGCGCGCGAGCAAGCCGACCCGCCCCATACAGGTCAGAAAACAACAGCCGCCTGGTCACCCCATGACAGCGAACCGCCCCGCACACGAGCCCCCGGACCAGGCACTCAGCACGAGGGAGAGGTCGAGACGGGCAAGGTGGCTGATGTGGGTGCGGTCGAGCGGGTGGCCGTTCCACCAGACATCGAGGCGGATGAGGTTGACGCAACGGCGGAGAAGATGTGCTCCAGATGGCTCTTCTGGAGACCGAGGTATCGGGCACTGTTCCGCCTCACCTGCCTCACTGACGGCCCATGGCGCGGGCTCCGCCGCGGCTGCGGCTGCGGCTGCGGCTGGGATGGTGGATCCCGGTCCTCGTCGGCCGCCTGCTTCAACTCCGCGCTGGTGGCGGCAAATAAGCGGGTGGTGGCGAGCAATGGGAACGTCGAACCGCCGTGTCGGGCAGCTCGGGCAAGTCCCGTGCCGTTGCCGGACCGTCCTCAGGGTTGGGGTGGGGCCAGGACCGCGATCTCCCAGCCGAAGCCCACCACCAGTCGGCCGTCCGGGGATACCTCCACCGCACGGACCGGCCCGGGGAACACCAACTGCCCGGCGGCCCGCCCGGAGGGCAGGTCCCATACGTGCACCATCCCGTCCTGGCTGCCGGTGACGGCGACCGGATGGCCGTCCAGCACTCCCGTCGCCACCGCTCGCACCTCGTCGGTGTGGCCGGTGAGGTGTTCGCCGATCGGGTGGCCGGTGGTCAGGTCCCAGATCCGCACCGTGGTGTCCCAACTACCGGTGACCGCGACCGGGCGGCCTTCCACCACCGCGGTCGCCACCATCACGCCCATTGCCTTCACCAGGCCGATGTGGCCGGTGAGGTGTTCGCCGATCGGGTGGCCGGTGGTCAGGTCCCAGATCCGCACCGTGGTGTCCCAACTGCCGGTGACCGCGACCGGGCGGCCTTGTACCACCGCGGTGGCCACCGAGCTCACCAGGCCGAAGTGGCCGGTGAGGGGTTCGCCAATCGGGCGGCCGGTGGTCAGGTCCCACACCCACACCGTCCCGTCCATGCCGCCGGCGGCGATCACCGCAGTTCCCTCGACCGCCCCGGTCGCCAGCGACCACACCGGGCCGGTGTGGCCGACGAGGGGCTGCCCGACGGGTCGGCCCGTGGACAGGTCCCACACCGGCACCACTCCCTCCCAGCTGCTGGTGAGGACGACCGGACGGCCGTCCAGCACGGCGGTGGCCACCGACACCGACGCGTGCGAGTGGGCGATGACGGGTTCGGCGGCGGGTCGGCCGGTGGACAGGTCCCACACCCGCACCGTCCCGTCCCGGCTGCCGCTGACCGCGACCGGGCGACCGTCCACCACTGCGGTCGCCACGGCTCGCACCTCGTCGGTGTGCCCGGTGAGCGGCGTACCGACCGGGCGGCCGGGTGACAGGTCCCACACCCGCACTTCTCCGTCCTCGTTGCCGCCGGTGACGGCGACCGGACAGCCGTCCACCACCCCGGTCGCCACCGCCCACACCCCGTCGACATGGCCGGCGAGGGGTTCGCCGACCAGTTGGCCGGTGGACAGGTCCCACACCCGCACCATCCCGTCCCGGCTGCCGCCGACCACGACCGGGCGGTCCTGCACCGATCCCGTCACCAGCGCGTACACCCCTTCGGCGGCGCCGGTGAGAGGTGCTCCGACGGGCCGACCGGTCATCAGGTCCCACCTCCGCACCGTCTCGTCCCGGCTGCCGCTGACGGCGACCGGGCGACCGTCCACCACCGTGGTCGCCAGAGCCCACACCCCCTCGGTGTGGCCGGTGAGCGGTTCGCCGACCGGGCGGCCGGTGGACAGGTCCCACACCCGCACCGTCCCGTCCCAGTTGCCGGCGACTGCGACCGGGTGACTGTCCACGACCTCCGTCGCCAGCGCCTCTACCGGGCCGTTGTGGCCGGTGAGGGGCTCGCCGACGGGCTGACCGGTCGTCAGGTCCCACACCCGTACTGTCCCGTCCCGGCTGCCGCTCACGCCGAGCGGGCGGCCGTCCAGCACCGCCGTCGCCACCGCTGTGACAACTTCGGTGTGGCCGGTGAGGGGGTGGCCAACGGGTCGGCCGGTGGCCAGGTCCCAGACCCGCACGGCGCTGTCCCGGCAGCCGCCGACGACAACCGGGCGGCCGTCCACCACCCCCGTCGCCACTGCACAGACCTCGAAGTCGTAGCCGGTGAGCGGTTCGCCGACCGGGCGGCCAGAGGCCAGGTCCCACACCCGCACCGTGCGGTCCTCGCTGCTGAAGGTGACGGCGACCGAGCGGCCGTCCACCATCTCCGTCGCCACCCCGCGCACCCGCTCGGTGTGGCCGATCAGGGCCTGCCAGAACCGGCGGTCGACCGTGCTGCCGGTGGCCCAGTCCACCCCCCACCGCCGGTCGGCACCGCCGTCGACCGGCACGGCGGTGATCCGCGCCGACAGGCCCAGGTCCCCGTAGCGGGCGGCGTCCAGCGCCAGCATCTGCCGACGCACCCCCGCACCCGCATGCCGGTGCAGATGAGCCGATGCCCGGTATACCGCCCCCTCCAACCGCTCTGCGGACCAGGGGGCTGTCACCAGCAGTTCCAGCACCGCCTCCGGGTCGGCGTTCACCAGGAACGCTGGGTCGGGCAACTCCCCCTCCACACCAGCAGGTCCAGCGTCGGCATTGTCAACGCCCAGCTCATCGGACAGGCTCGGCTCGGCCACGCGCTTGACGCGCAGGAGGAGATGCATGGGTCGCCACAGGGCCCACGCCAGGCCGAGCCCGAGCAAGATCTGCAGGAACCGTTGGACCACCGGAGGGCCGGGAGGGCCGCCCCGCGCGGCCGGGGCAAGCCCCTGCGGGTCGACAGTCACTGTGTAGACGCCGCCGACCGCCCAGTGCCACTCGATGAAGGTGCCGCCCGGTATCGGAGCCTGCGGGGGACCGTCGAGGACGGAAACGGTGTAGTAGCCGACGCCTTCATCGCCCATGCCGTCCTCGGACTCCTGGATCTGCAGGACCCTGACGTGTTCGGTGCGCCCGTGCTGGTGCAACGCCTGCTGGTCCAGCTCGGACCGCTGCAGGACCAGCATGCCCAGGAGGCACAGCACACCCAGGACCCACCGCAGGCCCAGGAAGTGGCAGACAAACGGCAAAAAGCAGGAGAGCAGGAGCACGAGCACGCACAGGGAGTCCACCCATGGGGCGCCCCCGAAGAAGGAGGTACGCGCGATAAGGCGCATGACCGCCCACAGCCCGCACGCTCCCCCGACGCTTGCCGCAACCGGACCCAGTCGCCGGACCAACGTCCTCGCAAAGGAGGGCTGTTGACTCGAGCCGCACCGCATGCCGCCCTCTTCGTCCGCGCCCATGGCCGTCTCCCCGCCCCCGGTGCCCCTCCGTGGTCCGCGGCGGCCGCCGCACGAGGCATCTCCCGCACACGATATGGATTGTTCAACGATCCTACAAGAGGGCGTTCTTCTGGCTGGCACCACAGTGCCGCTGCGGATAGAAGGAGCGGACGGCCAGGAACACGGCGTGGGCAGTGCGGCGCGGTCGCCCGTCGGGCAGGACCCGCACACGTTGCTTCCATGCCTGGGCCACCGCGTCGGTCAGATTGAGCGAGGAGATCGCGGGGTGGTGGCGTTGCAGATCGCCCCAGAACGGCCAGCATCTGGGCGTGGTTGACCAGGGAGCCGTAGTCCAGGACGGCGGATCGCTCGGCTCTCGCTGGCGTCATGTCCGTCCCGGCCGCCGCCCATGCGACTGAGCCCGGTCCGCTTACCTGCCCGGGTGCTGGGGTGTGGGCCGGCGGTCGATGACGGTCATCTTCTCTTCGAGGGTGGCGGGGACTTCGTGGACGTCGGAGCTGATGCCGGAGCTCGTGAGGGAGGTGCGGACGGTGTCGGGTGAGGTGTCGGCGAGGCGGACTCGGGTGCCGTTGAGGGGCACGGGGAGCCCTGCGGCGTCGAGGGCGGCGAAGGCGTCGGCCCAGTGGGGGGTGTCAACCTCGCGGCTCTGGCCCGTAGTCGGTGGTGACGCTGGGTGTCCGTCAGGGCAGGAGGATGCGGTGGCGGAGGAGGTCGAATCTGGCGCGTCCGTGCATCTGTCTCATGATCCTTTTGGTGCGGGTGTTGACGCCTTCGGTGCGGCCGTTGTGGTAGGGCAAGGTGAGGCCGGCGTCCACGGCCGCCCGGTCGATTTCGAGGCCGTTGGCGAAGCTGCGCAGGTGGGGCAGGTCGAGGGCGCGGGCGGTGTTGATCCACTCGGTGAGTTTCACGTCGTTGCCCTCGCCCGGTTTCAGCAGGGTGGCGAAGCCGCCTACGAGATCGGCGATTGCGGTCATCTCCGGGCAGGCCGCGGCGATCTTCTCCAGCAGGGTCGTTTCCTTCGGGCGCAGGTTTTCGGGGTCGGTGAGCATGAGACGGCCGACGTGACGTGGGGTGGTGACGGGGCGGTCGCCTTCAACACGGCCCTGATTGAGGTAGCGGACCAGCAGGTTGGCGCTGCCGGTGTAGCCCAACTCCCGGATCTCTTCGGGGAGGTGGGTGACAGCAACTGCCGGTTCCGCCGCGCGGCGGGCTCGCAGATGGTCGCGGTAGGGGTCGACGAGGGTGGGCCGGTAGGCGGGGGCGATGCGCTGGGCCGGGGGTTCGGGCATGCGGGCATAGCGTTTGACAGTGTTCAGGGCCAGGCCCAGGCGGCGGCAGCAGTCGAGCAGGCCGACGCCCTGGCCGAGGAGGTCGTGGATCTTGTTCCAGCGTTCGCGGGTGGTCTGCTCGCGTACTCCGCCGGGGCGGGGCGGGTTGATGGTGGCCCAGCAGCCGGTGTGCGCGCGGACCTCGAGCTGGACTTTGTCACAGAGGTTTCTCCAGAGGTGCCATCGGTCGCTGACCTGCACCGCATCGGGCAGGGCACGGCGGATGGCCTCGGCGTAGGTGGCCGAGCCGTCGCGGCACACGACCTCGGCGCCAGGATGTTCGCGCAGCCAGGACTCCAGGGTGGCCCTCTCGCGGTCGGGCAGGACCGCGACGCGTCGGCCGGTCTCGGCATCCGTGATGATCGTGGCGTAGCGGTGGCGGCGGCCCAGGGCGAAGTCGTCCACGCCGATCACCCGTGGGACCGTGAGTTGCGGCAGCGGCAGGCGTCGCAGATGGCGCAGCGCGGTGCTGCGGGAAACGGGCACGGCCAGCAGGCGGGCGAGGCGTGCGCCTGCCCGGCCGCATAACTCCCGTGCTACCTGGGATATCTGCCAGGCAAGCCGCACCGTGCGGCGCTGATAGCGCTCCAGCAGTCCGGGAATCTGTTCGCGGAAGGTCTGCCGCCGGCAGCCCATGACCGGACAGACCAGCCGCCGTACGCGCAGGTGGACGACGACCTGGCGGCCGTCGACCGGCACGTCCGTCACCGTCCGGCTGTGGTACCCGTGCACCTTCGCCGTCAGCGTCCGGCACACCGGACACGGCACCGCCGCAGCCCGAGTGCGAGCCGCGACCACCACCGCGTCACCACTATCCGCCACGTCCACGACGACCAGCACCGACAGTCCGGAAAACACCGTTTTTTACGAGGGAGTTGACATCCATCACAAAATCATGATCAAGGACGGCTACCCGGCGTCACCACCGACTACGGGCCAGAGCCGGTGAGCGTACAGACCCGCCGCGTACTTCGCACTGTCGGGTTCTGTTCCGCCGCTGCGGGTGTAGTGCTGTTTCCCGTCGACTTCGAGCACCACGCGACGGTTCCCCAGCAGCAGCATCAGGAAGTCCATGCGCAGGTTTTGCAGGGCGCGTGCGCCGCGTTCGCGGACGGTCTTGGGGTCCCAGTGCACCCATATTTCCGGGAGCAGCGCGGGTATCTGGCTCAGGTTGTCCTTGTGGATGTTGTGGTAGAGCCAGAACAGGTTGTGCTGCCCTGGGGACTCGCGTGGTAGAGACGCCTTCATGCGGCCGAACAGGGTTTGGTTGGCTTCGGCGGGGTCGGCGATGTTGCGGGTCTCCTGCCACCAGGACAGCAGGTCGTGCCAGAGCAGTCCGTCCTTGCCGACCGGGCGGTCGTAGACCAAGACTTGGTCGGCGCGTTCGGCGACCTCGATGTCGTTGTCGAGGGCGCTGGTGAAATGGATGTCCGGCTTTCCCAGGGTGGCGAAGATGAGGTTGTGCGGCCGGCGTGCTGTGCCTCGGCCGATCTGGATGAGGTGGAACAAGGGGTAACCGTCGGCTTCCCCTTCGTGCCGGAGCTGCGCGCCGATGGGCTGCAGGTGGCGGTTGGCCAGTGTCATGTGAGGTCTCGGGACTTTGTTGACAGAACCAGATGTCGAACTGGTCGCGGGCGTAGCCGAGTGTGGGGTGGCCCGCCATTCGTCAGGCGAGCCATGCGGACTCCTTGTGACGTATGCGTGGGGAGACGTCCGAGTCGCCCGCGGCAGCGGACGTGCCCGTGGTGCCGGGTGTGGCCGAGTGCCCCAGGTGGCGGTGCACGAAGTGGATGGCCATCGCGCCCTCACCGGCCGCCGAGGCCACCCGCTTCACCGAGCCGCTGCGGACGTCCCCTACCGCGAAGACCCCGGGCAGGCTGGTCTCCAGGGTCATGCACGAGCGCCCAAGGCCGTGCCACACCTCGGAGTAGGCGCAGGCTTCCTGGGCCTCCGGGCCGGTGAGGACGAAGCCGCGTGCGTCGAGGGCGAGCGCGCCGGACAGCCACTCGGTGTGGGGGTCGGCGCCGGTGAAGACGAATAGGGCCCGTACCGCGAGCCGGCGGTGCCCGCCCGTGCGGTTGTCGACCACGTCGAGCTCCTCCAGCACCTCCTGGCCGGTGACCTCGGTGACCTCGGTGTGCAGCATGACCTCCACCCGCGGATGGCGTTCGACCTGGTCGACCAGGTAGCGGGACATGTTGGCCTCAAGGCTGGGTCCTCGGACCAACAGGTGCACCTTCGGGGCGTACCCGGCGAGGAACAGCACCGCCTGGCCCGCCGAGTTGCCTCCGCCGACGACGGCCACCGGGTCGGTGCGGCACTGCTGGGCCTCGTAGACGGTCGCCGAGTAGTGGACGCTCGTTCCCTCCAGGCGTTCGATGCCGGGCACCCGGAGCCGGCGGTAGCGGGCACCCGTGGCCAGGACGACGGCGCGGGCGGCGATCTCGCTGCCGTCGGCGAACGCCACCACGTAGTGGTCCTCGTCCTTGGGATGGAGACCGGTCGCCTCCACCGGAATGCTGATCCTGGCGCCGAACTTGTCGGCCTGGAGCACGGCGCGTTCGGTGAGTTCGGCGCCGGAGATGCCGGAGGGGAAGCCGAGCAGGTTCTCGATGCGGGACGAGGTGGCGGCCTGGCCGCCGGTGGCTATCGCCTCCACCACGGTGGTGTTCAGGCCCTCGGAGGCGGCGTACACCGCGGCAGCGAGGCCGGCGGGTCCGGAGCCGACGATGAGGACGTCGCCGTGACGGTTTCCGGCGGGCAGGGACGGCAGGCCGATGAGCCGGGCCAGTTCCGCGTTGCTGGGGTTGCGCAACAGGGTGGTGTCCCGCCAGATGACGAGCGGTGTCTCCTCGGGGCCGACGCCGAAGCGGCGCAGCAGCTCCTCGGCCTCCTCGTCGGTCTCCAGGTCGATCCAGCGGTGCGGCAGCCGGTTGCGGATGGCGAACTCGCGCAGCCGCCTGGTGTCGGGCGAGTAGCGCGAGCCGATGATGCGGAAGCCAGCGCCCTGTCCGACGAGCAGTGCGCGACGGCCCAGACAGGCGCGCAGTACGACGTCCCCGATGGTGGAGTCCTGGGACACCAGGTGGCGCAACTGGTCCAAGGAGACGGCGAGGACCTCGCCCGGCTCCCTGGCGACAGCGGTGTAGAAGGCCACCTGCCCGTGCAGCAGCCCGAGTTCGCCGATGAAGCGACCGGGGCCGTGCACGCGCAGCACGTGCTCCTCGGGAGTGCCGTAGTCCTCGACGACGGCAACGGTACCGCTGAGGACGACGAAGAACGTTTCGCAGCGCTCCCCCTCCTGGATCAGCACGTCGTTCGGAGCCATGCTCCGGCGCTGCCCGTGCTCCGCCAGACGTGCCGTCTGGTCCTCCGTAAGGCGCGGATACGCGCCGCAGGTGTCCGGGGTCTCCCGGAAGACGGCCTCGTCCGCTTCCTCCGGCACCGGTTCTCCGCCCGGCAGGGGCTGGTCGCCGGACATCAGACGAACGCCTCGTGAACGTAGCACCAGCGCCATTCCTCGCCGGGCTGGAACGACTGCACGATCGGATGGGCGTCGGCAGCTGCGTGCCTACGCGCGTGCTTGTTCGGCGAGGAGTCACAGCAGCCGACGTGCCCACAGGTCAGGCAGAGCCTCAGGTGGACCCACGGGGAGCCGAGCAGCAGACACTCCTGACACCCTTCTGGGGTCAGCGGCTGGACCGGCCGGACAAGCGCGAGGTGGGGGTCTGCGTGCAGGGTCATCCGGATCTCCCTTCCCGGGCCGTGATCGACTGTTCCACCCACTGGCGCAGAGCGGGGGCGGGCGCCGCCCCCGCCTGCCGGGCGACCGTCTCGCCTTGGTCGAGGACGAGCAGTGTCGGTACCGCCTGGACCTCGAAACGCTGCGACAGCTGCGGGTTCTTGTCGATGTCGACCTTGACGAGTTTGATGCGGCCGGCGAGATCGGTGGCGACCTTCTCCAGCGCGGGGCTGACCATGCGGCAGGGGCCGCACCAGGTGGCCCACAGGTCGACCACGACGGGGACGTCGGCCCGCTCGGCGACCTCGGTGAAGTCGTCGTCGCCCGCGTCCACCATCCACGGCAGGGGCTGCTTGCAGTGGCCGCACCTGGGGCGGCCCTCGGCGGCCACGGGCACCCGGTTGGTGCGCCCGCAGTGCGGGCAGGTGATGTTGGTGGCCCGCACGGTGCTCATGCCGCCCGCGCTCCCTTCACGTCCTCGGGCTGGTCGTAGGTGACCACCAGCTCTCCGTGTTCGGCGTCGACGCGGACCGTCGCGCCGTCCTGGACGTCGCCGCGCAGCAGGGCGCGTCCGACCAGTGTCTCGACCTCGTGGGAGATGTAGCGGCGCAGTGGCCGGGCCCCATACACCGGGTCGTAGCCTTGGTGGGCGATCACTTCCCGGGCGGCGTCGGTGAGTTCGACGGTGATGCGGCGTTCGGCGAGCCGCTGCCGCAGTTCGTCGAACTGCAGTTCCACGATGCGCTCGATCTGTCGCTCGCCGAGCGGTTTGAACAGCACGATGTCGTCGACGCGGTTGAGGAACTCCGGGCGGAAGTGCCCGCGCAGCTCGCCCATCACCAGGGCGCGGGCGTCGGGCTTGATCTCGCCTTCGGCGGTGGCGCCGTCGAGGAGGTGCTCGGAGCCGATGTTGGACGTCATGATGATCACGGTGTTGCGGAAGTCGACGGTGCGGCCCTGAGCATCGGTGATGCGGCCGTCGTCGAGGATCTGCAGCAGGGTGTTGAAGACATCGGTGTGCGCCTTCTCGATCTCGTCGAACAGCACAACCGAGTACGGCTTGCGGCGTACGGCCTCGGTGAGCTGGCCGCCCTCCTCGTAGCCGACGTATCCGGGCGGCGCGCCCATGAGCCGGCTGACGGTGTGCCGCTCCTGATACTCGCTCATGTCGAGGCGGACCATGTTCTCGTCGGAGTCGAACAGAGTCCTGGCGAGGGTCTTGGCCAGCTCGGTCTTCCCCACGCCGGTGGGGCCGAGGAAGATGAACGAGCCGATGGGGCGGCGAGGGTCGCGGATGCCGGAGCGGGCGCGGATGATGGCGTCGGCGACGAGCTTGACGGCCTCGTCCTGGCCGATGACGCGCTCGCGCAGGATGTCGTCGAGGCGCAGCAGTTTCTCGCGTTCGCCCTCCTGAAGGCGAGAGACGGGGATGCCGGTCCAGGCCGCGACGATCTCTGCGATCTCTTCCTCGGTGACGACCTCGCGCAGCAGCCGGTTCTGCCCTTGCTTAGCGGCCAGTTGCTCCTCCTCTGCGGCAAGTCGGCGCTCCAGTTCCTGGAGTCGGCCGTAGCGGAGTTCAGCGGCGCGGTTGAGGTCGTAGGCGCGTTCGGCTTCCTCCGCCTCGTGGCGGACCTGCTCCAGTTCCTGGCGCAGTTCCTGCACGCGGCGGATCGCCTGCCGTTCGGCCTCCCACTGGGCGTGTTTGGCGTCGGCCTCGCTGCGCAGGTCGGCCAGTTCCCTGCGCAGCTCCTCCAGGCGGGTTTTGCTGGCGGGGTCGGTCTCCTTGGACAGGGCCGCTTCCTCGATCTCCAGGCGGGTGACGCGGCGGGTGATCTCATCGAGTTCGGCGGGCATCGAGTCGATCTCGGTACGCAGCCGGGCGCACGCCTCGTCGACGAGGTCGATGGCCTTGTCGGGCAGGAACCGGTCGGTGATGTAGCGGTGGCTGAGGGTGGCCGCGGAGACCAGCGCGGTGTCCTGGATCTTCACGCCGTGGAACACCTCCAGGCGTTCGCGCAGTCCGCGCAGGATGGAGATGGTGTCCTCCACGCTCGGCTCGCCGACCAGGACCTGTTGGAAGCGGCGTTCGAGGGCGGCGTCCTTCTCGATGTGCTTGCGGTACTCGTCGAGGGTGGTGGCGCCGATCATGTGGAGTTCGCCGCGGGCGAGCATCGGCTTAAGCATGTTGCCCGCGTCCATGGCCCCTTCGGCGGCGCCCGCGCCGACGACGGTGTGCAACTCGTCGACGAAGAGCAGGATCCGCCCCTGGGCGGCTTTCACCTCGGACAGCACGGCCTTGAGGCGTTCCTCGAACTCACCGCGGTACTTGGCACCGGCGACCAGGGAGCCCATGTCGAGGGCGAACACCGTCTTGTCGCGCAGGCCCTCGGGGATGTCGCCGCGAACGATGCGCTGGGCCAGTCCCTCGACGATGGCGGTCTTGCCGACGCCGGGGTCGCCGATGAGGACGGGGTTGTTCTTGGTCTTGCGGCTGAGGATCTGGGTGACGCGGCGGATCTCCGCGTCACGGCCGATGACCGGGTCCAGCCGCCCGGACCGAGCCTCGAGGACCAGGTCGCGGCCGTACTTCTCCAGAGCCTCATAGGCCACTTCGGGGTTGGCGGAGGTGACGCGCTGGTTTCCGCGGACCTGGGTGAGCGCGCTCAGGAACGAGTCCCTGGTGATGCCGGCCTGTTTGAGAAGTCGCCCGGCGGCGGTCGAAGAGCTTTCCTCAGCCAGGGCGAGGAGGAGGTGCTCCACGGACACGTACTCGTCCTTGAGGCGTTTGGCCTCCCGTTCGGCGGCGTCGAGCAGCCGGGAGAGGCGCTGGGTGACGAAGACCTGGCCGGGTGCCGCGCCGGGGCCTGTGACCTTTGGGCGGCGCGAGAGTTCCTGGCGCACGGCAGCGCGCAGTTCCGTCGGCTCGGTGCCGGCCTGTTGCAGCAACCGCGGGATCAGACCGTCCTCCTGATCGAGAAGTGCGAGCAGCAGGTGTTCCCCGTCGACCTCGGTGTGCCCCATGCCGACGGCCGCGGTCTGGGCCTCCTGGAGGGCTCCTTGGGACTTCTGGGTGAGACGGTTCATGTCCATGGGGGTGTTTCACTCCTCGTGCCGCGGCCGCGCAGGGCGGCTTCGAGCAGGCTGATGCGGTCGAGTAGGTCGAGCACTAGGCCGATGGATGCGTAGTTGAGGCAGAGTCCGGTGCGCAGCCGCTGGATGCGGGCGAGAACCGCCGGGGCCGTGGAGTCGAACACCAGGTGCCCCGCGGCGTCGCGTTCGGCGTCGACCAGGCCGAGGGCGACGAACCGGCGGATCAGATCGGGGTGGAGGCCCGAGCGACGGGCCACTGTGTCGAGGGAGAGCCTGGGGGCGGGCACGAGCGCGTACCGGACGGCCGTCGAGGCGGTGATGTCGGCGCCCGTTCGTACCGGACGGGCGCCCCCGCCGGCCCAGCCGGTGCCTGTCGCTCCCGCGGGTCGGTCGTTCATCGCGTCCTCCTGGGGTCGAACGAGGAAGTTGCGGCGAGCTCCTCGAACAGTTCGCGCTCCCGGTCGCCGAGGGCGGGCGGCACCATGATGCGGAGTTCGGCGTACAGGTCGCCGTTCGCGCCGCGCGGGTTCGGCATGCCCTCGCCGCGCAGCCGGAGCCGCCGGCCGCTGGACGAGCCGGCGGGCACCGTGACCTTGGCCGTGCCACCGCCGGGCGTGGGCACCGGCACGGTCGCGCCCAGGGCCGCCTCCCAGGGGGCGACCGGGACCTGGATGTGCACGTCGCGGCCGTCCAGCCGGAACCGGAGGTGGGGCTGGATACGCACCCGCAGGTACAGGTCGCCCGCGGTGGCGTCACCACTGCCCCGGCCGCCCTCGCCCGTCAGCCGGATGCGCTGCCCGTCGGTGACGCCCGGCGGCACGTCGACCTCGTACCGCCGCGGCTGCCCGGTGGGACCGGCGAGCGCGATGGTGCGACGGCCGCCTCGGTACGCCTCCTCGACGGTGAGCGGCAGCTCGGCCTCCTGGTCCGCTCCGGGGACGCCGCCTGGGGCGGCGCCGGCTCCGAACATGGAGCCGAGCAGGTCCTCGATGTCGATGCCCTCCGCGCCGAAGTCGTCGCCGAAGCCGGTGGCGTATCGGACACGAGGGCCGCCCGCGCCCGTAGTCCCCCGACCTCGGAAGCCGCCGCCCGCGCCGGCCGCGACCCGTTCGTCGAAGTCCTCGGGGATCTTGCGGAAGTCCTCGCCGAAGCGGTCGTAGCGGGCCCGGGTCTTGGGATCGGACAGGACGCTGTGTGCCTCGTTGAGGTCCTTGAAACGCTCCTCCGCCGCGGGGTCCTTGTTGACGTCGGGGTGGTACCTGCGGGCGAGTTTGCGATACGCCTGCTGGATCTCGTCCTGGCTCGCGGACCGCGACACGCCCAGCACCTCGTAGAGGTCCCTTGCCATGACCCGTCACTCCCGCTTCGCGACGGTGACGGCGGCGGGCCTGAGCTGCCGTTCGCCGTCCCCGTAGCCGGGGCGCAGCACCTCGACGACGGTGCCCGGCTCGACGGCGGGGTCCCGGACGACGCCGACCACCTCGTGCCGGGCCGGGTCGAAGGGGACGCCGGTCTCCGCGTGCCGCGGGTAACCGAGCACTTCGAGAACGTTCACCGCCTGGTCGCGGACCGCGCGAACGCCCTCCACGATCGCGCCGGGGTCGGCGCCGGCATGGGTCAACGCGAGTTCGAGGTTGTCGACAACGGGCAGGAAGGCAGCGGCCGTACGGGAACGCTCGACCGTCCGCTCCCGCTGCAGTTCCCTGGCGTGGCGCTTGCGGAGGTTGTCGAGGTCTGCGAGCGCGCGCCGCCAGCGGTCCTCCAGCTCCTGGATCGCGGTCGCGTACTCGTCCTCGGCAGGCGCGGGGCCCGCGGCGTCGGGTCCCGGCTTGTCGTGCGCTGCCAGCGGCCGGGGCGGCGGCTTCGAGTGCGGCAGGTCCCCGCGAGGGTGGCGTACGGCGCCTTCCGGGACCGGTTCGACCGGATCCGTCGCGGCCCGGTCGGATTCCTGGGGGTGGCTGGGCATAGGGCGCCTCAGTCCTTGTCGAAGTCGGCGTCGATGACATCGTCGTCCCCGCCACCGCCACCGCCGCTCGTGGGACCACCGGTGGCGGCGTCCTGACCGGAACCACCCGTGGCGGCGGCGCCCTGGTGGGCCACCAGCCCGGCGAGCACCTGCTGGAGTTCGGAGGCCAGGGGCCGCACCCGCTCCACGCCCGCCTCTTCCTTGACCGCGGCCCGGGCGTCGGACACGAGCATCTCGGCGCGTGCCTTCTCGTGCGCGGGCGCTGCGTCGCCCAGTTCGGCGAGGCGCTTCTCGACCTGGTACGCGACGGCGTCGAGCTCGTTGCGGGCGTCGACGGCCTCGCGCAGGGCCTGGTCCTGACCCTGGTTGCGCTCGGCCTCCTGCACCATGCGTTCGACCTCGCTGCGGTCGAGGTTGGAGCTCTCGCTGATGGTGATGCCCTGTTCCTTGCCGGTGTCCTTGTCCCGCGCGGTGACGTTGAGGATGCCGTTGGCGTCGATGTCGAACGTGACCTCGATCTGTGCTTCGCCCCGCGGCGCCGGCCGGATGTCCGTGAGCTGGAACCGGCCGAGTACCCGGTTGTCGGCGGCCCGCTCTCGCTCCCCCTGGAGAATCACCACATCGACGGCCGGCTGGTTGTCCTCGGCGGTGGAGAAGGTCTCACTGCGTCGGACCGGGATGGTGGTGTTCCGCTCGATGATCTTCGTCATCACTCCGCCACGCGTCTCCACGCCCAGCGACAGGGGGGTGACGTCGAGCAGCAGGACGTCCTTGACCTCGCCCTTGAGCACCCCGGCCTGGATCGCGGCGCCCAGGGCCACGACCTCGTCGGGGTTGACGCTCATGTTGGGTTCCTTGCCGCCGGTCAGCCGGCGGACCAGGGCCTGGACCGCCGGGATACGTGTGGAACCGCCCACG
This sequence comes from Streptomyces sp. NPDC005423, assembly GCF_040606415.1. Classification (NCBI taxonomy): domain Bacteria; kingdom Bacillati; phylum Actinomycetota; class Actinomycetes; order Kitasatosporales; family Streptomycetaceae; genus Streptomyces; species Streptomyces sp. NPDC005423. The sequence goes on along the minus strand of NZ_JBEXET010000067.1, from coordinate 12,922 downwards.
AGGATGACCTCGTCGATGTCGCTCTCGCCGACCTTGGCGTCGGCCATGGCCTGCTGGACCGGTCCCAGGCAACGCTCCACGAGGTCACCGGTGATCTGCTCGAACGTGGACCGCATGACCGAGTCCGTGAGGTGCTTGGGCCCCACCGCGTCAGCGGTGATGAACGGCAGGCTGACCTGGGTCTGCGTAACCGAACTGAGCTCGGTCTTGGCCTTCTCCGCCGCCTCGAAGAGTCGTTGCAGCGCCTGCGGGTCCTTGCGCAGGTCGATGCCGTTCTCCTTCTGGAAGTCGTCCGCGAAGTGATCCACCAGACGCCGGTCGAAGTCGTCGCCGCCCAGGTGGCTGTCGCCGGCGGTGGAACGGACCTCCACCACGCCGTCGCCGACGTCGAGGATGCTCACGTCGAAGGTGCCGCCGCCCAGGTCGAAGACGAGGACGGTCTCGTGCCGCTTCTTGTCCATGCCGTACGCGAGGGCGGCCGCCGTCGGCTCGTTGATGATCCGCAGCACCTCCAGTCCGGCGATCCGTCCGGCGTCCTTGGTGGCGGTGCGCTGAGCGTCGTTGAAGTAGGCGGGCACCGTGATGACCGCCTCCGTGACCCGTTCCCCCAGTTGCTTGCCAGCGTCGTCGGCGAGTTTGCGCAGCACCTGTGCGCTGATCTCCTCGGGCGCGTAGAGCTTGTCCCGCACCTTGAAGCGGGCCGCCCCGCCGTCGCCCTCGACGATGTCGTACGCCACCGCCCTGGCCTCGTCCGAGATCTCGTCGTAGTGCCGGCCGATGAACCGCTTGGCCGAGTAGATGGTGCCCTTCGGGTTGAGGATCGCCTGGCGCCGGGCCAGCTGGCCCACCAGTCGCTCGCCGGTGTCGGTGAAGGCCACCACGGACGGCGTCGTGCGGTTGCCCTCACTGTTGGGCACGACGGACGGTTCGCCGCCCTCCCACACGGCGATCACCGAGTTGGTCGTGCCCAGGTCGATGCCCACTGCCTTGGCCATGAGGAACTCCTCCCGGTACGGCGCCTGCGTCGGCTCTCCGGATCACGTTCGTTTCAGGTAGGGGGTGGGACCTCCGCCGGTTTCCTGCCTGTGCGCACGGAGGGTCTCGAGCACTGTCCAGGGTGACGAACCGGGTGGCTCCACGCCTGCGCCTGGCGAGTCAGGAATGCACGGCTCCGGTCGCCCCACGAGTACGAGAGGAGGAATCCGAACATCTCGGACGAGCCGGACGGGAGGGAGTACCACCCCTCGGCTGTAGGCTCGAGGAGAACGGAGTGATCCGATGGCCAGCATCCGGGCGCACCACCTGTACCGGGAGGGCAGCCTCCGCGAGGGCAGCGGCCGGCGGCACCTCGCGGCTGCGCGGACAGCGCCTCGCCCACCCGCTCCAACCCCGGCCGATCAGGCCCTCCGCAAACTGATGGTGCTCTCCCGCGCTCTGTTCGACACCCCGGACGAAGGCGAGATCCTGCGCCTGGCCATGGACCACATAGCCGCCGCAGGGCCATACAGCGCCGAGGCCGGATACCTCAAGGTGGACGGCGACCTGGTGCCCAGCCCGAGGAACGGGCAGACGCATGCCTCGGCTGTGGGCCGGAGGGTGCGGGAGCTGGCCGGGCAGGACGGCCCTGTGACCGTACCCGGCAGGCCCTGGGGCCGGGCCCTGGGGCTACGCGGACTTGAGGGACTCCACGGCTACCTCGTGGTGACGTCCCGCTCCCGGCCATCCGAGGCCGAGCAATCCCTGCTCGCCAAGCTCGTCCGGCACACCGCTGCTGCACTGTCAGTCGCCTTCGCATACCGACGCCAACGCGAGGAAGCGTTGGAGCTGCACCGACTGAGGGACGAACGCACGACCCTCCAGCGGCAGCTGATCTCCGTCGTGGCCGAGCTCAGGTACCAGCGGGCCGTTCACGCGCTCATGGCCGACGTCGCTGCCTCGGGCGGCGGCGAGGAAGCCATCACCCGCACACTGCACACGCTCACTGGACTCCCCGCGCTGGTCGAGGACCGCTTCGGTCGGCTGAGGTCGTGGACCGGCCCCGGCCGCCCCGACCCCTATCCCGAGCCGGACCCCGTGCGCCAGGACGAAATGCTGAACGCCGTCGCCCGTCAGGCCGGGCCGGTGCGGATAAAGGACCGGCTGATCACCCTGGTCCGCCCGCGCGGCGAGATCCTGGGCGTGCTCGCCCTGGTCGATGCCCGGGACGAGGCCGACGAGCACACCGTACTCGCGCTGGAACACGCCGCCGCGTCGCTCGCCCCGGAGCTGGCGCACCTGCGCAATCTGGCCGAAGTGGAACTGAGGCTGCACCGCGAGCTGGTCGACGACCTCTTGGCAGGGACGGACGAAGCGAGCGCCAACGCCCGGTACGAGGCAGTCGGACACGACCTGCACCGCAGCCACTACATCGTCGTGGTGCAGTGGCCGAACCGGACTGCGGACGATTCCTTCGCGCAGACCGTGGGACAGGCGGCCTCTGGCGTGGGCATGCGCTCGCTGCTGACCCGGCGTTCCGACCACGTGGTCCTGGTCGCGGACGACAGGCCGCACGCCCGCGCGTTGTACGAGGCGCTCGCCCGGGAGACCGGGACCCGGTCCGGGACGATCGGGGTGAGCGCCCCTTGCGACTCCCTGGACGACATCCCCCACCACTACGAGGAGGCGCGGCGCGCCATGGACGTGCGCCGCCACTCCCGCGAGCGCTACGGCACGACGTTCTTCGACGAGCTCGGCCTCTACCGCATCCTGGGGCCTGGCAATGATTACCGGGAACTGGAGACGTTCGTCCAGGAGTGGCTCGGGCAGCTCATCGACTACGACTCCCGGCACCACACGGCCATGGTGGAGACCCTGTCCCGGTACTTCGACTGCGGCGGCAACTACGACGAGACCGCGGACTCCCTCGCGATCCACCGCAGCACGCTTCGCTACCGGCTCCAGCGCATCCGCGACATCAGCGGCAACGACCTCGCGAACGTCGAGGACCGGCTGAACCTCCAGGTGGCGACCCGAGTGTGGAAGATCGTGCTGGGCGGCCCCGGCTGATGCCTCGTTAGAACTTTCGTGCGATCGGTGGCGGCAGCAGTTGGGTGGGCTGCGATGTCACAGAGCTGTGGTGGGTGGGTGGCCCTTCCTCGGTTCGATCCAGGGAGGTCGCGTCGCGCCACCAGTGCCGCCCCCATGTCGATGTCGGGCACTTCCAGTGCAACCCGGCGTACGACGCCAGCCACCGCGAACGCCCGGTCGACCACCTCGCGGTTGCCGTAGCCCGGCGGGAAGTCCACGAAGAGCTCCCCCGCGAGGTCGGCAAGTGCCACCTTTCCCCGCTGCGCGAGCGGATGGGCGGCGCTCACCACCAGGACGAGCGGAACGGTGGCCGGCTCCCGTGCGTCGATCCCGGCGGGTTTGTGCTCGGGCAACGATAGGAAAGCCACGCCCAGGTTCCCGCTGAGCAGTGCGTGCGCCAGTCCCGCCGGTCCGGTCGTCGCCCGCCGCAGCCGGACGTCAATCGCTGGATGCCGCGCGGGAAGATGCCCGAGGAGCGCAGACAGGATCCACCACCCCTCGACCGAGGCCATGGCACCGACATCCACCGTGCCGCGCAGCGTGTCCTGCGCGGCGCGCATGGCGTCCTGGGCCGCCTGGGCGGCGTGGAGGGTGGCCTGAGCCTCCGCAGCAGCACCGCGCCCGCTCCAGTGATCCGGACCTGCTGCAACATGCGCGCCCCTCACGCCGTCATCAGGAGCGCGCGAGCCGGGCCGCGAGATAGGGCGCGGTGGCGCTGCGGCGAGCCCTCGCCAACTTGCGCGGCGGGCCCGCCGCGACCACCCGCCCGCCCGCGTCGCCGCCGCCCGGCCCGAGGTCGATGACCCAGTCGGCGGTGGCGATCGTGTCCAGGTCGTGCTCGACGAGGACGACCGTGTTGCCGGCGTCGACGAGCCGGTGCAGTTGTCGCAGCAGCAGCGCAATGTCCGAGGGGTGCAGCCCCGCCGTCGGCTCGTCGAGCAGGTAGAGCGCGTGTCCGCGGCGGGCTCGCTGGAGTTCGGTGGCCAGTTTGATGCGTTGCGCCTCACCACCGCTGAGTTCCGTCGCGGGCTGCCCCAGCCGCAGATACCCCAGTCCCACCTCGCGCAACGTCTCCAGACTGCGGGAGGCGGCCGGGACGGCGGACAGGAACTTGGCGGCGGCGTCGACGGACAGGTCCAGCACTTCCGCGATGTTCTTGTCGCGGTAGGTGACTTCCAGCGTTTCGGCGTTGTACCGGGCGCCCTGGCAGGTCGGGCACGGCGCGTAGGTGCCGGGCAGGAACAGCAGTTCGACCGCGACGAATCCTTCGCCCTGGCAGGTCTCGCAGCGCCCTTCGGGCACGTTGAAGGAGAACCGTCCGGCCGAGTAGCCGCGCGCCCTGGCCTCGTCCGTCGCCGCGTACAGCTTGCGCACCGCGTCGAACATCCCCGTGTACGTGGCAAGGTTGGACCGGGGAGTTCGGCCGATGGGCCGTTGGTCGACCCGGACCAGCCGGTCGAACGACTCGACCCCCGACGCGTCCTGGACGTCGACCTCCAGCTGCGCCTCGTCGGGCTCCTCGGGTGCGAGTCCGAGGTGGCCGCGGACGACCTCGGCGAGCACCTGCGTCACCAGCGTCGACTTCCCTGAACCGGACACGCCCGTCACCGCCGTCAGTACGCAGAGCGGTACGTCGACGGACACGTCGTGCAGATTGTGGCGGGAGACGCCGCTCAGGTGCAGCCAGCCGTGCGGTGTGCGCGGGCGGTGACCGAGCGGCTGGGCGCGCCCGAACAGGTACTGGCTCGTGGCCGACTCCCCGACCCGCTCAAGACCGGCGACCGGGCCGCTGTACAGCACGCGTCCGCCGCCCTCACCCGCGCCGGGGCCGATGTCGACCACCCAGTCCGCCCGCCGTACGACGTCCATGTCGTGCTCCACGACGAACAGTGAGTTGCCCGCCGCCTTGAGGCGGTCCAGCACGTCCAGCAGCGGTTCCGCATCAGCCGGGTGCAGGCCCGCGGAGGGTTCGTCGAGGACGTAGACGACGCCGAACAGCCCCGAGCGCAGCTGGGTGGCAATCCGTAGGCGCTGAGCCTCGCCGGGCGACAGGGTCGTCGAGCGGCGCCCGAGGCCGAGATATCCGAGGCCCAGGTCGAGCAGTACCTCGACCCGCGCGACCAGATCGCCGCAGATCCGGACCGCGACCTCGGTCGTCTCCCCGGATCGGGCGGTCGACGTGGTGGCGTCGGCCTCGGACCGCCCCGCGGCGGGCCGCAGCAGCGCCGCGACCTCGGTGAGCGGCATCGCGTTGACCTCGGCGATGGACCGTCCGGCGAAGGTCACGGCGAGCGCCTCGGGCCGCAGTCCGCTGCCGTGACACTCGGGGCAGGGCACACTCCTGACGAACCGGAGCGCCCGCTCGCGCATCTTCTCGCTCTTGGAGTCGGCGAGGACGTGCATGACGTGCTTGCGGGCGCTCCAGAACTTGCCCTGGTAGCCGTAGTCGACGCGGTCCTCCTCCGGCTCGATGTACACGGAGGGCTGCTCGTCCGTGTACAGCAGCCAGTCCCGGTCCTTCTTCCTGAGCCTGCGCCATGGTCGGTCGATGTCGATCCCCAGACCGCTCACGACACTACGCAGGTTGGCGCCCTGCCAGGCGCCCGGCCAGGCGGCGATCGCCCCCTCGCGGATGCTCAGCGAGGGGTCCGGGACGAGCAGATCCTCGGCGACGTCGTGCACGACGCCCAGTCCGTGGCACTCCGGGCAGGCGCCGGCTGCGGTGTTGGGTGAGAACGACTCGGCTTCCAGGCGTGCGGCCCGGGGCGGATAGGTGCCGACGCGGGAGTACAGCATGCGCAGCAGATTCGACAGCGTGGTGATGGTGCCGACCGTCGAGCGCGAGCTGGGCGACCCGCGTCGCTGCTGCAGGGCCACCGCTGGCGGCAGTCCGGTGATTTCCTGCACGTGCGGTGCGCCGACCTGTTGCAACAGCCTTCGGGCGTACGGTGCCACGGACTCGAAGTAGCGGCGCTGGGCCTCCGCGTAGAGTGTGCCGAACGCGAGCGAGGACTTGCCCGAACCGGAGACGCCGGTGAAGGCGACCATCGCGTCCCGCGGAACGTCGACATCGATGCTCCTCAGGTTGTTCTCACTGGCGCCCCGGACATGCACGAAGGGGTCGGTCGCGTCCTTGTCCACCGTTCCTGATTACCTGATCGCGCCGGGAACCGCGCGACAGGCGCCGTCACCGGGCCCCGCTCACACGAGCCTCCGGAGTGTCCCGGATCCATTTTCGATACACGGCCTTGGGCGGCGTGACGAGGTTGAACAGGAGGCGGGCCTGCTGCCGAGCGATCTCTTCGCGGTGCCGACCGGGGTGGAGCGGAGCGTGAGTCCGCGGTGGCGCACGCAACCCTGGCCCGGTGGTAGAGCAGGCTCTGCACGGGATGGACGAGCAGATCTGACCGTACCGCCTGCACCTGCCGGGAGGGGCCAGCGTGTCACGCGGCGTCGGCTACACCTCAGGAGCATCCTGTGAGCACGGGCGATCGCAGGGGCAGCCGACGAGAAGGAGTCATGCGGGTGTCGTCTCAGGGCGTTACGGTCGTGGCTCTCCTGGCGGATCCCGACGCGCCCACGGAGATCGCGCAGCGCATGGCCCGGACACTTCCCGCTCGGCTCGCCGACAAGTCAGGCCAGAGGCGACGGTTCGAGGTCGAGGTGGTCAGTGAGCCCTTCACCGCAGGGACCGAGGACCCGACCACCTTGATGCGCCGGATCATGGACCGCGGAAGAGCGGAGAGTTGGGACATCGTCGTGGCCCTCACCGACCTTCCGCTGCACTCACACGGGCTCAAGCTCGTGGTGGATCTGAGTCACGAACACGGGTTGGCACTGCTGTCTCTTCCAACGCTGGGGGGCCTACGGCTGCAGACCAGGGCCCGGCGGGCCGTGGAAGAAACCGTGCTCAGTTTGGCGGGTCGGCGGGCCACCGGGGCGGAGGAACCCACGCAGGTTCAGCCGTTGCCGGCTCCCTTCGTCAGTCGTTTCGCGCCTATTCACCAGGGCCGGGTCGGTGAGGAGGAGACCGTTGATCTTCGGTACGTCGTCAGCGGGCCGCGCGGTTACCTGAAGGTGCTCGTCGGCATGGTCCGCGCCAACCGACCGTGGCGCTTGGTGCCGGGCTTGTCGAAAGCCCTGGCGGCCGCACTCGCCACGGGAGCAGTCGCCACCGTGAACTCGACCATCTGGAACCTGGCCGAGTCCCTGAGCGCGCCGCGCCTCGTGATCGCCACGGTCGGGTCTGTCGCGCTCATGATCGGTTGGCTGATCGTGGACGCGCAGCTGTGGCATCGAACTGCGGAGCGCTCGCCTGAGGCGAGACAAAGGGCGAGGCTCTACAACACCTCGACGATCATGACCGTGGGTATCGGGGTGCTTGTCTGCTACACGGGTTTGATCGTCATCAACTTGGTGTGGGCTCTGTTCATCCTCAACGGCCAAGTGTTCGCCTCCACGACACGAACTCCGCTTCACGCCGCGGAATACTGGACGTTGTCCTGGTTCGTCGCTTCGGTCGCCACGGTGGGCGGGGCGCTGGGATCAGGCTTGGAGAGCGACGAGGCGATCCGGGCAGCCGCCTACTCCAAGCGCGAACAGGAGCGCCGCCACATGCTCCAGGACGACAACGGCGACTAGCTGGTGACCCGGGTCGGAGATTCGTTGGCGCCTGGTGGTTGGTGGTCGCCCGTGTACGAAGATTCCGCCGATCGGTCGGTGCGCGGCTGTTTTGCGTGGGGGCAGGCGGGGACTCGGAGGTACGCCGCCGACGCACCGGAGCACTGCCTGCGGCCCGGCGGCGGGCCGGGCGTTACCGAGCCGGTGAACGGCTTTCAGAGACCGGAGCCAGGGGCCCTGCCGTATGAACTCACGGGCGTCAGGCTTCGCATCCTCTCCACTCACCGCCGTGCCGCGGTCATGCCGCGGCACCTAAGGAGCATCATGAGAGCAGCTGTATACGAAGGACCGCGAACGGTCACAGTGAAGGACGTACCGGACGCGAAGATCGAACACCCCTGCGACATCATCGTCAAGATCACCGCTACCAACATCTGCGGTTCGGACCTGCACATGTACGAGGCCGCACCTCGTTCGAGTCCGGCCGCACCCTGGGACACGAGAACATGGGCCAGGTCGTGGAGGTCGGCTCGGCCGTCCGCAAGGTCCAGGTCGGCGAATATGTGGTCCTGCCCTTCAACATCGCCTGCGGCTTCTGCAAGCAGTGCGAGCGGGGTCTGACCAACTACTGCCTGACCATGCAGCCGGAACCGGCCCTTGCCGGAGCCGCCTACGGGTTCGCCGACATGGGCCCCTACCAGGGCGGCCAGGCGGAACTGCTGCGCGTGCCCTACGGCGACTTCAACGCGCTGCGTCTGGGCGAGGACGCCGCCGAGCGGCAGACCGACTACGTGATGCTCGCCGACATCTTCCCCACCGGCTATCACGCCACCGAGATGGCCCACGTCAAACCGGGCGACCAGACGATCGTCTTCGGGGCCGGTCCCGTCGGGCAGATGGCGGCCTACTCCGCCCTCCTCAAGGGCGCCGGCCGCGTGTGGGTAGCCGACCACCAGCCAGACCGGCTGCGCAAGGCCGAGGAGATCGGGGCCATCCCGATCAACACCGCCGAGCAGAAGCCGGCGGAGGTCGTCAAGGAGGCCACCCTCGGTCTGGGCGCCGACAACGGCTGTGAATGCGTCGGCTACCAGGCACACGACCCCGAGGGACATGAGGACGCCAGCCTCACGCTCAACGGACTGATCGACTCGGTCAGGTTCACGGGCGACATCGGCGTGGTGGGCGTGTTCCTGCCCGAGGACCCCGGCGGCGCGGAGGCCCAGGGAGAGCTGGAAGCGCGGGGCAAGGTCCCGATCGACTTCGGCATGATGTGGTTCAAGGGCCAGCGCATGGGCACCGGGCAGGCGCCGGTGAAGAGGTACAACCGGGCGCTGCGGGATCTGATCGCTGGCGGGAAGGCAAAGCCGAGCTTCGTCGTCTCCCACGAACTCAGTCTGGACGAGGCCCCCACCGCCTACGAGCACTTCGACGCCCGTGACGAGGGCTGGACCAAGGTGGTCCTGCACCCGAACGGACACGGGAACGGCCACAAGCGGTAGGCGACCCGGGGCCGCCGTCCCGCCCGTCCTCCGGCCGGGGCTGGGGACGATCGCCGCGCTCCCGGTAGGACGGACGGCGGACGCTCAGCAGTGTCCGCAGTGGCTGCACCCCGTCCAGCGGCTGCGGCCGCCGGCCTGTTCGCGGGGCGGGTAGGAGGCTTCCCTGCCCGACGGTTGCCGCACCTCAATCAGGCCGATGCGACCCGGCAGGGTGTTCCGGCTAGGCTCACACCCGTGACGTGGCTGCGGGCCTTCGGAGAGGTCGTGCGATCCGGGCTCACGATCGAGGAGACGCGGCTGGAGCCCCTGCTTGCGCTGCGCACGGCCGCAGGGATGGCGATCGTCATCGGGTCGGCGCTGTGGCTCGTCTCCCCTGCGTACGCCGCGTCCGCCGCCCTCGGTGCCTACTCCGCGGGTGGGGCCACCTTCCAGCGCACCTGGCGTCCACGCAAGGTGATCGCGCTCAGCGCGGGCGCGAGTCTGGCGCTCAGCACCTTCGTGGGCTACCTGGCGGCGGGGCGACTCGTGACGTTCCTCCCACTGCTGGCCGTATGGGCCTTCGCCGCGGGGATGGCGTGGGCTGTCGGATCGACCGCTGGGATCGTCGCAGCAACGACGGTCGGCAGCATGCTGGTGACCATCACCCTGCCCACGAGCGTCGGGCGAGCCCTGGAACACGCCGGGGTCATCGCGCTCGGGGGCGTGGTGCAGGCCGTGCTGATCTTACTGTTCCCGATCCGCCGTTGGGGGGCGCATCGCGACGCGCTCGCCGACGCCCTGGCCGCAGTGGCGGACTACGCCCGCCGGCTGCGGCACGACCCGACGGCCCCGTTCGACCCGGAGCCGTTGATGACGGCCAGGGACGCGGCCACCGTGACGCCATCACAGGCCCGCACCCGTCCCCCCGCCCTGCACGGCCCCCGGGGACTCGCCGAGCGTATTCGGCCGGTCGTCGCCGCGCTCGCCGACCCGGACGTCGGCGCCCCAGCTGAGGGACCCGGGCGGGACCGCGCGCGGGAGTTGCTCGACGCGGCCGCCGACGTCCTGGATGCGGCCGCCCGTTCGATCCGCCGCGGCAGTCTCGCCGAGGTACGGCCGGGGAGCACGGACGTCCTGCGTGTCGACGAGGAACACGAGGTGCTGGAGGGGCCCGCGCGGCAGGCCGCCGAGCGGCTCGTGGAACTGCTCGGCGAGGCGCTGGAGATCGCCGGGAGCGGCGGCGCGCGCGGGAGGACGCCTACACCGCCCGGCCCTGCCGGCGCCCAGTTCCTGGTGCGCCCGACAATGCTCCGGCTGGTCCCGGTCGTCGTCCGGGCGGTCCGCCGTGAGCTCCGGCGGGACTCGCCCGTGTTCCGGCACGCCGTGCGCCTGGCGGCAGTGGCCACGCTCGGTTACCTGATCGCCACCCGGCTGCCCCTGGGCCACAGCTACTGGGCGCCCATCGCCTCGGTGATGGTGATGCGGCCGGACTTCCACCGGACGTACGCGCGCGCGGTGGCCCGTTTCGCCGGGACCCTGGCGGGGGTCGCGCTCGCCACCGGGATGGTGCGGGCCCTGGGCCCGGACGCCCATGTGTTCGGCGCGCTGGCGGTGATCTCGGCGGGCCTGTCGTACACACTGATCCGTACCGGCTACGCCTACTCCCAGTGCTTCACTGCCGCGTACGTCGTCTTCCTGCTCGGCATGGGCGGTCAGGCGTGGGAGCAGACGGTCCCGGAGCGGGTGGTGCTCACCCTGCTCGGCGGGGCCCTGGCAATGCTGGCCTACGTGGTGTTCCCCGCGTGGGAGACGCCCCGGCTGCCGGGCCGGCTTGCGGACTGGCTCGCCGCCAACGGCCGCTACGCGGCCGCGGTGCTCCGCAGCTACGCCGAACCGACCCAGGAGCATCACGCCGACATGCGCAGGGCACTGCTGGCGAGCAGGGATGCACGTGCCGCCTGGCAGGAGACATACGACCGGGCAAGGCAGGAACCGGTCCGCCCCAGGGGTCTGACGTCGCGTGAGGCGAAGGAGGCGCAAGAGGCACTGAAGGGGTTCGGCCGGGCGGTGATGCTCATGGAGAGCCACGTCCCGCGGGCCGACAGCCGTTTCGTCCCCGAGGCGGAGCGGTTCGCCGAGGCCCTGGAGACGGACACCGCGAAGGCAGCAGTCGACGTGCGCGAGCACAGGAATCCAGACTGGGAGCGTGTGGAGGAGGCGCTCCACGCGTGGGAGGACGCTGCCGCCGGCAACCGGAGCCCGGTCGTGCGGCGCGAGGCGGAACTGCAAAAACGGGCCTTGGAAGACCTCGCGACGGCCGTGAGTCACACACCCCTGGAACGGGACGTCGGCTCTGCTCGCGAGGAGCAGCGGGTGCGGGCGGCCGTGGCAGCGGAAGGTGACGGATCAGCACCGCGCACCGGGGTGGGTGACGAAGTCGGCCATGGGGAGCGCCGCGCCTCCTGGAGCGGCAAGTAGTCTCCCGGCCGCGTCGGGCGCCTTTCCACCACTCCATCGTGATCTGCCTCGTCGCGGTGACGGGCGGTTCAGCCGCCGCGGCGTCGTTGAAGAACAGCCGCAGCGTTCGGGCGTTGGTCTGGTAGGTGTCCTCACCCTACGCGGCCAGCGCGGCCAGCGCGGCCAGCGCGGCCACCCAAGGCCCGGCAGAAGTCGGTCCGGGGCTGTCCCAAAAGTCCCAGCTGACCTTGAACTGGCGGCCGATCACCGTTCTGACGCGTTCCGGCGTCCACCGCCGGTCATCCCATCCGAAGGCGGCCGGCCCCGGGCCAACTCGCCCTCCAGCACCACGAACTGTGCATCGGAAAGCTTGGGAAGCTTCGCGGGCCCCGACGACTTCAGGGCCGCTGTCCCGCCCTCACGCCAGGCCCGGCGCCACCGTTGCACCGATCGCTCGCTCACCCGCAGATCCCTGGCGATCACCGCGGACTTCTCACCCCGGGAGAATCGCTCCCCGGCCTCCAGCCGGATCCCCGCACGGACAGCCTGCCGCTCAGCAATAAGACCTCCACCCTGCGCATACCGCATCCCACCGGCATACCGCATGGATCACACGACGTCACCCCCGACAACAACCCGAGAAGGTCAGTAGGAGTAGTCGCCGTGTCCGGCCCGGCGCAGGATGTCGCGTTCCCGGCCGGTCTGGGTGTCGAGTGAGTCCTCGTGGTCGATGACGATGGTGTCACCGGTCTCTCGGGCTCGTACCTGGGTCCGTAGGCGTCGGTCGCCTTGACCAGGAGGGCGTCCTGGTGGGCGGCGGGCCAGCTTTGGATCAGGTAGGACTCCACGACGTCATCCGTACTCTCGTCGACAGCCGTGTCTCTGCCGAGCGCGTGGACGCGCAGCCGGTAGGGGCCCGGTCCCTGGGACGGCAGCGAGGGCAGATCGGCAGGATCGTCCATCATCAGCGTCACCAGCACTTCCCCGGAGGGGGAATGGCATGGCATCTCAGCGATCTCTTCCCAGCCCAGAGCAGGGTCGGGTAGCTGTGAGTGCGTTTCGACCGTGACACGGACGCTGCCGGTGTGGATCCCGGTCGCCACCTCGACGACGCCGCCGACAGCGGATACGAGCCCGTTCTGGGTTGCGTCGAGATCGTCGGCCACGGGCCCTTGCGGGTCTGTGATCTGGAAGAGGTGATACTCAGCTTGTCCTACCTTTCAAGCGGGTCGGATCTGATCATTCGTAGGATCGGGGAAGCCCAGGGGTTGCGGGTATGGCTGTGAGCTTGTCGCCGCTTG
>NZ_JBEXET010000066.1:25175-30004 GCF_040606415.1 Streptomyces sp. NPDC005423 | reverse complement strand
AACGACTGCGGTGCGGTCGGGAGTTCGGTGGGGGTGGACACCAGTCGGGTGCTCCTTGTTGTGTAGGCCCACTGGGGATGGGCGGGGTCGGCGGCCACTGGGGATGGGCGGGGTCGGCCTGTCGAGAGGCCGGCAGCGCTGCCGCAAGGCGGACGGCCAGGCAGCTGCCGCCCAGACGGGGCGACGACGGCGAGCCGGTGCAGGTTCGCGGACGCCCCGGGGGGCGGGTTCACTCCTGCACCGGCCCCGCCGCGAGGGCGTCCAGCTGCTCCTTCGTCCACGAGAGCTTGCCGGCCCGCAGGTCTTCGACCACCGCGCGCACCCACTCCAGCTCCGCAGCCGTGACGGCCCGCAGATACTCGGTCTCCAGGCGGGTGATGCGCGGCAGCCCCCGCTCCGCCTCCGCGGCCATGGCCGCTTTCAGCCCGTCGAGCTTCTCCGTGAGAGCGTCGACCCGCCGCTCCAGTACGTCCGCCATCTCGTCGGACGTGAGCAGAAGAAGGTTCGAGAGGGCGGCCGGGAACTCCGGGAACTCCTCCTTGGGCGCGGAGAGCATCTCCTCCAGCCAGGCGCGGGCGGTCTCGCGCCCCGTGCCGGTGACCTCGTACACGGTCCGCTCGGGGTACTGCTGATCGCGCCCGGTCTCGCGGACCGCGATCAGCCCGTCGCCATTGAGTCGCTCGATCGTGCGGTAGAGGCTCGCACGCTGCCTGACGTTGACGACCTGCTCCTTGCCCCAGTCCTTGACCAGCCGCTGGATGCCGTAGGGATGCAGCGGCTGGTAGTGCAGCAGGGCCAGGACGGTCAGGGCGAGGGGGGAACTGCGCGGAGCGGATGCGGTCATGGGCTCGATTGTAGCCACAGAGAAACTAGTTGACGAGCGACTAGTGTCACTGCAACTATCGACTCGTCCGCAAAGCACCTCCCAGAGAGGAACAACCGCGATGCCCCTCACCGAGCGCATCCACTCCGACCACGACCTCGTCAAGCACCTCGGTGACTGGACGGAGGCCGGCCGCTTCGAGGTCAAGGCCCGCTGCGGCGCCGCTGTCCTCGACCTCCGCTCCGCCGGCCTCCCCGACCAGGTCGAGATCCACCTCGACATGGACCGGGCCATGGTCAAGCTGCTCGTCGACGACGGCACCGCCGTCGACCACTGGAACCTGAGGTGGACCGCCCGCGGCCGCATCAAGGACTCCCGGTCCCCGTCCGCCGGCGACCAGGCGACCGACCGCCTGGTCCGGCTGTCCGGCTCTGCGGCGAACAGCGAGATCCGCATCCACCGCGGCGGCATCGCGATCATGTCGGCGATGTTCTCTCGCGCGTACCTCCACGATCTGCGCCGCGCGCACAAGAGCGGCGGCGTACCCACGATCGACGACCCTTCGAGGGGGCAGAAGTCATGACCGGCATCGGCAAGGCCCGCACCGCGCTCGTCATCGGCGGCGGTATCGCCGGCCCGGTCGCCGCGATGGCGCTCCGCCAGGCAGGCATCCAGGCCGCCGTCTACGAGGCGTACGCGCACACGGCCGACGGGGCCGGAGGCGGCATGACCATCGCCCCGAACGGCCAGAACGCCCTCGACGCGATCGCCGCGGGCGACCTCGTACGCGCCATCGGCACCCCGGTCACCGCCATGGGGCTACGGAGCTGGACGGGCAAGCCCCTCGCGAGGTTCGCCCCGCCCTCCCGCCTCCCGTCCCCGCAGTTCGTCTGGCGCGCCGATCTCTACCGCGCGCTCCACGACGAGGCGGAGCGCCGCTCCGTTCCCATCCACCACGGAAAGCGGCTGACCGGCACGACCGGCACCGGCTCCGGTGTCACCGCGCACTTCGCGGACGGTACCGAGGCGCGCGCCGACATCCTGATCGGCGCCGACGGCATCCGCTCCACGGTCCGCTCCCTGATCGACCCCGCCGCACCGCAGCCGAACTACGCCGGACTGGTGTGCTTCGGAGCGCGGATGAGCCGGTCAGGGATGCCCTCCACCAACGGGGTCATGTACATGTGCTTCGGCAAGCGCGCGTTCTTCGGCTACCAGATCTTCGACGACTCCTCGGCGGTGTGGTTCGTGAACCTGCCCCGCCGCGCCCCGATGACTGTCGCCCAGGCTCAGGCGATCGGCGCGGAGGAGTGGATGCGCACCCTGCGGACCGCCTTCGCCGACGACCGCACCCCCGCCCTCGAAATGATCAGCCGTACCGACACCGGCCAACTCCTCATCACCGGCCCGATGGAGAACATGCCGAGGGTCGCGAACTGGACCCACGGCCGCACGACCCTGATCGGCGACGCGGCCCACGCCGCCTCGTCCAGTTCCGGACAGGGCGCCTCCATCGCCGTCGAAAGCGCCGTCGAACTGGCTCGCTGCCTGCGGGACCTGCCCTACGACCTGGCTTTCGCGGCGTACGAACAACTGCGCCGGCCTCGCGTCGAACGCATCATCAAGCTCGGTGCCCGCACCAACAGCAACAAGACCGCGGGCCCGGTCGGCCGCGCCCTGCGCGACCTCGTGATGCCGGCGACCATGAAGCTGATCAACCCGGAGAAGATGGCCTGGCAGTTCGACCACCACATCGACTGGGACGCGAAGGTGGCCCCGCTGACGTGAACTCCAGCCCGTCCGCCGGGAGCGGGCTGCCGTCCACCCTCGGGTTCGGCACCGCGCCCGGCGCCTGCCGGGTGGGGTCCGATCGGTCACCCCGGGCCCTGGCCGCGGTCGGCTTCCCGTCTTTCGTCCGGACGTGGCCGAAGCGTTGGTGCTTGCTCAGCCGGGCAGCGTGACGAGCCCCATCTCATAGGCGGTGATCACGAGTTGGACCCGGTCCCGGGCGCCCAGTTTGGTGAGCAGGCGTGACACGTGCGACTTGGTGGTGGCCACCGTGATGAAGAGGTCCTCCGCGATCTCGGTGTTCGTCCGGCCGCGCCCGATGAGGGTCAGGACTTCCCGTTCCCGCTCGGTGATGCCCACGACCGGCCGTGGGGAGCGCCGCGGGGGGTGCCCGACGAAGTCGGCGATCAGCCGGCGCGTGACCCCCGGCGCGATCAGTGCGTCGCCGGCGGCGACCACGCGGATCGCCGCGAGGATGTCGTTCAGCGCCATGTCCTTGACCACGAAGCCGCTCGCTCCGGCCCGTAGCGCGCCGTAGACGTAGTCGTCCTCGTCGAACGTGGTCAGGACGAGGACGCGCGTCGCGGCCGGGCCGGCGGTGATCAAGCGAGTGGCCTCGATCCCGTCCATGCCGGGCATCCGGATGTCCATCACCACGACGTCCGGGCCGATGCTCCTGACCAGTTGGACCGCCTCGGCACCGGTTGCGGCTTCGCCGACGACCTCCAGGTCGGGGTGATCGGCCATGACCAGGCGCAGGCCGGACCGCACCAGTGGCTGGTCGTCGGCGAGTACGACGCGCACAGGACCGGCGGTCATCGGGCTTCCACCGGAACCCCGGCAGGGCCGGGCAGAGGCAGCCGGGCCGTCACCCGGAAACCGCCCTCGGGTCGCGACCCGGCACTGAGGTCGCCGTACAGCAGGGCGACCCGCTCCCGCATGCCCACGAGACCGAAACCGTGGGCCGAGCTGTTCTCGGTGGCACCGCGCCCATCGTCGACGACCTCCACGGACAGCTCCTCGTCTCCGTAGTCGATGAGCACGCGACAGCTTCCGGTGCCCGCGTGGCGGACCACGTTGGTCAGCGCCTCCTGCACGATACGGAAGGCGGACAGGTCGATGTCGGCCGGCAGGGGGCGCTCCTCCCCACTGCGGCGCACAGCAACATGTACCCCCGCGTCGGCCGTGGCCGCCGCCAACCGGTCGATGTCCGCCAGACCCGGCGAGGGGGCGAGGGCTGCCTGGTTTCCCGAGGCCGCCGCACCCAGGTCTGCCTGACGGAGTGCCACCAATGTCCGCCGAAGGCCCGACAGGGTCTCCCTGCTGGTGACCTCGATGGCCCGCAATGCCTCACCCGCCTCCGTGGGCCGGGTCCCGATGACCTGGCTCGCCGCCCCGGCCTGGATGGCGATGATGCCGATGCTGTGCGCGACCATGTCGTGCAACTCCCGTGCGATCCGCAGCCGTTCGGCGATCACGGCCTCGGCCACCTCCTGCGAACGCAGCACCACCGTGTGCTCGCGGCGCTCGCGGCTCAACAGTCCGCACGTCCAGGCCGCGGCCAGCGCCAGCAGGGCGATCACGACGTTCACGATCAGGTTGTCCCCGTGCGAGAAGCCGCCGACGACCAGGAGCTGGACGGTGAGGGATCCGGCCAGGGCGACGATCGAAGCGCGCCGCGCGCCGGTGGCGACGATGAGGCCCAGGACGAGGTCCACTGCGAGATACGACAGGAACTGGCCTTGATACGAGGCCGACACGCTCGCACGGGCGGAGCCCGGGGGGCCCACCACCACGGCGGTGGACCCCAAGAGCGCTATGGACAGAGCCAGGAGCGGCACGCGTCGCAGCACACCGACGAGCAGACTCGCCGCAAGCAGTGCCCCGAAACCGCGGACCGTGCCCGTAGCTTGCGGTGCGCCTCCTACGAGCGCACCCACCGCGAGGAGGTACAGGGCACCTCCCACGCAGGCCCCCGTCCTCGTTCTCGTCATCGCTGGTGCGGCCTCTCAAGAGGGGGACCGTGCTGTGCGACGTGCACGAGGAACGGGGTGGTCGGTATGGCATCCATCCCGCGAGACTATCCAGCCGCCGCCCCCGCGGGATCGGCCCACGGACGTACGCCCACGGGCGAAGGCGGCCGGCATGAGTACCTTGGTCGGGGGTGGGGGCCTCCCCCACCCAAGTGTGGGGGACCCCAAGCGGCTGCGCACCGCCG